>JAFIGA010000160.1 GCA_020831715.1 Leptospira sp. | reverse complement strand
AGATCATTTCGGCCCCAAGAAAGTGATCGAAACACATTTCCTATAACTAATTTTACCGGTAAAAATATATACAAAAAATTGAATGATGAAAATCTATTAATGGGATATATTAATAATTCCGGTTTGAATTTACAACTGTCAATTGCCGCAAATCTTTCTCAGGTCGAAGAAGGGGGTAGCCCAATGATTTCTTTGGTAAGCGAAGGATCCTTGTCGGGAGCCGAAGATTTTGGACAGAATGATTGGTTGTTTTTCTCTGATGGTTCATTATTTGTCCTTCAGTCCGATCACATAGATAATACCTATCGACTTGTGAGAGGGATAGGCAACTATTTAGGCCCCAACGATATAAATGAAATGGAAGAAGTCGCAAATTTTTCTTTTGTATCTGAGCGAGAATTTTTAAATCAAATTAATCTTGAAGTTCAAGGAATTCAGCTGGAAGATCGCAAGCTAATCATCGCTCACTCAAGAGCATCGGATGGATTTTTACCATTTAGGACTCATGTCTTTGTTTCTCTGGATGACTTGAATTGGCAAGAAGTGTTTCTACCTGAATTAGATGGTTCCCAAAACAAGAATTATATTCCATTTTTAGGATTTAGAACTGTTTTAGAGGGAAACACACTTCATGTCTATTATGTGATCAATTCTGGTCCTCCTTTATATCAAAGAATTTCAACCCAAGATGGGTTCAACTGGACTTTACCGAAGCAAGTGCGATTCTTTAAATAGTAAAATTTATTTAAAAAAATATTGACCAATAGCTCTTATCTGAAATTCTAAAATCAGCAATGAGTCAACATATTTCCGAAAAATTCCCTCTGCACATCATTGCAATCGGGGCATCTGCCGGTGGTTTGGAAGCATTGCAAGAGTTCCTCGCCCACCTACCTGATTTGGATGATTCCTGCATTCTAATCGCTCAACACCTTAGCCCGACTCACAAGAGTATGCTTGTTCAATTATTAAGCAGACAGACTACTTTAAGAGTATCTGAGGCAATTCATGGGCACAACTTATCGGCTAAGACAGTATATATCACACCACCTGATAAGGAGATATATGTCCAAGGAGATCAAATTTTTCTAAGAAAACCATCTCAAAGTGTCGGACCCAAGCCATCCGTAGATGTATTATTCAACTCTTTGGCACATCAAGAGAATAGATTGGTTCTAGGAATCATTCTATCCGGGACAGGATCCGATGGCGCGGCAGGAGTTATGAGTTTAAAAAACTCCGGTGGTGTAATACTTGTTCAAGATCCTAATACAGCAAAATACGATGGAATGCCTCAATCTGCCATACAAACCGGTATGGTGGATTTGATTTTGCCTCCTGAAAAGATGGGACAAGAAATCGAATATATTTTTCAAAATTCAGGAAAGATCAGACCGAATGAAGAGGATTCTGAATCCGACAAAGGATTAGTTTTGGAAGCTGATGCGATGGCTCGAATTTTTTCTTTGATGGGCAAGAGAACCGGAACTGATTTTTCCAATTATAAATCAGCTACTATTTCCAGGCGATTGGAGAAGAGACTCAATCATCTGAATATTCCTACAATTGAAGAATATCTTAAATACATAGAAAAAGAACCTCGAGAGATCGATGAGATGTTCGCAACTATACTGATTGGAGTTACCAAATTCTTTAGAGACGAAGAGGCTTTCTCTTCCTTGAAGGAATCACTAATTCAACTAGTCGATGGGTTGGCAGATGAGAATCCATACCTTCGAATATGGGTAGCGGGCTGTTCAACCGGAGAAGAAGCTTACACTATTGCAATCATCATCTTCCAGATTCTTCAAGAAAAGAAAATGAGGGTGAATGTGCAAATTTTTGCAACAGATATAGATGATAAGGCAATTGCCTTTGCTCGAAGAGGGATCTATTCTTCAAGTTCACTCAGTCATTTGCCGGATAGCATTCAAGACCAATTTTTCATTAAAAGGGGAAAGGACTATGAATTGGTTAAAACTATTCGGAGTATGGTTTTATTTTCCAAGCATGATTTAATCAAGAATCCACCTTTTTTGAAGTTGGATTTAATTTCATGTAGAAATTTACTGATTTATTTCAATTCTATATTGCAAGAACATGTATTTCCCATATTCCACTATGCATTGAAAAAAGATGCAATTCTACTCTTGGGTAAATCCGAGACTATCGGGAAGTTTACGGATTTATTTACCACCTATGATGCCAAGAATAAAATATTTCTCAGAAAGCGAGCAGGCAACATTCATCCTGTAAAATTTTCTTCATTGAGTCAGACTCGAAGGTTGGTTTCAGACAACACTAAGTCCACAGAAAATATTTTAATGAAACACACAATTCCTGAAATGGTCAAGGAAACATTTTACAATACATTTGAATATCCTTATGTAGTTATTGATGATGAATATAATATCCAGGAAGTGAATGGTGATGTTCGCTTATTTCTCAGTCTTGTTCCGGGAGCAATACAAGTTAATATATTAAAAATGGTGAATCCTGAACTTCAGATAGAAGTTCGTTCTCTACTCGCTCGAGTAATCAGAGAAAGGTTATCCTTGAAAAGCAATATTAAAAAGTTCGAGCTTTTTGGTAATATGCATTATGTTCGCATTTCGGCAAAACCTTTGCTCTATTCCAATTCTATTCGAGAGCTATTTGTTGTTGTTTTCGAAAAACTGGAAATATCTGAATTTATTAATAAAGGTAATTTTACAGATGAAGACTCAATTGTAAACGCGAGAATTCTGGAATTAGAGCACGAGCTTACATCAACAAAAGAACATCTTCAGACCTATAT
>JAFIGA010000183.1 GCA_020831715.1 Leptospira sp. | reverse complement strand
CTTTTCCCATTCAATAAGCTCCAATCATTTTCATTTGGAATTCCATTTTCATTCCAAAGTAGAAATCTAATATCCAATAGTAGTTTTTGTATAAGAGGATTATCACTGTTATCAGGAATTAATTCAAAAAGAACTTCCCATAGATTCCAAAAATTTGCTTCTTGCTGTTTGTATTTAATTTGCTCAATATCTCGATATCCATTGGCATAAAGTGTTAAGACATAGTAATCTAAAGTAGTATTAATAAATTCAACTAGATCATTTCGCCCATGTCTTTGATGTTGTGAAGATTTTGATATTGAATTAACTAAAGTAGTCAGAACAGATTTTGAAAATTTAAAATCAGCATTTATAAATAAATTGGCAATATATTTTTCAATTTCCGAAATTGATTCGTAATTAATTTGCCTTGAATCTACATTTCTACTGTGTGAGAAATCTTCTCTTTTCAATAAATCATTAAGAATAATTGATAGTGTGTGAATGATGAAATTCAAATAATCTGTATCATCAATATCGAAAGGAGTAGCCAAAAAAGATCTTACCATTAGGTTTCCGCTGCACTTCTCCAAAGTGATTTCCGATAGGTCTAGCTTAAGATTTTTATCAGTAGAAATTTTTTCAACAAAATGATTTTCTTTAACTTTGGCCTTCCGGAATCTCTCTTCATCATGATATTCAAATATAAATTCATTTTCCTTTTTATAGATAGAAAACTTTATAAGACCAAGCCAAACTCTTTTTGCTTCCTTTGGAAATTGCTTAAAAAACGTTTCTCTAATGTACTGAGCGATTTTTTGCATTTCATAATTTTGAAATGGTGCAAACAGCATATAAATCATTATTCCTATTATTTCGTTCTTTTCCTCTTCATCCTGTGCGTCTCTCATGAGTAAATGGAAAGAGGACAAAGCGATTTCCTTTTCCAATAGATTATATGTTTTATTTCCAGCATAATTCATGCTAAATTTATCATGCAAGATAGAATGGATAGTTCGAAGAAGTGTATCTAAGCACCACATTTTTTGGTTCTCTGATAAAGAATTCGAAAAAAGATTTAAACCTATAAAGGCAAGAGTTACTGGGTTACTGTAATGAAAACTTAAATTATCAGGAATAGTATAATAATTGTGGCATTCGGACCATTTCTCATATTCAATCATCTCCTCGCCTTTATATGCTCTTGAAATTAATCCTGAATATTTGAAAGATTCATTTTGTGATTCAAAATATTCTTTTTGCGAATCAATAAATTCAACCACTTCCATTTCATATTTGGGTTGAACAGTATATCGACCATATTTTTCATCAGTAGGTATAAGCTCCCAATTTCGAATGTCAATTTCGTTCAAGTTTTTTTTCCAAATAACATCTTCTTTTTTTGATTTTTCTTTAAGTTTATCAAAAATTGCATGAATTTCGTTATTAAGTTTCCTTATATTAAACTGATAATCCACAATAAAATCAAGTAGCCCTCGATTATATTTTTTCCTATGAGGTAAGTTATTTGACTCAAAACGTTCCTTTTGTGCAAAAGGAATCCTATTATCAAATGGAGCCATTGGCATTTGCTCATGAACTACTCGTGTTAAATCCCATTCATAAAATTCTCGAACTGATAAAAGAGGCAACATCCCTTCTCCAACTTCTTCTGGATAAGCAATTGCTACACTTATTAAAACCGATAATGGCGCCACATTATTACTATTTCTGATAACATAATCAAATATAAATTTTAAATTCTTTTTACTTACGTCTGATTTTTCTCTAGCCAAGTCCAATAAAAATTTCTCAAAGCTCATCAGCAATGATTCCAACAGATAGTTTGTAACACTTAATCCCCTATAGGCTGCCCAAAGTTCCCATCCCGCCCACTTTTGCAAAACAAATCCTTCATTTAATTCAATATTGATTTGAGAAAAATTGTGTTTGTATTCAAAAGAAGCTTTTATATAAAATTCCACAGAATAATTTATAAATTCAAGAATGAAATTAAGGCCAATCTTAGGATGAGCCCGAAGGAGATTATAAACGGGAGTTTTGTATATACCTGACGGAGAGAACGAATGCCCATATTCAATTCCCCAACACTCATCATGGTCAAGAGAGTGTCTATATGATATACCAAGCCCATCGTCTGGAAAATCTATTTTTTTAGGAGGATTGTATTTCCATTTTTTCCATGCAGTATCAACAATAAGTTCTGGCAACTTGGAAATTAAACGATGATTTCCTATTCCAGATAAGAAACCCTCAATTACAGTTTTAAAAAAAGAAGTTAATCTCCATGAATCATGATTTTCCTCATTCTTCAGAGCTCGATATATGAGTTGGGTTATTTCATCCTTAGAAATTTCAGCTAGATCAAATAAAATAGTAATCAAATCAATTTTCTTATTTTTGACATTTTCATTTTCCCAGAATTCGTTTCCAGCCTCAATGTCATTTAGATAAAAAAGTACTATGGATTTTGCTGATTTCAATTCATCATCATCTATTTCATTATATTGCAATAATAATCTTAAATACCAATCTTTAATAAATCTGAATATTGAAAGCTTTATTTCATCTAATAGAGAAATTTGTTTTTGAATAAAAAACAATGCTTCTTTCCAACCTGAACCAAATGGTAATAGTAAATTATTTTTGTTCGCTTTCTGGTCGCTTTCTTTACAGCAAGTCTTTATGATATGCAGACATCTATTGAAGAAGACCGCATTATTGGAAAGAAGTTCTTTTTCAAAAAGTGTAAAAATCGAACTACTATTCTCTGATTTAAATACAGCAACCAACAATTCATCAGACCAATATTTATCAATTGATTGGTCGGCAATAGTTGTTTTAATCAATTCATTAACTTTTTTGCTGTTGTCAATAAGGCAATCTTCAACCCACAGACGAAACGCTCGCCTGATCGCTGGTTCATTTCCCAAGTTGGCAAATAAATCCTTTGGATTAGGATAATCTTCAATCATTGTAGAAACATATTTTACTAATGCCCAGTCTTCTAAGATATCGTGAGTTGGCGAATATCTTCTATTGCTGTTTTCTTGAAAAACTATTTCATCATTTTCTAAACACGAAATTGCTTCTGCATCAGATTTATCGGGTCTTGTAAAGAGCTTCATTTCTTTAGCTCTTTTTAAAGCAATTTCCATAAAGGCTACTTCCCGTTTAATCGGGAGACCATTCTTAGTGTTGGTTGAATCAGCCACTAAAGAACTCCATAACTTTTCCTTAAATTCAGAAAGAGAAATGTCTGAAAAGTTATTGTTTGATTTACTGAGGGCTAGGATTGAGAAGTCTAAATATTTCGGACTTCTCAGTATTTTATTGACATTTTTATTTTTTAAAACACTAATTAACTGGGGAAATTTTTCGGATACC
>JAFIGA010000153.1 GCA_020831715.1 Leptospira sp. | reverse complement strand
CGTGTGAGAGAATTCGAGGCTCGAGCCAATGAGTTGGAAAAACTGGAAACCATAGTTCGAAGAAATGGATCGGTTTTGGATTTTGCCAGGGATATATCCGGTGTTAGAAAATTCGACACTGCATATGATCTCATGATTGATTACCTAAAGGATCATTTTGGATTACAGAAATTTACCTTCATGGTATTCGATCCAAAAATCAAAGATGAATATAAAGTCTTCGCCTCCAATCAAATCAGTCCAAACGCATTGGAATCTTTTCGATTCGGTAGAAATTCTGATTTGGTCGGAATGATATCCAATATAAGTGGAGTCTACCGTTTGGATGACTTCCAATCCAATTCAGAACTTTGTTCCCTTCTATCCAATGATGAATTAGGTGTGATGGAAGATTTTGTTGTGATACCTATGATTAATTTGAATTGGTTGGTGGGAATCATGATCGTTCACCAAACTTCCATGCCTTGGACTGACTCCGATAGAGAAGTCGTACTTAGTATGATGGAAGTTGCTTCCCCTGTATTTGCTAATATAATGATTTTAGATGAAAGAGATAATGCATTCCGCAATCCGTTCAGTCCATTGGATGATCGTTTGGAAACTGAAATCAGTAAAGCCTCCGATCTAAATACTGCTTTCACCGTTGTCGTTTTCAAAGTTCAGAGTATTCCCAGAATGATTCAGCTATTGGGACATTCTTATTTTGGTGATTATTGTGATGGTCTTAGAAAGAGTATCCAAGAGCATCTTGGTGAAAACGATCATTACATCCGAGTGGGGCAGGGAAAATTTGTAGCAATATTTCATTCAAAAGATAAAGAAGAAGCTGAAATTGTCATACGAAAGATCAAGTCTGATTTTCAACCCAAGGAACTAGATGGAAAGACTCAATTCAAACCAAGCTTTAGAATCTTAAGCTTGGAATACCCCAGAGAGTCCAAGCTAAAAGAACAATTTGTAGAGATGGTTGACGAAGCTTAAATTATAGCTTCGTAAATAATTTATCCTTACTTCGTCTGACTTTTTTTGCACTTGCCAATCCATCCAACTCCGGATTTCTGTAACCTAAAGCTAGTAATACGGTAGATCTCTGATTCTTTTCTTTCAATCCCAAAACCTCATCCATTGCATCCGGATCAAAACCCTCCATCGGTGTTGCATCCACATCTTCTACTGCCGCAGATACCAATCCGAATCCCAATGCAATATACGCTTGCTTGGAAGTCCATTGGAGGAGTTCTTCGGAACTTTTTCCTGTTACGACAGATGTAACTGATTTTCGAAATCCATCCAGGGATTCCATGGGAGCATTTCTTGTTTTGGAAATGAGCTGGAAGAAATCTTCAATTTCGGATTCTCCTGCCTTAGTCCATGCAGCAAATACCAATAGTTGGGAAGATTCCATAACTTGAGGTTGCTTACATGCTTTTTCGGATATTTTCTTTTTCATCTCTTCCGATTCTATAACGTAGATTGTATAAGGCTGAAAACCCATCGAGGATGCAGAGAGTCGGATCCCTTCCAAGATTTTTTCCAATTTATCGGGTGGAAGTTTTTCTCCGTTCATTCTTTTTGTTGCATATCGCCAATTTAGTTTTTCTTGTAAATTCATTCGAATCCTTTGATCTTAAATTATTTCTGTATATTAGACTGTTTTTCAATGGACAGTTCATAGTTGTGAGCGATACTGTTAGAACATGAAAGCTGCTGTTTTAAATAAAGGTAAGAATTTAGTTGAAATACAGGATGTTCAAGAAGCCAAGCCATCTGATAGTGAAGTGAAGGTAGAAATAGCCGCATGTGGTGTATGTGGATCTGATGTACATTTGATTGCTCATGGAACTTTAAAATGTAAGCATTATCCGGGTGTTCCCGGTCATGAGGCTTCCGGTAAAGTTGTGGAGATTGGAGAATCTGTTTCTAAATTTAAGAAGGGTGATAGAGTCGTAATTTCTGCAGGTACTTCCTGCGGGACTTGTGAGTTTTGCCTTGCGGGAAGAGAAAATCTTTGCAAGAGCTTGGGAGTTTTTGGATTTGATCGCAATGGTAGCTTTGCTCAATTCAATACAGTGGAAGAGAGGTATCTATATCATCTTCCGGACTCTATACCTTTTGACCAGGGAGCTATCTTGGCAGATGCAGTATCTACTCCTTATCATGCAATTCGGTTCCAAGGGAAAATCCAAGAAAGTGACACTGTTGCAATTATCGGTTGTGGTGGTTTGGGAATTCATGGAGTTGCTATAGCCAGAGCGTTCACGAAATCTAAGTTAATTGCAATTGATATAGATGAGAATGCTTTGGAGAACGCTTCCAAGTATGGTGCAGATGAAACTATATCAATCAAAAAGGTTAAAAATCCAGGAAAAGAACTGAAAGAAATTTCCAAGGGAGTGGATCTCTTGGTGGATTTTTCAGGTTACACATCGAATATAGAAGAATCGGTAAGAGCAATGAATCCGGGTGGCAGAATGGTTATGGTGGGAATTGGTAGGAATCCTCTTACTTTTAAAATTCCTTTTCTAATCATAGAAAAGATGTTAACAGTTACAGGTTCTTATGGATCAGATCGAAGGGCAATACCTGAATTGATCCAACTTATCGAAAGTGGAAAATTGGATCTCTCACAATCCATAACATCGCATCATGGATTGGATGAGTTGAATGAGTGTATCGATCATTTAGATCGTCGTATAGGAAACCCTATACGATTTATTATTGAGCCAAACAAGAATATTTAATTTTTGGTTAGCTTGAATTTCGGTTTTGCGATTACCACTCTACATTCATGGTATAAATGCTTTCGCAGTATTTGCCACCTTCCAGCATTTTGGAACCCTCCGATTTAGCTAAGAGTTCATTCGCTCTAGGATTATTTCTTATTTCTGCGATTTTTGCTCTAACCATTTTTTTTGCCGCTTCACAAGATGTGCTTTGCATCATGGCGATACTTTTTGATTCAACAGCTTTTGGAGTTGCCTCTCCAATGGAAATGAATCGATACTTTTCAACACCATTTTCTGTAAATTTTTCAACTGTAAGTCCCGGTACAATAGGTTCTTTTTTCTGTGTTGTACACTGCATTGCCACAATAGTGATCAGGAATAATCCAATTAGATGGGTTAAAATAATTTTTCTCATTTTTTATGCCTCCTGGAATAACTTTTTTATGTTGACGATTTCCAATTATATTGTCCAATAAAAAAATTATGGATTTTCAAATAAGTCACCAACCATCCTATGCGATGTTAAAAGTAAACCTTGCTCCCGGGGATAATCTAAAAGCAGAGGCCGGAGCCATGGTATATATGAGTCCGGGATTGAATATCGAAACCAAGATGGGAAGCGGTTTACTCTCCGCACTAAAACGAAGGTTCTTTGGTGGTGAATCTTTTTTCTTTAATTATTTCAGTGCAAACTCCCCATCCAAAGTTGCACTATCACCCATGATGCCCGGTGATATTGTGCATATGAGGCTTAGCAATGAAAAGATTATGATCCAAACTACATCTTATCTTGCGTCTACAGATTCTATTCAAGTGACAAGTAGGTTTGGAGGTTTGAAAACATTATTTGGTGGAGAAGGACTCTTTTTGCTGGAAGCTAGCGGTTCAGGGGATCTTTTCGTGAATTCATATGGTGCTGTGGTTCCTATCGATGTCTCAGGGAAATATATTATTGATACGGGACATATCGTCGCATTTCAGGATAGTTTGACTTTTAATATTAGGCGAGCAGGTGGTGGTTGGAAAACAGCACTTCTATCCGGTGAAGGATTCGTCTGCGAGTTTAGTGGAAAAGGAAGAGTTTGGATACAAACAAGGGTTCCGAGTGGAGTGATTTCTTGGTTAACACCATTGTTACCAAAATAGGATATAATTATGAATATAGAATTACAATACAAACCTGCATATGCTATAGCCAGAGTCAACTTAAGTGCCGGAGAATCCGTCAAAGCGGAATCAGGTGCTATGGTAAGCATGTCCTCCAATGTGAAAATAAAAACAGGTAGAGCACAGAGTGGAAGTTTACTGAAAAGCTTAAAGGTTATGGCTTTGGGTGGTGAATCCTTTTGGATGAATACATTTACCGCTGAAAATAATCCGGGTGAAGTTATTCTTGCTCCCACTCTACCGGGGGACGTGCAGAAATTGGATCTGCAGGGGACAGTTTTTGTTCAATCTACATCCTTCTTGGCTTCTGAGATCGGTATTGAATTGGATACTAAATTTCAAGGTATGAAGGGATTCTTTAGTGGTGAGTCATTGTTCTTTTTAAAGTGTTCCGGTAGGGGAGCCCTTATTCTCTCATCCTATGGTGGAATAGAAGAGATTGATGTGGATGGTGAAATTATAGTCGATACCGGACATATTGTAGCATTTGAGGAAGGATTGAATTATAGAATTCAAAAGTTCGGCGGTTGGAAGTCTTTCTTTTTGGGAGGAGAGGGGTTGACCATGAGATTTTCAGGGAAAGGCAAGATGTGGATTCAGACTCGCAATACACCTGACCTGGGTAAATGGTTTCGTGAAGTTTTGCCCCCCATTCAAAAGTAGTTCGATAAAATAATAGGAGAAATTATGAATTTTGAAATTATACATAAACCTGATTTTCCAACAGTAAAAGTAACATTGAATAACGAAGAATCCATACGTGCTGAATCGGGAGCTATGGTTGCAATGAGTTCGAATGTATTGATGGAGACAAAAGCACAGGGAGGCTTTTTAGCTTCCGCGAAAAGAGCCTTATTGAGTGGTGAGTCCTTTTTTCAAAATACTTACAGGGCAACAGGTGGAGCTGGTGAAGTATATTTTAGTCCGGCAACTCAAGGAGACTTGGAGCACCGTCAATTGAGGGGAAAAGAAATTATATTGAGTACCGGAGCATATGTAGCAGGATCAACTGATTTAATAATAGATTCTAAGTTTGGTGGCTTTAAATCATTTTTTGGAGGTGAAGGACTCTTCTTCTTGAAAGTCAGTGGAGTTGGTGACTTGTTTTTTTCTAGCTTTGGTGCAATTCATCAAGTTGAAGTGGATGGTGAATATATTGTGGATACCGGTCACATTGTAGGTTTTGAATCATCATTGACATATAATATTCAGAAAGTGGGAGGTTTGAAATCACTATTCTTGAGTGGTGAAGGATTGGTCTGTAGATTTACCGGAAAAGGAAAGGTTTACATTCAATCAAGAAACCACAATTCTTTTGCTTACTACGCAAATTCTTTTCGCAGAGTAGTGAGTAGATCAAATAATTGATTTGAATTTACATCCTTTTATACTCCAATCCATTCTTGAGAATACAGAAGATTCTGTCGCTATCATAGATCGTAATTTTGATTATATATGTTTTAATCAAAATTATTTCAAGGAAGTAGAAAGAATCTACAATCGAAAGATTGAAATTGGTCAAAATGTTCATGATTTTATTACAAATTCACAGGATGTCGAAGTCTCTAAGCAGAATTTTGGAAAATGTCTGAATGGAGAAGTAATTGTAGTTACAAATCGTTATGGGAATGAGGAGTTTGAGACATCCGTCTTTGAAGTGAAGTTATTTCCCTTCCGAAATGACAATGATCATGTGGAAGGTATAATTATTTGGACCAAAAACATCTCCGAGAAGGACTTGATTCAAATTGAAAATAATCTTATAAAAACACGTCTGGAAAATGCTGAGTCCTCGGCAAGAATGTGTTCCTGGGAGGTTGACGTTATAACAGGGGGCGGTTGGTGGTCCAATAATATGTTTAATATATTCGGATTCCCTCTGAGTCCAACTCCTCCCACTTTAGAAGAATATTTGGAACATGTTCACGAAGAAGATCGAAGCATTGCAATGTCTGCTGTAGATTTCCTATTGAAAGGAGAGATTCCGGATCCTTTAGAATATAGAACCAATCCCCGGTATACGGAAATGCGCGTGGTTCTTCCTACTTATCAAAACGTCAAGATAGAGTCAGGTGCTGTAGTTAAAATCATGGGAACAATCATTGATATTACAGACTTGAAGCATGCTCAAGAAAAAATTTCCAATCTATTGGAAGAGAAAGATCTTCTTTTAAAAGAAGTTCTTCATAGAATTAATAATAATATGAGCATTTTGCTTTCTATTCTTAATCTACAATCGGCAAATACAACAGATATGCAATTGAAGACTATTCTAAGGGATATTGAATCTCGAATACAGAGCATGAATATACTTTATAATAAATTGTTTAGAATGCAAAATATAAGACAAATGCCTGCAACTGAATATTTTATTTCTATGTTAGGAGATATCAAATCTATTTATAAAGTCCCATCCGGAATAATATTTGATCTTAGGATTGATGATATATACGTGAATGCAAAAGTTCTATTTTCGTTGGGATTAATTGTAAATGAACTTCTTTCGAATTGTTTAAAGTATGCATTTGTAAAATCTCAAACAGGAGTTATCCTTTTTCAAATGACCAAATCCAAGGAAGGTGAAATTATTTTGGTTGTTGAAGATAACGGTAACTGGATAGAGTCGGATAAATCTTCAAAGAGTAAATCAGGCTTTGGCTTGGAATTGGTTTCATTATTGGCTCGCCAACTCCAAGCTAAATGGAATGTAAAAAAAGATCATGGAACTCGGTATGAGTTTCGATTTATACCAAATGATTGAGAGGTTGATCTTTGCTCAACATAGTTGTTAAACTAGAGCATTTCGAAGAAATCATTCCCCTTATCATCAACTACAATGAAAGCCGGAAAGTCTTCCACGTCAATCGCCCAAACAGCTTCCATGCCCAATTCCGGAAAATCCAATACTTCTACTTTCTTTATATTATCATTAGCTAATAATGCTGCAGGACCACCAATAGAACCTAAATAAAATCCACCATTTTTCTTGCAAGATTCAGTCACAACTTTAGAGCGATTTCCTTTCGCCAATGTGATTAATGAAAAACCTTTTTCTTGGAAAATAGGAACATAGCTGTCCATTCTTCCTGCAGTTGTTGGTCCAAAGGAACCGGATGGCATTCCTTCAGGAGTTTTAGCGGGACCTGCGTAATAGATTGGATGGTTCTTGAAATAATCAGGCAGAGTTTTGCCGGAGTCCATCATCTCTTTGAGTTTGGCATGAGCTATATCTCTTGCTACAACCAGTTTTCCTGTTAGGCTCACTCTTGTCTTGACCGGATGCTTAGTAAGAATAGCAAGCATATCCTTCATTGGTTGGTTCAGATCAATTTTAACAGTTTTGGAATCCAATTGTTCTTTTACATCATTGGGCAAAAAGCGAGAGGGATTGTATTCTAATTTTTCCAAGAAGATTCCATCTTTTGTGATCTTGGCTTTTATATTTCGGTCGGCTGAACAACTAACACCGACCCCTACCGGACAAGACGCGCCATGTCTTGGAAGACGAATGATTTTTAAATCGTGAGCAAGATATTTTCCACCGAACTGAGCGCCTATACCGGTCTTTTGAGCTGCTTTTAACATTTTTTCTTCCAACTCGATATCTCTAAATGCGACTCCTTCCATGTTGCCCTCTGTTGGAAGATTGTCCAAATAACCTGTGGATGCTAATTTTACTGTCTTTAGGTTGAACTCAGCCGAAGTGCCTCCTATTACAATCGAAATATGATAGGGGGGGCATGCCGCTGTTCCAAGAGATTTCATCTTTTCTGTGATGAATTTCTCCAAAGATTCAGGATTGAGTAGTGCTTTTGTTTCTTGAAAGAGGAAACTTTTATTGGCTGAGCCTCCACCTTTTGCCAAGAAAAGGAATTCATATTTATTTCCCTGAGTGGCATAGAGTTCAATTTGTGCGGGTAAATTGGAACCGGAATTAACTTCTTCGTACATTGTCTTTGGCAGAACTTGTGAATAACGAAGAGTTCTTTCTGTATATGTTTTGTAAATTCCTCGAGAGAGTTCTTCAGCATCATTACAACCTGTGAAGACATTTTCACCTTTTTTCCCCATGACAATTGCGGTTCCTGTATCTTGACAAGTAGGCAGTCTTCCATCTGCCGCAATTACGGAATTTCTTAACAATGCTTTTGCTACAAAAATATCATTGTCTGTAGCTTCCGGATCATCTAGAATATTGCGAACTTTCTGTAAGTGCGCAGTTCTTAGGTAGTATGATACATCTGCCAAAGCGACTTCAGAGAGATATCTAAGACCTTGTGGATCAATCTTTAAAATTTCTCGTCCATCAATTTCAATTGTACTTACATATTCTTTTGTCAAGAGTTTGTATTCGGTGTCGTCTTCTTTCGCCGGGGAAAATGGATCTTTATAAAAAAATTCTGCCATAGTTCAATAATGCCGGAAGTTTGATCTATGGCAAGTAGTAATTTATCTTTCTTCTAGAGCCTTTTCAAATTCTTGTTGTGTCTCCAAGAATTGAATGCTTGTTATGAAACCTTTCTTCAACTTGATGTAAGTAATTTTTTCTTTCGCTTTGGGGATATCCTTTCCGGTTTCATCGTCGCGAATTAAATAGATTCTATAAGTGTACCCACGCATCTTTGGCAAAGCAACAAATTTTGTAATAAGACCGGGCATTCGATGAATATCGGATATTAAAATCGCTTTTTTTTCGGGAAGAAAATTCGGTTCTTTTTCTTCTAAATAAGCATTGATTATTTTGCTTGCAGGCATATCGGCTATGAAGAATACTTTCTTTGTATCCTCGGGAATTACTTGAACGGTTTCCGATTGATCTTCCAGTTCTTTGAATGGGAACTCGGATCCTTTTTTCCAATCTTCCGATAGAATAGGGAGTGATGTAATTAGTAGCATGGAGATGAATAGTCTCATATACAAATTAGACGAAACGAATTCGGTTAATAAAAGTAAAATATTTGGAGGTTTTTTTGAACGAAAATGAAGTTGATAACCACGGAGGAGAATTTCCTCCACAATTAGTGGCATTGGAGGATATACTTCCTCAAGAATTATTTTTAATACCACTTAAGGCTAGACCGGTATTTCCCGGAATAATAACACCCTTGGTAATCCCTGCCGGAAGGTTTGTCCCTTCCATTGAAGAATCTTTACAGCGAGACAGATTTCTGGGATTGATCTCACTTATCAAGGATGATTCGAACGAAGATTCCGAAAATAATATATTCCAAGTTGGAATCATATGTCGTATTATGAAAAAGATCAATCTGCCCGATGGTGGTGTGAATATTTTGGTCAATACAATCCGTAGATTTAAGATTGAAAAAATATCTTCCCACAGCCCCTTTCTTACGGCTGCGGTAAGTTATCCCGAAGAAATATTGGGAACCAGTAAGGCAAATATCAAAGCAATGATGCGTTCGTTGATAATCCTTACAAAAGAACTCGCACAAAATAATCCTCTATTCACAGAAGATATGAAACTAACAATGATGAATGTGGAAGAGCCGGGAAAGATGGCGGATTTTGTCTGCTCCATTTTAAACTTGGAAAAAGAGGATTACCAATCTGTAATTGAGTCCATTCATATAGGTGAGAGAATTGAAAAAGTATTATTGTTTCTAAAAAAAGAAATAGAGCTTGTGAATCTGCAAAGAAAAATCCAAGATCAGATCAATGACAAGATTGATAAGCAGCAAAGACAATATTTCTTAAGAGAGCAACTTAAAGCGATACAAAATGAACTAGGTTCCTCCTCCGGAAAAACAGAAAGAAAATATCAGGATCTGATTACTAAACTTGCAGAACTTAAATTAGATGAACAAATTATCCAAGAGGTAACCCGGGAAGTTGATAAGTATCATACCACAGATCCAAACTCTCCTGATTATAATCTGGTTAGAAATTATTTGGATACAATTTCATCTCTTCCTTGGGAACGCGCTCCTATTCGAGATATTGATATAGCGAAAGCTAGACGAATTTTGGATCGAGATCATTATAAATTGGAAGATGTTAAAGAACGTATAATGGAATTTCTTGCGGTTAAGAAATTGAATCCCAATGGAAAAGGATTGATCTTATGTTTGGTGGGACCACCCGGTGTGGGAAAAACTTCCATTGCCAGATCTATAGCAGAATCAACAAACCGAAAATTCTTTCGTTTTTCTGTAGGTGGTATGAGAGATGAAGCTGAGATCAAAGGGCATAGGAGAACTTACATTGGAGCCATGCCGGGAAAAATCATAAATGCACTTCGTGTAACCAAGGAAAAGGATCCGGTGATTCTTCTGGATGAATTGGACAAGATATCTGTTGGATTCCAAGGGGATCCGGCTTCTGCGCTTTTGGAAGTTTTGGATCCTGAACAGAATAATACGTTTAGAGATCATTATTTGGACATTCCATTCGATCTATCACAAGTGTTTTTTTTGGCGACTGCAAATACTACCGAGACTATTCCAAGAGTCCTTTTGGATCGTATGGAAGTAATCAATTTATCCGGCTATGTTACGGATGAGAAAGTTCAAATTTTTAAAAAGTATCTTTGGAAGAGATCACTTAAAAGAAATGGATTGGAAAAGTTGGCTCCGGAGATGGACAAGAAAGCAATTATTCCTTTTATCAACTCTTATTCCAGAGAATCGGGGCTTCGCGGTTTAGAAAAAATGATTGATAAAATTGTTCGTAAACTAGCCTTGAAATCCTTGGAAAAGAAAAAAATTCCAAAAATTATTACCGATAAAGATATTAAGGAATTGTTAGGCTCTCCTCCATTTGTAGATGATAGAATGACAACTACAAAAATTCCGGGAACGGCTTTGGGGCTTGCTTGGACAGCGGTAGGCGGAAGTACCCTGCTCATGGAAGCAGTTGCTGTAAAGGGGAAGGGAGAAGGGAAAATTTTTCTCACAGGACAATTGGGAAAGATGATGGAAGAGTCTGCTCGAATTGCACTGAGTTATGTTCGAACGTTGGTAGCAGATTCAAACTTTTTTGACGAGCATACAATTCACTTGCATGTTCCGGATGGTGCTACTCCCAAGGATGGCCCCAGTGCAGGAATTACAATGGCTTCAGCAATTCTTTCTCTTGTTTTACAGAAGACCTTAAAGCCAAATTTTGCAATGACCGGGGAAATTACATTAACCGGTGAGGTTCTTGCAATCGGTGGACTAAGGGAAAAAATTGTTGCTGCAAAAAGAGCAGGAATTAAAAATATAATACTACCCTCAGATAATAAAGGCCAATGGGATGAAGTTCCCGATTACGTGAAAAAAGGAGTCAAGTTCTATTTGGTGAGTCATTATCGTGAAGTAGCAGATCTGGTTTTTGGAAATAAATGGAATGAACAACGATAATAAATTAATTCAAATATTAAAAAAAATAGGCTCTTCATTGAGCATATTTTTTGCTTTTTTGTGGAAGAAAAAAATTCAAATATTCATAGGATCATCTCTTTTGATTTTTGGGATTTTCTTCTTCCTCTTGGGTGGATCCTATGTGGCATGGACACAAGAAAAGCCCCAGATTGTTAAAAATTTGGATAAGTTTTCATCTGAGATCAATACTTTTAATGATCAGATACGCCCTGACCCCATTAAGATTGTCGATAAAAAGGGTTTATTGATTGGCGAGTTTTTTCGTTCGGAATTTAGACCAATACGCACAGATAATCTCAAGGATTTTCAAGTAATTGTGTGGGCACTTCTGTCAATGGAAGATAGATCTTTCTTCAATCATTCCGGAGTAAATTGGTCTGCAATAGCCAGAGCATTTATCATTAATATAACAAAAGGAAGAATCTCCCAAGGTGGCAGTACGATTACCCAACAATTGGCTAAGCTCACACTTGATCTTGGAAAGAGATCTTTATTTAATAAGCTAACAGAATTTTACGCTACTTTTTATATTGAGTCCAGATTTTCCAAAGAAGAAATTTTAGCGATGTATCTCAATCAGATATTTCTTGGTCAAGATAATACAGGTGTAGAATCAGCGGCAAGATACTATTTCGACAAGTCTGCAAAAGATTTATCTGTTGCGGAAGCGGCAATGATAGTTGGAACTATACCGGCTCCTTCTTTGTACAATCCTGTTCGAAATCTAAGAATAGCCCTTGCAAGACAGAGATTAGTTATGGTTGAGATGTCTCGAAATACAGACAGCCGAGTGCGTCCTAAAGGAAAGCAGTTTGAAGGTTTTGAAACTAAGATTATTGATTCTATTCAGAAATTTAGAGCCAAGTATAAGGTTGAAGAAACTGTGGAAGAGGGCAAGCCCACTCGTTATTCTTCGAATATTGCTGCTCGGGGATATGATAGAAACTTCCGATTGAACCTGGCACCTGATTTCAACATAGACATTCGTAAATTTGTAATTGATAATTACTCAGAAGAAGAGTTAAGCAATCGATCGATTACTGTTCATACAACTCTAGATTATGAAAAACAAATGATTGCTCAAGCTGCACTTCGTGAAGGAATTGATAATATTCGGAATAATATTGTCGCACTTGGTGTTGTTTCCAAAAAGAATCCTAAACCTATAAATCAAAAAATTGTTAATGAGATAGCAGATGGTATGCGTTCTAGTTTTGTCTCGATCAATCCTAATAATGGAGATGTAGAAGTTTTCTTGAATAGTTTAAGAATTTCACGATCCTACAGACCCAATCGAATTGAGACATCTTTTAGACAACCGGGATCTACGATCAAGGCATTGATTTATGCACTTGCTTATGAGAGAAGAATGGTAAATCCTTCTTCTGTTGTTGTAGATGAAAAAATATCATTCAATGGTTATGCTCCCAAGAACTGGTATGCCGGATATAAGGGAGAAGTAACTGTAAGAAGATCCATTGCACAATCCATGAATACTATACCCGTTAAGTTTCTTAGAGAGATGGGAGTGGATTCTTTTTTGGATAAATTGGCGGAGATTCTTTCTTTGGAGCCGGAAGAGACTAAGAAAAGATTCAATCGAAATCTTTCGCTTGCATTGGGTTCGGGTGAGTTGACTCCAATGGAGTTAGCGGTAGTTTATGCAACTTTACAAAATGGCGGAAAAAAGGTTGTTCCTCGTAAAATTTTGAAAATTACCGACTCCAATGCTTTGGATGATTTTTCTTTTATCGAGCCTACAACTTATCAGGTGTTGGATCCGGTTGCTTGTGCAATGGCTATTGATAGTATATCTGCCGTGCTTACAAGTGAAGGGACTATGCCGATTCGTTTAACGGGAGATAAAAGATTTCCCATGGGTGGAAAGACCGGAACCGTTCAGAGTCCGGCGGGAGCAAGAGAAAAATGGGGGAATATCTCCGGTGTAAGGGATGCTTGGTTTGCGGGGGCTCTTCCGGGTCAGACTTCAGTTGTTTGGATAGGAAATGAATGGGGTGCTCCTTTCCCTGGATCGGGCTCAGGAACAACCGGTAGAGTATGGTGGCAATATGCTCAAGCTCTCAACAATAGAACTCCTATTACAGAAAAATCTCTTATGACAGAAGAGATCCAAGGAAATTATTTAAAATTAGATGTATGCACAGATGATGGAACACAATTGGAAAATGATTGGGACAAGGAATTCATTACCCTTGCCATTCCCTCCCCTACGAATCTCAATTCAGATCCAGACTTGAATTCAGATCCCAATCCAAATGAGGAAAGTCCTGCTCCTGAATTAGACATTAATTCACGTGACATGAAGAAAAGGTCGCAGAATGCAGAAAAGACGACAGAAGAGAATAAGGTAAAAAATCCAAGATATTGCAAGCTTCCTGCTTTCGCACAATATTATTATATTGGAGAAGGTGCTCAGAGAAGAAAAATCACTGAACCCATATTTACTGATGAAGGTGTATTGATTGCATCCAGAGAAGGAGTATCAGAAATAAATGTAATGGATACTTCGGAAACCGCAAAAATTGAACCGGGTTTGACTGATCCATTCGCTCCTGTTCGCGAGGGAGCTGTTGAGTTGGATGAACCATTTATGGATACTCCCTATTCAGATTCTCCATATTCGAATTCGCCTACAGGTATTCCTGAATTGTAGGGTATTTTTTTACTCTATCCGAGATTAGATAGTTTTCTCGGATAGACCATAGAAAAATCCAAGGTTTATCTTCGATTAGTATATTCACTGCTTCATCAATGTTTTTTTGTTGAATTGTTTTATCTAAAATCGGATTTTTATAGAATGATCTGTTCCCTCCATTTCCGATTTTAGTTGAATGAAAGAGTGGATCCAAAAAAGCGATAGGTGATTCATAATCCGCATACCATGTAAGAAAAGTTAAATCACCCAATCCCATCCCATTTTCTTTGTATAGTGGGGCTTTTTCCATTCCTCGAATTTTAATTTTTAATCCAAGGCTCTTTAGGTATTCAGCAACAGCTCTTCCTTTTGACTGATTTTCGTCATCACCTCTCATTCGAAAATCTAGATCTTGTTCCAGAATTTTGGGATAGC
Organism: Leptospira sp.; assembly: GCA_020831715.1. Taxonomy (GTDB): domain Bacteria; phylum Spirochaetota; class Leptospiria; order Leptospirales; family Leptospiraceae. Next base: position 13,277 of record JAFIGA010000153.1, on the reverse strand, counting down.
ATTTGGATTTACTTAATTTTTCTTTTGCAAGATCGAGATTGTACTTAGGTAAATATTCTTTTTTATTCTCACTGTTCCAAGCAGGCAATCTTGATAGAGGAATAGAGGCATAGGTTAATTCTGCTTGATCTTCGAGAATTTTTTCTATTATTTTTGGTCTATCAATTGCAAGATTCAACGCTTCTCGAAAGAACTTGTCGAAGCAAGGGTTCAAATTGTTAATTGCTACATATTGAACGGAACGACCCTTTTTTTGTATGATGGAATTTTCCTTTGCTATTGGATGTGTTAGTAAGAAATCAGATAACTTCATTGCATCGAGTTGCGACTTGGAGAAGAGAAATATTCCCGAAGTTGATTGAGGAATGATTCTTATATTGATCCACTCCGGCAAGATTTGCCCTATGAACAAAGGCTTGAAATTATCAGAGTTACTTTTTTTTAGTAGAATGAAATTCCCTTTTTTCCAATCCATGAGTTTGTATGCACCCGTCTCCCCCAATATGGACGCTGCAGGTAGTGCGAGAAGAGTAAGAAAATACTCCACTGAATATTCCTGAAATTCCTTATTTATTTTGAGTTGAATGGAATTATTTTTCGCATTGGATTCAATTGATTTAAATGCTCTGTAGCTTTCCTTTTTGGGACCCGGAGTAGTGAATAAACGATTTAGAGAAAATTGAATTTTTGCAACATCAATGTTTTTGAAAATTCTAAGCCGCAAAATTCCGGATTTTTTATCCCAGTCATAGGAATCAACCAGCAGGGGCTTGGGATTTCCCATGGCATCCAAGCGAAAAAGGGGACTGTGTAGAAATCGGATTAGTTTTTCGGTGGTTAGATCGGTGGCAAATATCGGATCCAAGGTAACCGGATCGGTTGGAAAGGCGATTTCCAATTTTTCTTCGGACATACTCTCGGGTATTTCTTGATTTTCCCTGCAAAAAAGGAAGGACAAAAGGATTAGAAAGAGAGATAAGGTTTTCATAGATGAGTGTTTTTAAAAGATTAATGGGATACGTTGCCCGCTATAAAACAAGATTGACCATTGGGATTTTTCTTTCCTTGATGGTTTCCATCTTCAACGGAGCCAGTCTCACAACTCTCATACCCATATTTGATTCTCTAGGCAGTGGTGAGAACTACAAATTCCAATTCACCATCACAAAAAAAGACCGCAAAAACTTGGAAATACTGGAGTCCGGAGAGTCCATTTCCAGGATCAACCAAATCGAAATTTGGATCACGGAAACCAAGTTAGATCTGAATGAGTATTTTGCTTCCAAAACAGCAGATGAGTTGGTTGTTATTTTTTGTATGATAGTCTTTCCTATTTATTTCCTAAAATTGCTTTCTCTTTCAGGTACGGTTTATTTCATCAATTCGGCGGGACTCATGGCAGTCCGAGATATTCGTCACGAATTGTATCTCAAAATGCAGAGACTACCTTTGGTATATTTCGTACAAGAAAAGACAGGAATCTTGATGAGTCGGGTAATCAATGAAGTGGAGACAATGGGTAAGATCATATCCATCGACATGAAAGACGCCATCAATGATTTTTTCTATATTCTTACTCATCTTGCTATACTGTTATTCTTGAGTTGGAAATTAACCATTTTGGTTTTTGTTATCATTCCATTGGTGATGGGCCCCGCATCAGCTCTATCGGACAAAATTCGAAAAGCCACCAAGAACCAGCAGGACAGACTTTCCAGAATGAATGGAGACTTACAAGAGGTAATATCCGGCATTCGTGTGATTCGTGCTTTTTCCAGAGAAGAAGACGAATCTAATCGATTCTTTCAGATCAATGACGATCTAAACAAGAAGACATTTCGTGGGCATTTTTACCATCAGGTGGGACCGACTATCGTAGATTTTACGGCATCGCTTATGGCTGTGGTTTTTCTTGCCATAGGTGCCTATCTAATGGATGAGCCCGGTTTTTCTCGTGGTGTGTTCCTTGCCTTTTTTCTTACATTGATATTTATAATGCGACCCATTAAGCAGTTGAGTATTATATTCAACCTGTCTCAGAGTTCCTTGGCGGCGGCGGAACGAGTCTTTGAAACCTTGGATGAGAGAGTCGACGTGCAATCGCCACCCAATGCAGTTACAATTGGAACTATGAAAGAAGGGCTGGAGTTTAAGGAAGTTTACTATCACTATCCTAATACAGAAACGCCTGCTCTACGAGGGATCAATCTTAAGATTCGAAAAGAGGAAACAATTGCATTGGTTGGACAGAGTGGTTCCGGTAAGTCTACTTTGGTGGACTTGATTCCCAGATTGATTGATCCCGGATCGGGAGAAGTTTTGATTGATGGAAAGAATCTTAAGACTGTTAATTTGGATGAGCTGAGATCCAAGATTGCAACTGTTTCGCAGAATGTGTTTTTATTCAATGGAACTATACGTGAAAATATTGCATACGGTTCTCCTTTTGCCACAGAAGATGAGATTCGAAGTGCATCGGACAAAGCATTCGCCACAGAGTTTATCGAGTCGTTTGATGATGGTTTCGATACCTTCATCGGAGAGAGGGGTGTTATGCTATCCGGTGGACAGAAGCAGAGGATCTCTATTGCCAGGGCTCTTCTTCGTGATCCTGAGATTCTGATATTGGATGAGGCGACCTCTGCTTTGGATACTGAGTCAGAAAGATTGATTCAGAAAGCTTTCCAGACTTTGTATCAGAACAGAACTGTGATTATCATTGCTCATAGACTTTCCACTGTGAAGATTGCGGATAGAATCTATGTGCTGGAAAAGGGTAGTATAGTTGAATCGGGCAACCACACAGAATTATTAGAGTTAGATGGAACATATAAAAAGTTGCATGACTTGGAATTTTCTCTCAATGTGGCTGTTTAGCGAGTGCTCACATTCGTTCGCAGAAGAATTAACAACCGCAGCACTAATTGTCTTACAAAGCTAAGTATAAAAATGTTACCGGGCCTGTGAGTCATGCCACTACGATTGGCTACAAGGAATCTAATTCTTCATCAGATAGTCCTGTTATTTCTTTTATATCCGAAATAGACAGACCCTTTTCTATCATCTTCTTAGCGGTCTCGAGTTTATTCAAATGACTACCACGATCCATACCTTCATCTATCCCTTTAGCAATACCTTTTTCTAAGCCCTCGTTCATTCCTCTTTCGAAATGAAAAACAAGTTCGTAGGCATAGTCCCGATCTTTTTTGATTTTGTCTTCCAGCCTGCGCTTTTCTTCTGAGTTGGAAGAATAGTATTCGAGTATTTTGAATAGATTATTCATGTCCGGAGTTTTATCTACGACCATATTTATATCCTCCTTCTTCATTTGACTCGTGTTTTTCAATGAATAGAGCCAGCAATCCAATTTTGATTTTAAATCCTTGATCGTTTTGGAAAATTTAGGAAGTTCCAAAAATACTACAACCAAGTCTTGGGTTAACTCCAACCTGGGATTTGTCTCCTCACGAAGAGTAAACCTGTTTATGTAATTTTCTGTTGCTAGCAGATTAAAATCAAGTATATTTACTTGGTAAACTGGTTCCAGAATAGAATATTCATCGGAAGCTTTCAGTTGATCCCGAATCATACCGGCAAGGTAATAGAGGCTTCTTTTAATAAAAATCCCTTGAAGACCGGCTTGCATTTCTACATGGAAATGTCTCCCTCCCTTATCTTTTGCCTTGATATCCAGGATGGAGTTTTTTTCATCGTGGGAGTCCTTAGGTAGCTCGGGATTGAGAATTTCTACTTCTTCAATCTCGCGAATACCATCTAGAAAGAGAATAGCATTCAGTAGTGAAACGAGAAGCCGAGGATCTTTTACAAAGACAGATTTGAACACATAGTCGTTTGTGAGTGGAAAGAGTTTAATTTCCATAAAATTCTCCTTTTGTGATTTTTAAGGCAATTAGTCTGCATAAGTGAATGTATGGTAAACTGCATGTTATACATTTTTTTTAAAAAAATCTATGTTTATCACCGAGATATACGGGAAATATTTCAAGAAAAGACTTCAGGGGAAATCGCAGCACCGAGAAAACCAAAGAACAAAGGTGAGTGAAGTGAGTCGATGTCTTGATGAGCTCCCCTCTAAAAAATTACCTTAGATAATTATATTATCAAGTTTCGAGGGGAAGCGAAATCAAGCCATTGCCGCCTTTTTGATGACGGCGAATAAAAGTTGAGGTCTGTATGTTATTATACCCCACTTTTCTTATCTGTGTTGATTTTTTTTAGTTTTTGTGCTGTTTTGTGTATTTACGCACAAAAATACGAAATGTTATTGGGAGAATTTACTTGAACAGAAATGATGTGGTTGGAATTGTAATTGAAATAACAGCTCAGCGACGCACTTAAGTGCGTTGCTGTTGTCTAGCTCAAACCCTGATTGCCTTAGCAATCACCCCTTATTCGATAGGCGAAGCCGATGTCGAATCCCCCCAGCTTGCGATACCCAATGAGCAAGCTCCCCTGAAATCTTTTTTTCCATCTGCGTGCATCTCCGAGATCTGCGGGAAACTCTTAATCCTCTTCACTCTCTCGCCCGTCGGTGAGCCCCGCTTCGGCAGAACCGCCTGTTAGGCTCTTGTCTGCCTCCCGTCACCTGAAATATTTCAAGAAAAGACTTCAGGTGATATCGCAGCACAAAGGGATGCTGGGAGCATCCCGACTGCGAGATTGAGACCGCAAACGAACGAAGGTGAGTGAAGCGAGTCTCTGGATTCGAGAATACGTCCCTAATAAATTGGATCTCAAAATCATATTCCAATCGGGATGTTATGATCGAATTCCAATGAGGATTTTAGGGTTGTAGGTGGAAGCGGATAGTAGCGACAGAGTCGGTGGTGTTGGAGGAAAGGTTAAAAAAAAGTTAACAAAATACCAGCACCAAATGTTTCATTCTGGTGCTTTTTGTTTTGATTAGTTGTTATTTTCTCAGCTAGGTTTTCCCAACCAATCCAAACGGAATAGATCCAATCTTCTGTCGTGCATGTTGTTTACAGAGCCCTGTATTCTCACTTCTTTCAATAGATTTAGATCCAAATCCGCAATAAGTGTCATTTCTGTATTAGGTGTTGCTTCGGCGGCGATTCCTTCCGGTGGAAAAGAAAAATCACAAGGTGTGAATACTGCAGATTGTGCGTATTGAATGTCCATGTTTTCTACGTTGGGCAAGTTTCCGACAGAGCCGGAAATAACTACATAGATTTCATTTTCTACAGCGCGAGCTTGGGCACAGTGGCGAACTCGGAGGTATCCATTCTTGGTGTCTGTGTAGTATGGAACAAACAAAATATCAATTCCCCTTTCGGCTAGAATTCTAGGAAGTTCGGGAAATTCCACATCGTAGCAGACAAGAATTCCAATTCTACCTGCATCAGTATCGAATACTTTTAAGGTATCGCCACCGGTTACACCCCAGTAGGAAACTTCATCGGGAGTTGCGTGCAATTTGTATTGTGAATCATAGGTTCCATCTCTTCGGCAGAGATAGGCAACATTTCGCAAGACTTGGTCTTGGTATTCGAACATAGAACCTGCTATAATATTGATATTATAGGATACTGCCATCTCAACAAATGCATTTTTCATCTGTTCCGTGAAGTCAGCGAGTGCTCGTACTGCATTGGACGCATTCATTTTGTTAAACTGAGTGAGGAGGGGAGCATAGAAGAATTCAGGGAAGATAACAAAATCAGCATTGTATCCGGATACACTGTCCACGAAGAATTCCACTTGATTTCTCATGTCTTCAAATGATTTAACAGAACGCATCTGCCATTGAACGACACCAACTCGGACTACCGACTTTTCAGCACCAATTAGTTTTTCTTCTTCTTGGTAGTAGATATTATTCCATTCGAGCAAGATGGCAAATGAACTGGACCCTTTGTTGTCCGGAAAATAATTCGTCACGATTCGACGAACATGGAATTCATTGGCAAGCTGGAAACTTAGCACCGGGTCGTAGAGTTCTTTTTGTTTCACTAAATTTACATATTTTTGGGGAGTAAGTTCAGAATCATACTTCTTGAATCCCGGCATCCATCCACCAATGATTATTCTTCTTAAGTTGAGATTTTCGCAGAGTTCTTTTCTGGCATCATAGAGTCTCCGTCCGAGTCTAAGGCCTTGGTATTTTGGATGAACAAAAAGATCAACTCCGTAAAGGGTATCTCCATTGGGATTGTGGTTGGGGATCTTTCCTCCACCGGTGATGGATTGGTAGGTATGCCTATCACCATGCTTCCCGTAATCTACAATCATAGAGATGGCGGCGGCTACAACCTTACCGTTGTCTTCGATAGAAATCTGACCTTCCGGAAATAAGTTGACTTGGGTTTCGAATTCTTCTTTGGTCCAAGCTCCTCCAAAATCTTTGGAATATACATAATCCATAATTTCTTTAATATCATCATAATCAGATATACGAGTATTTCTTATCTCGAGCTTGTGGCTCTCTACTTTTTTCTTGGAAGAAGCTCTTGGCGTGGTTGATTTTTTGGTTTTGGTTTTTTTCTTCGCCGGTGTTTTTGTTGCCATAATTAGAATAGTTTCCCTGGATTTAGAATCCCTTTAGGATCAAATATTTTTTTGATAGATTTCATTGACTCTATCTCAACTTCTGAACGCGAGAAACCTAAAAAGTCTTTTTTAAGTAGACCTATTCCATGCTCTGCTGAAATTGATCCATGGTATTTCTGAATGAGTCGAAACATATCCGGATCAACAGATTTGCATTTAAGGAAGAATTCTTCTACTTCCATATCTTTTGGTTTGAGAATATTCAAGTGAAGGTTGCCATCACCAATATGTCCGAATAAGGCGATCTGAAAACCGGGATATTTGCTATCTAACAATGCTTCCATTTCCTGGAGGAAAGCATCCATGTTCCTTAGTGGAAGAGAGATATCGTTTTTATGAACTGTATCGTGGAGTGAGAGACTTTCGGAAATTCCTTCGCGGTATTTCCAAAAGGTTTCATTCTGTCTTGAATTTTGAGCAATGGATCCATCCATAATCAATTCATCATTGGTTATATCTTCCAAGATAGAAAATAATTTATCTTCATCATTTTCACCACTGACTTCATATTCCATTAATACATAATAGGCAGATGCTTCTGAGAAGGGAGAGTTCACTCCCAGGTGTTCTTTCACTTTCTCCAAACAAAATTCAGTAAAAAATTCGAATGCTAACAATGGAAGTGGAGAAGAATGCGTTTTTTTGAATATATCCAATATGGATTTGAAATCAGGGACCGCTACTAGGATCACTCGAATGTCTTTGGGGGGTGCAGTAAGTTTCAATATGCATTCTGTTATGATGCCCAGGGTTCCTTCCGATCCTATGAAGAGATGCTTTAGATCGTATCCTGTGTTGTTTTTTAAAATCTCCCCATTGAAACGAAGTATTTCTCCGGTTCCGGTCACAACTGTTAATCCTAAAACCCAATCTCTTACCAATCCATAACGAACAACTCGAACTCCACCGGCATTGGTGGCAATATTTCCTCCGATATGAGAAGATCCGGTCGCGGCAAAATCTACCGGATAGTAAAAACCTCTTTCCTCGGCTTCCTTATGGAGATTTTTGGTAACCATACCTGCTTGAACGGCAATCGATCCCAAGAATGGATCGAATTCCAAAACTTGATTCATCTTGTCCAAGGAAACAACAATCTCGCCATTTTTTGCAACTGCTCCACCGGCATAGCCTGTTCGTCCACCAGATGGAACGATTGAAATATTGTTTGCATATGCGTATTTCATAATAGATGCAACATCGTCTGTGTTTTCAGGAAAAACCAAAATTTGATAATTGGCTTTATAGGTCTTGGTTCGATCAAGCCCAAAGGCATCAAAAGATCCTGTATCCATTGTGTTTTCATCTCTGGAGATTACTTTTTTATCTCCTATCAATTCGCTGAGTCCGGTCTTTATTTCAGTATTTTTCATATTTTTACCATATCCAATTGAGCATCTATTTTCTTTTCTCCCTTTTTAGGGTGCAATCGCTTGTAGCTTCCATCTATTTGTAGAATTCTGGCTCCTGTGTTGTCGGCAAGTTGGAGGCGTAAGATTTTATCTATTTTTTCTTTATTCTTTTTGTCTAAAACAGGAAACATAACTTCAATTCTACGCAAGAAATTTCTCGGCATACAATCCGCTGACGCCAAATAATGTCTGGTGTCTCCCCCGTTTTTAAAATAGTAAATTCGAGAATGCTCCAAATATCTTCCAATGATTGAAATTACTTCTATATTCTCGGATATTCCCTTAAGTCCCGGCTTGAGGCAACAAATTCCTCGGATGATAAGCTTGATTTTAACACCTGCTTGGCTTGCTTTGTAAAGCGAGATGATGACATCTGGATCAACAAGTGAATTCATCTTGAAGATAATCTCTGCAGGATTACCCCCAGTCGCTATTGCCGTCTCTTCTTCTATTAACTTTATAAATCTCTCTTTAAGGTAGACCGGTGCCGCATAAATTTTGTTCATTTTGGGCATTTTGGCATTGGATGTAATAACATTAAAGAGAAGGGCTACATCTTCCGTAATTTCTTGGTTACATGTAAAAAGGCTTACATCTGTGTAAAATCTTGCAGTAGTGGAGTTATAATTTCCTGTTCCCAGATGGACATAACGATTTAGACTATCATCTTCTTTTCGAATGATTAGAAGCATCTTGCAGTGAATTTTCAGTCCCACAAGACCATAAACAACGTGAACACCGGAATCTTCTAATTTTTTCGCCCAACGGATATTTCGCTCTTCATCGAACCTTGCCTTGAGCTCAACAAGCACTGTTACTTGTTTTCCATTCTCTGCGGCGTCCATCAAATACTGTATGATTGGGCTATCTCCACTGGTTCTATAAAGAGTCATCTTGATAGCCAATACCTTGGAGTCGGAACTTGCCTTCTTTAACATATCTTCGATGGACTTGAAACTTTCATAAGGATGATGTAATAATTTATCACCTTTTCTAATATTTTCAAAGATATTGTCCAAGCTTTTGCCAGAGAATCCATCTTTGGGATGAGGGAATGTGAATTTTAAATGACTGGTAGAAGTCTTGTCCAAGCTGTAAAAATACATCAAGTCGTTAAGATTCAAGAATCCATCCATTTCATTTACTTGGTAGTCTTCAATTTCGAGTAAGCTGATGATGAGTTCTCGAATGCGACCGGCACCTTTCATCATATCCAGTCGGATTGCATCACCCCAGATTCGGTTTTTCAATTCATTCTTCATCATGGAGATGAGGTCAATTGTGTTACCTTCTTCATTTAGATCGAAGTCCGCATCTCTTATGATTCGGAATGGATGTATTTCCTTGACTTTCATTCCGTAGAATAAATCACCTAAATGAAGTTTTATGATTTCTTCCAAAGGAAAAAATCTTCTTTCCTCGTCTTTGGCAGGTAGCTGAAGAAACCGTGGAAGTACGGAAGGTACTTGAACTATTGCAAAAAGTTCCTTCTTGGTCTTATCGTCATCCGAAGTGAGGAGAATAGCAAGATTGAGAGTGCGATTTAGAATATGAGGAAATGGGTGTGCCGGGTCAATGGCGAGTGGAGTCAAGATGGATGAGACATCTTTTTTATAATAATCTTTAACAATTTTAATTTCATCCGATGTTAATTCATCGGGGTTCTGAATGATATTGATTTTTTCTTTCTTGAGTTCTATTAGTATCTCATTCAACGTTTCATATTGTTTAGATGTAAAATCATTTACCTTTTTAGATAGATCGAGAATAATATCGGAGGTAATCTGACCATTTAAGGATCTTTCTTCAGCACCACTTTTCTTGACATTGATGAGTCCCGCAACTCGCACCATGAAAAATTCATCCAAGTTCGTCTCGGTTATACATAGGAATTTCAGTCTTTCCAATAGAGGATTTTCCAGGGATTGCGCTTCTTCCAAAACTCTGTAATTGAAATCAACCCAAGATATCTCTCTATCGAAGAAAATTTCTGGGTTGGATAGGTCTATTTCTGCCATAGATACAGTCTCCTAGGGTAAAAAATTCTGTAAATCCCTAATATTTTTCTTTATTCCGACGAAGATCTAAGTAAGAACGGTAAGGAGGAGAAATAATGCCAGCTTTTACAATGCCGGGAATGGCTTCGGGACAAGATACCAACACAATGGTCAAGCAGTTGGTTGAGCTAGAGAAAAAACCCATCAAAAGATGGGAGATGGAAAACGTTTACAGCAAAGCCCAGATCGAAGCATGGTCGGAAGTGCGCAAAAGAACCTCCGACCTCCAAACAAAAACACGAAATCTTACTACATTTACTTCTCCCCTCGCCACCAAAAAGCTCGTTCCCTCTGTTGAAGGCGTTCTGAGTGGGGAGGCAACCAAGGGGGCAAAAGCCGGAAAGAAAAGTATCGAAATATTAGAACTAGCAAGCAAACACCAAATCAGTGGTAGCCATGCCGATTTAAATAAAAAGATCAAGGAAGGAAAATTCACTATTGTATCCGGTAAGGAAAAAATAGAGTTGGATTTTCCGGGTGGATCTCTAACAGACCTTGCTAATCTAATCAAGAACTCGGCTGCCAGTGTTGCCAACACTCATTTGGTTCGAGTGAACTCTGAAGAAGGAATTATTAGTTTAACGGCAGTAAAATCAGGAAGAAAGAATCAACTTAAATTCATGGATCCCGATGGTATATTAAACATGGGGGGTCTGGTCGGTGAATACACACCACCTCCCGAGCCTAAAAAACAAGTCATCAATTTGAATCCCGAATCCATGGAAGCCTACGAGACTGAAAATTTCGAAAATAATTTACAGCCGGAATGGAAACCTGTTCAAGAAGAAATCGGTCTGAAAATACATTCTGCAACTGCTTTTGCCTTTCCTTTTCCTGCGATTTCTCCTCAAGAACAAGATAAATTAAAATTTGAAATCGCCGGTGAAACTAAACCCCCAAGGCTGGATATTGTTGTATATTTTAAGGAAGAGGGTGATACCGAAGAAAGATTCAGAAACGCATCACTTTATCCTGTAGATGATAGTTATGAATGGGATGTAAGTGATTCCATCAATGGAAAAACAATAACTAGATTAGTTCTTAAAAATACAGGAGATAATCCATATTCCATTGCCTCTGTGGCTTTGGTTTCTGAGCCGGAATGGCAGGGTGCAGAGCCTGCAAATACTATAGCCGAAGCAACCGATGCTGTATTCATGATTGATGGGATTGAAATTCGAAGAGAGAAAAATGAAGATATAAATGATGTTCTCGAATCAGTATCATTTAACTTTCATAAAACTACCGAAGAGCCAATTACATTTGACATTGAGCCGGATACAAAAAAAGGAAAAGATTTAATCATAGAATTCGTACAGGCGTATAATGAGCTTTTAAAGATATCCAAAGAAGCTACATTTGTTGATCGGGATGGAAAGCTTAAGGATAAGGATTTTACATCGGATAGAGATAGAAAAGCAAATATAGATAAAGACTTTTGGGAAAACAAAGAAAACACAGGACTACTTGCCGGAGATAACTCTATTCTTCGATTGACTTCAGGTATGAAAACCATTATAAGTGGCGCCTATCCCAACAAACAAGAAAGAGGATATAAGACTTTAGCTGAAATAGGAATATCTACCGGTGGAATAGGATCCAATTGGGAAAAGATTCAAGAAGGCATGTTGCAAATTGACGACGAACTCCTCACTAAAGCTTTGAATGAAAATCCTGAGGCTGTAAAAGAGTTATTTGCCGCAGATTTAAATAATGATGCAATCACAGATGAAGGTGTTGGTTACAGGCTTGTAGAACATTTGAAGCCTTACAATCAATTTGCCGGAGGACTCATCACCGGAAAAGTTAAGTTCTTGGAAGACAAAATATCCGATAATAAAAAAAAGATCAAGAACCATGAAGCTCATATGCTTGCTTATGAGAATAAGCTAAAACAAAAATTCCTGCATATGGAACAGGGCGTGGGTAAGAACAAAGGTGTGAGCAATTACCTACAAAATAATTTGGGTGGAGCTCAACAAGGTAGACAGTAGTCAGATTCATGCAAGACCAAGGAGAATGAAATGGAAATATTCGTAAACGATCATAAACTCGATGTTAATTTGGACAATGAAAAGACACTTGCCGAAGTCTTTCAAGGTGTGGCACATTGGGTAGAATCCAATGGAAAATATGTTGTGTCTTGTTTTGCCGATGGTAAAGATTTTGGGGTTCAAGAGATGGGATCTCATAGTCATGATAAAATTAATCGAATGGATTTCATCATTGGAGAAGAAATAGATGTCCTTATATCCAGCTTGGAAGAATTGGATCGATATGTAGATAGCATTGGTAATACACTTATTGGGAGAGATTCACTCACAGATTCCGAAACTCGAGATTTATCAGAAGGAATGATCTGGATTGATTCCATTATCACTTCGGCTAAGAAACTACTGAGACTAAAATTGGACGCCATTCGACCTATGGGCAAGGGCAAAACTGTAGAAGTGATCCTGGAAAACCTCCATAAGAAAGTGGTTCATTTGGATTCAGTCGCCGCAGTTGAGGATTACCTTGAGGATTTGCGAGATCTAAAACTTTTCATCTTGGATCTGCGAAATAGAACTGCTATTTTGGATCTGGATACAGATAAATTATTGGATATAATTCGAGAGTATTCCACTAAAATGGATGCAATCAAGGCTGAGTTTGTTAGTATTAATGAAAATTTTCAATCAGGAAAAGATTCAAGGGCATCCGAATTATTAACAGATGCTATCGGAAAGTTGAATACATTACTTACTGCACTCATTAGCCTTCGTTCTGCATTTCCTAATATTGAATTGGATAAGGTAAAGGTTGGTGATGAAAAGCTGTCCGAATTCAATAAGAATTTGAATACTGTATTGGTAGAGGTTGCAAATGCACTGGAGAACAACGATATTGTTCAAGCCGGTGATATTTTGGAGTATGAAATTCCGGATTATTTGGATCGATTCAAACCATTTCTCGACGAAATTTTACAAAAAGTTGAAGTGGGTGCTCAGTAATATAGATTCAGTTTAAACCATGAAACCTGCCAATCATCGAAGGTTAGGCAGGTTAGCCAATGTTTTTCTAGCCTCTACTATATCTTTTTGAATCTGATCTCTGAGCTCATCTTGGTTTAAAAACTTCGTTACATTTCTCAATTTTTTAATAAATTCGATTCGAATATTGGTATCATAAAGGTCTCCATTCCAATCCAAAATATGTGTTTCAATGGAAACAGTTACAT
>JAFIGA010000151.1 GCA_020831715.1 Leptospira sp. | reverse complement strand
AGTTCTTTGGACCAAGTTACAGTCATCGCCGCAACTCCCGCCTTAGCTGCCGAATAATTTGTCTGACCGGCATTTCCATGCATAGCAACAGAGGCAATAGGAATGATAACTCCTGATTTTTGCTCAACCATTATAGCGGCGGCCTCTCTCGCAGTCAGAAAAACCCCTGTAAGATTGACATCAATCACAGATTGCCATTGATCCAGCCCCATTTTTGCTTTCACTTTTCCGGTTTCTTTGTCGGTTCTAATCAAAAGCCCATCTCTGAGAATACCTGCATTGAGGATGGCAACATCGAGGCTACCCATTTCTTTAAGAGCACTCTGCATCAACCTTTCTGCATCTTCTTCTTTCGCGACATTTGCCTGGATTCCAATGGCAGTAAATCCTTGCTTTTTAAACTCTTCCACAGTTTCTTGGAGTTTATCATTTTGAATATCCGATAGAACTACTTTTGCCCCTTGCTTGGCAAATCTCTCTGCCATTGACTTCCCCAAACCACCGGCGGAGCCTGTAACTACGACTGTTTTATCTTTTAAAATCATATTGTTTCTTTTTCTCTCTCCATATTTTCAATACTTCTTATACTTACATAATTTTCATTAAAAGGTATTTCTACACGTGCGATTGTATGTTGTGCCGTTGTCATTATACGAAATAAATTAGGATCAATATTTTCATTTTTCATAAGGATCATAATCAATGCAATTCCCAGTCCCGCTCCTTCTGTATTATCCATATTATCCATGTAAAACTCGGCGATATCATTATATCCCATAGCTTTTTTCATCTTTTCTCGCATTCGAGTCTCTTCGTCTTTGATTACAGGGGTATTATTCTTGACCTCTACCGTGAGTCCGTCCGAACAGTAATAGAAGTTGATACCGATAAAAACACCTCTCGCCAGGCATCTTTTCCCATATTCTTCTGCCATTTTTTCTGAAAATTTCTTTTTATACTTTTCCAGCCCTACAGAATAGTCCTCGGGATTCGTAATGTCCAAGCCTTCGTCTTCGAAAAATACTCTTTTTTGATTTGCCTTAACTCCATTGATGGCTAATTCTTTGGTGATTGTGTAGAGCATTTCCGTAAACCGCACAGCATCAAGATGAGTCAGAATATCGGTAATGAGTTTTAGGACAAATTTTTCAAATTGCGAGCTCATGCGGGAGGATCGAATGCTGATTCTATCAGTAGATTTGATTTTTTCGGGGAGTTCTTCTTGGAGTTGTTGGAAGCTCTTTGCCATAGTTTTTCCTTACTTATTACTTATGAAAAATTAGTGTTTTTTGGAAAACATAAAAAAATTTCAAGTATTTCTACTATCATCGGCAAATGTGGTAAAAGCATTGAGATTTCTTGATTTTATCCCATTAAAAGGGAAAATATATATGGTTTTTATTGACGAGAAAGGGGCATAAAAAATATTGTATATTTCTAGCCTTTTAATTAAAAAGAAAAGCCTACTAGTGCCCTCTTAGCTCAGCAGGTAGAGCATTTCCATGGTAAGGAAAAGGTCACCAGTTCGAATCTGGTAGAGGGCTGGTTGCGGAACTTGACTTAGGGCTGTAGTTTAATGGTAGAACAAGGATCTCCAAAGTCCTTGGCGTTGGTTCGATTCCATCCAGCCCTGCCAAATAGGCGTTTTAGAATTGCTAGAGTAAGGATTAATTCATGAAGACACAGACATTCATTCAAGAATGCAAGGCGGAACTGGAAAAGGTTCAATGGCCGACAAGAGAAGAGGTTGTAAGTTCAACAATAGTTGTGCTTATAACTGTGGCTGTATTTTCCATATTCCTATCTATTTCGGATATGTTTTTTGTTAACCTCTTGAAATGGTTTTGGAGTTTGGGGGCCTAGGGAATTATATGGCATCTTCCGAAAAAAAATGGTATGTTCTTCAGACCTATAGTGGTCATGAAAAAAAAGTAAAGACAACTATAGATAAGCTCATACCTAATAAAAAACTAGAAGACGTGATCTTCCAGGTGAAAATCCCAACCATGGATGTTGCCGAGATGAAAGACGGCAAGAAAAAGATCACCAAGCGGAAGCTAATGCCCGGCTATATATTATTGGAAATGATCATGAGTGATGATGTTCAGTTCATGATCACCAGCCTTCCTTCAGTTTCTACATTTGTGGGAACAAAGGATGGTCCACAACCTTTGGATGTGGAAGAGATTAAAAACGTCTTCGCCGATGCTGAGGGAGTTGAATCTGAGGTGGAAACGCCTAAGGCAAGATTCTTTTATAAGGTTGGAGATACTCTCAAAATCATCGACGGACCTTTTGCTAACTTTACCGGTCTGGTTGATGAGATTTTCCCTGATAAGGGTAGGTTGAGAGTGAAGGTTGAAATTTTTGGAAGGTCAACACCTGTGGAATTAGATTATCTACAAGTGAAGACGGAAGATTGAAATTATAAATTGGAATGCTAAGGAAGTAAAGGAATTTTATGGCGGCTAAAAAAGTAGTAAAACAAATCAAACTCCAAGTGGAAGCTGGGAAAGCGAATCCGGCTCCTCCAGTGGGACCGGCACTCGGTCAAGCCGGTCTGAATATTATGGAATTTTGTAAACAATTCAACGAGAAGACTAAGGCGCAGATAGGATTAAAGCTTCCTGTAGTGATCACAGTTTTCTCTGACAGAAGTTTTACATTCATTACTAAGTCACCTCCTGCCGCACTACTTGTTAAAAAGGCATTGGGGTTAAATTCCGGTTCGGCGACCCCACATGTTGTTAAAGTGGGAACTATCACCAGGAAACAACTCGAAGAAATTGCTCAAACGAAAATGAATGATTTAAATGCGAATGATATGGATATGGCAGTTAACATTATTGCCGGCACTTGCAGATCCATGGGAGTCAACGTAGAAGGTTAATTATGAAGCACGGAAAAAAATACAAAGCACACGACGGTAAAGTTGATAGAGCTAAACTTTATAGCTTGCCGGAAGCAATTCAATTGGCAAAAGAAACATCTTATTCAGCATTTGATGGAACTTTAGAAGTTTCTACAAAGATGAATTACAAGAGTTTACAGAATATCCGTGGTACCGTGAGTCTTCCTCATGGAACAGGTAAAGAAATCAAAGTATTGGTTTTCTGCAAAGGTGATAAACAGCAAGAAGCAAAAGATGCAGGCGCTGACTTTGTAGGAGAAATGGAACTCATTGAAAAAGTGCAAGGCGGTTGGACTGAGTTTGACGCTTGTATAGCAACTCCTGATATGATGAAGGAAGTTGGTAAGCTTGGGCCGATTCTAGGTAGAAAGGGGCTTATGCCTAAGCCTAAGGCTGGAACTGTAACTCTTGATGTGGCTAAAGCTGTTAAAGAGGTTAAATCCGGTAGATTGGAATACAGACCTGACAAAGGTGGAGTAATTCACTTGGGTGTAGGGAAGGTTTCATTTTCTGACGATCAACTCATGGACAATGTTCGTTCTGTAGTAGCAGGGCTTCTCAGAGATAAGCCTTCTGATGCAAAAGGTGAATACGTAAAGAAACTTTCTGTTTCTGCCACTATGGGTAGAGGTGTAAAAGTAGATGTGAAGGAGTTGGTTAACTCCATCAACTAAAGGGAATTATTATGGCGAAACAAGTAAAATTAGAAGCTGTTGAAGAACTAAAAGGTAAGTTGGAAAAAAGGCAAAACTTTATTCTGGCTTGTTATAGCGGACTCACTGTGGAAGACATGAGTAAGTTGAGAGCTAAGTTGAGAGCTGAAGATTCAGAAATGAAAGTAATTAAAAACAATTTGTTTCTAAGAGCTTTAAAAGAATCTGATAAGCATAAAGGCAATTCAATTGATTTTGGAGAGAGTTTTTTCGGGCCATTAGCCGCAATCTTTTCAGAAGATGGGCTCCCATCAATTGCTAAAATTCTAAAAGAATATTCCAAAGACAAACCAGCTTTAGATGTTAAGCTCGGTTACTTTGATGGTCAAGTTTTGGACAAGAAAGGAGTTGAGTCAATTGCAGGGCTTCCTTCGAAATCTGAATTACTTTCTATGGTGGCAAGAGGATTGAACGCTCCAACAACTCAAATTGCGAGCGGAATGAACCAAATTATGTCTAGCCTTGCTAGAGCCATCCAGAAAGTTGGAGAAAAGAACGGATAATTTATTATTCGATGGACTTATAAATCTGTAAGTTAAAGTTTAAGGAGATAGATAAAAGATGTCAGTAGATGCACTACTAGAAGAAATTGGTAACCTCACACTAGTTCAAGCTTCCGAATTAGTTAAAAAAATGGAAGATAAGTTCGGTATTTCTGCCGCAGCTCCTGTTGCTGCTGTAGCCTCTGCCGCTCCCGCTGGTGGAGCTGCTGCTGAAGAACCAGCCGCAGTAAACGTAATACTTAAGTCTCATGGAGACAAGAAGATAGACGTTATTAAATTGGTTCGAGAAATTACTGGACTTGGGCTGAAAGAAGCTAAAGATTTAGTAGAAGCCGGTGGAAAAACTATCAAAGAAGAAGTTTCCAAGGAAGAAGCTAATGAATTAAAGAAAAAGCTCGAGGCAGTTGGAGCAGTTGTCGAGTTCGCATAAGATTTTACACATAGTCCTATCGAACCTAAAAACCTTAAAGACGGTAGGGGAAGGTCACGCCTTCTCTCTACCGAATTTTTGTTTATCAACCCCAATCTACCAGCTATAACCCAGGGAGAACGAGTCATGTACGGCCATCAGGAAAGACAAAAGGTGAATTTTGGTAAGCTCACCGACTTGAATCTATTACCAAATCTTATTTATGTTCAGAAAAAATCCTTTGATTGGTTTCTGCAAAGAGACATTGATCCTCTAAAAAGAGAGAATCAAGGACTCGAAGCAGTTTTCCGGGAATCCTTTCCGATAGAAAGCCCTAACAATGACATGGTAATGGAATACGATCATTATATTCTTGGAGAACCTAAGAGATCTCCACAGGAATGTAAGGAAACCGATACATCCTATGCTCTTCCTTTAAAAGCAGTTATACGTCTGGTTAAAAAAGAAACATTTGAAGTTGTTGAAAACAGTGTTTATATGGGTGATATCCCTGTAATGACTGAGCAAGGGACCTTTATCATCAATGGTGCTGAAAGAGTTGTTGTAAGTCAGCTTCATAGATCTCCTGGTATATTCTTTTCTTATGATGATGCAAGGTCCACCTATTCGGCAAGAGTAATTCCTTACCGAGGTTCTTGGTTGGAATTCGAGATGGACAATAAGGGAATCCTTGTAGCCAAGATCGATAGAAAGAAAAAATTCCCTGTTACTCTTCTTCTAAAAGCTCTGGGAAAAGGAAGCAATGAAGAAGTTTTAAGAATATTTTATCAATCATCTAAAATTAAGCTCGCAGGTGCCGCTCCTAAAGATATCAAGCGATTGATAGGTAGGAGAACCATCAGCGATGTGATTAATTTTGAAACCGGAGAGGTAATACTCGAAGCCGGATCTAAAATTAACGAAGATAACATAACAATCCTCAAAGAAATGAAAGTTAATGAGGTAGATGTTATTGATTTTCCTAAAAACAAAGACAACCCTGTAATTATAAACTGTCTTGAAAAAGATGCCGTAAATGACAGCGAAGAAGCTATTCTAAAGTTTCATTCGATTATGAGACCGGGAGAACCATCTACATTGGAAAATGCAGATGCAGAGCTTAGTCGTCTCTTTTTCAATCCAAAGAGTTTCGATTTGGGTCATGTAGGTCGTTATAAAATCAATAGTAAGTTTGAATACCATGATCCAGCGGCTTTTTCCAATTGTGAAGACCGAGTTCTTCGAAAAGAAGATATAATCGCTTCCGTTCGATATTTGGTCATGCTACTTAGTGATGTGGAAAACTATTTCCCCGATGATATTGACCACTTGGGTAACAGAAGGGTTCGTTCTGTCGGTGAATTGGTTGCAAACCAATTGAAACTTGGGTTTTCGCGAGTTGAGAGAGTGATTCGAGAAAGAATGACTGTTCAAGAACCGGAGCAACAAACTCCACAGTTATTGATATCAATAAAGCCAATTACAGCTGTAATCAATGAATTCTTTGGATCTTCCCAGCTTTCGCAGTATATGGATCAGACCAATCCTCTAGCTGAGTTGACACACAAAAGAAGATTGAACGCTCTTGGACCGGGTGGTCTTTCCAGGGACAGAGCCGGTTTTGAAGTGCGTGACGTTCACTATTCCCATTATGGAAGAATGTGTCCGATTGAGACTCCTGAAGGTCCAAACATTGGTTTGATTCTTTCCATGTCCAGTTATGCTCGAATCAACGATTATGGATTTTTGGAAACACCTTACCGAGTTGTAAAATCCGGGAAAGTGTCCAAGCAAGTTGAATATCTAACTGCCGATAAAGAAGAATATTATTATATTGCACAAGCATCTGCCGCTATTGATGATAGTGGAGACTTTAAGAATAAACTGATATCAACTCGTCATAGATCAGATTTCCCTTTTAGAGGCCCTAATGAAATCCAATATATGGATCTTGCACCTCTCCAGATTGTGTCTGTTTCAACGGCATTGATTCCATTCTTGGAGCATGATGATGCGAACAGAGCATTGATGGGTTCCAACATGCAGAGACAAGCTGTTCCTTTGTTAGTGGAGCAAGCTCCATATGTGGGAACAGGAGTGGAAGGTCGTGTTGCTTATGACTCCGGTATCTGCCTTGTAGCCAAGAAAAGCGGTGTAGTCTTGAAGGTGGATGCAGAGTCCATCACCATCAAAGAAGATGGTGTTAAAGAACCTACAGAAATTAAACTTACAAAATTCAAGAAAACGAACCAAGGAACTTGTTTTACACAGAAGCCATCTGTATCTGTAATATATGCAGAGGGTGAAGGAAAGATTGCCAAGATCAATTCCGATTCTTTGGAAATCAATTACAATGGAAAAGATTCAGCAAAGATTCCTCTAAAAACTCATAATAGAGATTTTGCTCCACTTTTGAAAGAAGGTGATTCTGTAAGCTACGGAACTCCGGTTGCGGGTCAGGTTATTGTTGGAGAAAAAATCGACAATATGGGAACAATCCATCAAAAAGGAACTATCCTTGCTGACGGCCCTTCCGTTGATAAAGGAACCTTAGCATTGGGTAAAAACGTTCTTGTTGCTTTCATGCCATGGGAAGGTTTTAACTTTGAGGATGCTATCCTTCTTTCTGAAAGGATTATTAAAGATGATGTATTTACCTCCATTCACATAGAAGAATTCCAAATACAAGCAAGAGAAACAAAGCTTGGTCAAGAACAAATCACTCGTGATATCCCGAATCTTTCGGATAAAGCTTTCCGTGATTTGGATGAGACAGGGGTGATTCGAATTGGTGCGGAAGTGAAGCCGGGCGATATTCTGGTAGGTATGGTAACTCCAAAAGGAGAAACAGATCTTACTCCGGAATATAAACTTCTTCACTCCATATTTGGTGAGAAGGCAAAAGAAGTTAGAGATTCATCACTTCGTATGCCAAATGGTTTCGAAGGAACAGTTGTTGATATCAAAAGATTTTCCAGAGACACAGGTGACGAGCTAGCCGCCGGTGTGGAAGAAATGGTTAAGGTCTATGTAGCTCGTAAGCGAAAGCTTCTCGTAGGCGACAAGATGGCTGGACGACATGGTAACAAGGGAGTTGTAGCTCGCATAATGGCAGAAGAAGACATGCCATATATGGAAGATGGAACACCTGTTGATATCGTCTTGAATCCACTTGGGGTTCCTTCTCGTATGAATTTGGGTCAAATTTTCGAGACTCAATTGGGTTTTGCCGCTGATAAATTGGGGCTTAATTTTGAGACTCCCGTTTTTGACGGTGCTTCTGAAGAAAGCGTGAAAGAATACTGCGATAAAGCAGGGCTTCCTCACGACTCCAAATTCCAGCTCTATGATGGTAGAACAGGTGAGCCATTCATTAACAGAGTATTCTGTGGTTACATCTACATGCTTAAACTTGCCCACTTGGTAGATGATAAGATCCACGCAAGATCGACCGGACCTTACTCTCTTGTAACTCAGCAACCACTCGGTGGTAAAGCACAGTTTGGTGGTCAGAGATTGGGTGAGATGGAAGTTTGGGCACTCGAGGCATATGGTGCAAGTCATACTCTACAAGAACTCTTGACTATTAAGTCAGATGATATGTTAGGTAGAGCAAGAATCTATGAAGCGATTGTAAAAGGTATCCATTCAATCAAGCCTGGAATTCCTGAATCCTTCAACGTATTGGTTCAAGAACTCCGAGGGCTAGCATTGGATATAATCATCGAGGATGCGGAAGGAAATATAATTGACATATCTGATTATGAAGATGAGTTTTCCCGCCCCAACAAGGCTATCAAGTTCGAATCGATCGACAACAATTAATGAGGTTTTATGAGAAATTACAATAGTTTTGACTCCATAACAGTTCGACTCGCTTCTCCGGAACGGATCAAAGAGTGGTCCCACGGAGAAGTTAAAAAACCGGAGACTATCAATTACCGCACGCTAAAACCGGAAAGAGATGGTCTATTCTGTGAGAAAATATTTGGCACTACCAAGGACTGGGAGTGCTATTGTGGAAAATTTAAATCCATTCGATACAAAGGTGTTGTCTGTGACAAATGCGGAGTTGAGGTAACTCACTCCAAAGTTCGTCGTGAGAGAATGGGACATATTGAACTTGCTGCTCCTGTATCACACATTTGGTATTATAGATCAGTTCCATCTAGAATGGGACTTCTTCTGGATCTAACAATTAATCAACTAAAGTCAGTATTGTATTTCGAGAAATATGTTATTATTGATCCTGCTGATTCCGGTAGAGTTCGAGGTGAGTTGATTGAAGAAGAGGAATACCACAATTATTTGGATGAATTTGGTGATAAATTCATCGCAGGTATTGGTGGAGATGCAATCAAAGAATTGCTTTCTCGAATTGATGTTGACTCTGAAGCCAGAGCTATTCGTCAGAAAATCCAAGACAAGGCTAAGATAACAGACAAAAGAATTCTTAAAAGATTGGAAGTTTTAGAAGCTTTCCGCGACTCACAAAACCGCCCTGAGTGGATGGTATTGGACGCGGTTCCTGTGATTCCACCCGAATTAAGACCTATGGTTCAGTTGGAAGGGGGAAGATTTGCCACTTCCGATTTGAATGACCTCTATAGAAGAGTAATCAATCGTAACAACCGTTTAAAGAGACTTCTTGCTTTAAAAGCACCTGAAATCATTGTTAGAAATGAAAAGAGAATGCTCCAGGAAGCAGTGGATGCACTTTTTGACAACTCTAGAAGAAAGAGAACTGTAAAAGGCAAGGGCAATAGACCGCTTAAATCCATTTCTGACATGTTGAAAGGAAAGCAAGGTAGGTTCCGTCAAAACCTTCTAGGTAAGCGGGTAGACTATTCCGGACGATCTGTAATTGTTGTAGGTCCAGATCTCAAATACCACCAAATGGGTCTTCCCAGAAAGATGGCATTGGAGCTATTCAAGCCATTCATCATGAAGAGATTGGTTGATTTAGAACTTGCTCCAAACATTAAAAGTGCGAAGAAAAAAATTGAAGCAGAAGAAAAAGAAGTATTTGATGTATTGGATGTTGTTGTTAGAGAACATCCCGTACTTCTAAACCGTGCTCCGACTCTCCACAGATTGGGTATTCAAGCATTT
>JAFIGA010000149.1 GCA_020831715.1 Leptospira sp. | reverse complement strand
GATACGGAAGAGAAGATGAAATTGATTCCAAAACCAAGGAGATCTTATCGTGTTCCGGTAGTTTTGAATCAAGAAGAAGTGAATGATTTATTATTTTCGTGCGATGGAGTATTTGAAAAACTTTTTCTATCGCTTCTATATTCTACGGGCATAAGAATTAGCGAACTTACTAATTTGAAAATTCAAGATATAGACATAGAAAGAAAAACTATCTATATTTCTAAAACTAAATCCAGGACGCAAAGATATGTAATTTTATCCGAGAATGTAATTGATATTTTAAATTATTATATTTTAGTTTATAAACCGAAAGAATATTTATTTTTTAAATCCAAAAGTAAGTCTTCTGCTTTGGATTTGAGACCACTTCAGATTATTTTTCAGAGAATAGTTAAGAGATCGAAAATTAAAAAACGAGCAACTTCTCATACACTACGCCATTCATTTGCAACGCATTTGCTTGAATCCGGCTGCAATATTTTGTATATACAAAGATTACTTGGTCACAAGTCACTTTCAAGCACTTTATTATATCTTCATCTGGATAACTCTATTCATTTAAAAATTAGAAGTCCATTTGAATCTGTTAATTCTGAAGTTTTGAATCCGAATCAATTTATGCAGCAACCGAGTTTGGATTTAAAATGTGCATAATGTAAATAATATTCGTATTTTGTTAGATATTATATATATACAATTTGCAGAAAAATTTGTCTATAAACCTGTTGGGATTTCGATATAATTTTTATAAATCATCGTATGGACTCATTACATTGGAGAGTTTCTTTTTGGATACATGGGTATATATCTGGGTTGTGCGAACGGATTCATGCCCTAGTAAAGTTTGGATGATTCGGATATCGATTCCTTTTTCGTAAAGATGAGTTGCGAATGCATGGCGAAGTGAGTGGAAACTT
Source organism: Leptospira sp. (assembly GCA_020831715.1). Lineage (GTDB taxonomy): Bacteria > Spirochaetota > Leptospiria > Leptospirales > Leptospiraceae. Next base: position 16,987 of record JAFIGA010000149.1, on the reverse strand, counting down.
ACTTTTTTGTTGATGTTACAATTCTTTTTGGCGTTTTCGAAGACTTTTTCGGCTGTGCGTATGGACAGGTGGTTTTTGAAATTTAGTGCCGATGGGAATAGCCAATCTGATGGTTTGCGATTTTGAATGCAGGATAAGATATCGGATTTTACTCGCGGAGAGAGAATTGCCGTGCGGTCTTTTTGACCTTTTGCCTGCTTAATCTGTATGACATCACGGTCAAAATCTATGTCGGAGATACGGATCTTAACTACTTCGGATACACGCAGACCTGCAGAATAGGCAACGGAAAGAATAAGCTTATGCTTGTCGGAAGGTGGTGAATTCAGAATGAGTTTCACTTCATCTAGGTTGAGTATTTCGGGAAGGCGTTTTTCTTTTTTAATGGAAGGGAAGTGTAAGTTGGGGTGAATGGCATGGACAGTTTTATAATAGAAAAGAAGTGCTGATTGCAAAGCGGCGACCGTTCTGGATTTGACAGCTTTTTTATGGATGAGATAGTCCTGGTAGTCGAGGAGATCTTTTTCGGTTACAAAATTTGGGACGCAAAGGCAATGGCGCAAGAAAGAACGATTCCAAAACATATAGGATTTATAAGTTCTGGCGGTATAATTTCTATTTCGTATAACCCTTTCGAATCCTTCCCAAAGACCGAATTCTTCGGGAAGAATGTTCGGATCAATGAGAATACGTTCTGTATTGATGAGCCGATAGATAGGATGCGAAAGTTCCGGCCATTTGGAAAAGGACCAGAAGCGAGATTCATGATGGTATTTGGCACCGGGAAGGCTACGTGCCAAAGGTAACAGGTCTATTCTTTCCGGATAAGGAAATGCAAAACGAAATCGACTGTCAAATGGAGTGATATTTACAGGGAAAAGACGAGGTGGCATATCATTGATTAAATTCATAATGGAATATTATTATTTCTCCTATTTAAATAATACAGAATGACATAGCTCCGCTCCGTCAGTCCCAATTGATTAAAAAACTGATTCAAATTGTAAGATGTTCTTCCATTATAATCTATTAAAATATTTTATTTAATAGAGAAAAATGGTTTAATAGTTATTTTGTAGAGAGTGCAATTATAAAAACAAGATAAAAATGTGGGGGAGAGAAAAAAACCTTCGTTTTTTATGCGAAGGTTTCATTTTAACAATAGAAAATACTTACCTAACTTTCTCTAATTACGGAGACAAAGTCTTCAACATTTTAAGATCGGATCTGGCAAAGATTTTAATAGTAGTCTTTCCCTCACCCTTCCCCTTTCCTGTAATGTATATTTTGTCCTTGAAGAAGGTAATTTCCGAATTTTCTTCCACAGGGGCACTGGATCGCACATCCACAGTTAAATCCGGGTTGAAACGAGTCAGATGATAGTTATTTTCGAACTTTTCAATCACGTAAATTTTATCATCTGTATACACCATAGGAGTTCGCCAGAACACATCTGAGGCGTCAGATTGCTTCTTTAATTTTAGAGTTTTAGTATCTAGATAGGTAAGCTTATGCTTTCTATCATCGATTTTTGCCCCTTCATAGCCTAAAACCAAAATTCCTTGGTTGGGTATGTCAAGAAATTCCTTGGAACAAATATTGGTAAACGGGCTCTTGAAAAGTGCATCGTCTTTTACCGGATCGAGTGCCCAGAGCTCATTGGAATAATGCCCATCCGAATCGTATTTAATAAACTTCATAAAGAAGATTTTGTTATCGATTACATTCTCGCTTTTCTCTTCTTTCTTCTTCAATTCATCTCGAACTTGAGCCAGTTCTTTTTCCAAGTCTTGAACTTTCTCTTCCGGTTTCTTTTCTTCTATCTTGTCGTCTTTCTTGGCAGAATCAGTCCCGGAATCAGAAGTTGCAGTGGAGCCTCCACCATCAGAAGATTCTTTTCGAGTTTCTTCTTTTTTGGCGATTTCTTCTTCTTTCTTCTCTAACTCTTCTTTGGTCTCAGCAACTTGTTTTTTCTCTTCTTCTATTTTTGCCTGAGTCTCTTGGAGCTTCTCAACTTCTTTTTCTTTCTCTGCAATCTTAGTTGCATTCTTAACCGGATCTTTTCTTAGATCTTGAAGAATCTTACCTGTTTCGGCTAATTTATTTTGATTCGCCTCTTGTTGTTTTCTTAGTTCTTCTTCTTTTTTGGCTAGATCTTCTTTTCTCTTCTCTACTTCTTTCTTTTCTTGAGCTAGCTTTTCTTGTTGCAATTTGTCCATTTTGGAAGCTTCTTCTTCCATTCTCTTCTTGGCATCTTCGTCTTTCTCAGTCTTAACTAAGCGATCGACTTCTTCTTCCAACTCATCTGTCGTGACATCTGTTCCACCGTCTTTTAGAATATTGCCACTGATGGGGATTACGATTTCCGTTTTACCGGGCCAATTTTTATAGCTTGTATCGATACCCACTTTTTCGCCATCTATTGATTGGTTCACGTTCTCATTGTATCTTTCGGCAAATAGAGCGGTGTCTTTCCTATGAGCGGCATTGTAATACAAAACGTAAGTTGCGAGGGTGTCCGCATCAGCTTCTTTGTATTGGAATGAATTTTCAATATAAGATGCAAGGATTCTATTGATGGAGTTGATATGGTCAAATGATTGATCGGCACCGATACTCACGATATCACCTCCGAATTTTCCATCTTCGGTTAACGTAATTCTACGAACGGTAATTCCTTTAAATACAGCAGGCTTTGAGGGATTTTCTCGAATGATTTCGGCAAGTCTACGACCTGTATTGGTATTATCTCGAATTACTGATTGGCTTGCTCTACGGTAGTTTTTGTTTTGAAATTGAATCTGTTTGGAGCCTTGGATTTCCTTGATACCAAGGGGTGCCTTTCCCTGGGAAAAGATTGGTTGGAATGCGAAAAGTGAGCATATCAAAAGGGAGATTGTTGAGATTTTTTTTATCATTAATTATTCCTCGAACAGTTATCATTTTACATGTATTTCTATATTGAAAAGAAAAAAATTTGAATTTATTGCCTTTTTTCTGTTTTTTAAAAACACTGCAATAGAATGAGTAAATCTTCCTTCCCAATCTACAATTTTAATGCAGGTCCAGCCATGCTTCCCAAAGAAGTCATGGAAATGGCACAATCTGAATTCTTGGATTATAAAGGATCCGGTATGTCCCTCATGGAAATGAGCCATAGATCCCCGGAATTTGACCAAATACTGGAACAGGCAATTGCTGATTTGAAAGAATTACTCGATATTCCCAATGATTATTCAGTTGTTTTCTTTCCGGGAGGTGCAACTCTCCAATTTTCTGCGGTCGCGTTGAATCTTTTGGATGAAACCGAAAGTGCAGACTATTCATTGACCGGAGTCTGGTCTGTGAAGGCATACCAAGAGGCTAAGAGATTTGCCCCGAATGTCAAAATTGTTTTTGATGGAAAGGATAAAAATTACCACTCTATACAAGAGTTAAAAGACTCCGATCTGAATCCCGGAAGCAAGTTTTTATATATAACATCCAATAATACGATTTACGGAAGCAGGTATCCTGCTTTTCCCCAAGTAAGCCTGCCCATTGTAGCCGATATGACGAGTGATATATTGAGTCGCAAACTGGATATCTCCCGGTTTGGTGCAATATTTGCGGGAGCCCAAAAGAACATCGGTCCTTCCGGTTTAACTGTTCTCATTGTTCGCAACAGTCTGCTAAGGGAAAACTCTCGCACAATCCCCACACTTTTGAATTGGAAATTGATGGCTGAAAATAACTCACTCTACAACACTCCTCCAACCTATCCCATTTATCTTGCCGGGCTTGTATTCTCCTGGCTGAAGAAGAAAGGTGGAATTGCTGTTATGGAAAGAGAAAATGAAGCCAAGGCAAAATTGTTGTATGACTTTTTGGATGCATCCGAGGCTTATACTGTTCCTGTTCCTAAACCCATTCGTTCTATTATGAATGCGGTCTTTCATCTGAAGAATCAAGAATGGGAGAATGAATTTGTAAAGCTTTCCGAAGCTCGAGGACTGATCGGTCTGAAGGGGCACCGTTCGGCGGGAGGATTTCGAGCGTCCATCTACAACGCCATGCCGAAAGCGGGTGTTGAGGCATTGATTGAATTTTTGATTGATTTCGAAAAGAGCAAATTGGGATGAAATTAAAGGCTTTAAAATATTTAATAAGGTCTTTATGGATTGTAATTTTGGGAGTTTTAATCATACTGTTTGAGGGGAATCTGCAAGCTAATTCTGTATATTTTCCGGGAGACATGAATCCAAAATATGCCAAGAAGTTTTCTCCTTGTGTAAAGCCCAGCCTTCCCCCTTTTCGTTTCAAAAGAGACGATATAGAACAATCGAATATTCGAAAAGTATTTTCCAGATTAAAGGAACAATCTCAGCTCGAAGGAAAGACGAGAGCTTCATCGGTTCGTTGCTTGAGAAAATTAAAGTTGGATAAGAAAGAAGAGCAAGCATTGGAATCCGCACTGGAATCCATGTTTGGAGTTGAGAATAGCTTGTTTTTTACCTATACCAGATTCTTGGATTCGGCAACAGGAATTGATAGAACTCGGAATAAGGCATTTTTAAAATCAAGATATGACTTGATGATTGTGATTCAGACGAAGACCAAGGATTGGGTTTTGGGATATGAAGATGAAGAAGATTCCCGTCTGGATGAAGACTTTTCCAATCTCTATCTCTCGGTTTTAAGAACCTATTATGATTTTTACTTGGAATTGGATCCGGTGACTCGGAATAAAGTTTTTGATAGATTAGAAGGAAGGTAGTTATGAAAGAAAAAATAGGTATTGCGAGCGATCATGGGGGATTCGACCTCAAGGAATTGATTAAAACCAAACTCATGAAAACGGTGGATTGTACCGATTATGGTACCAACAACCACGATTCTGTGGATTATCCTGTTGTGATTGGTGCGGCTTGCAAGAAATTACTTGCAGGTGAGGTGGACAGGCTTGTGATTCTCTGTGGAACCGGAATTGGTGCGAGCATCATTGCCAATCGCTTTTCCGGAGTTAGAGCGGCACTCTGCCATGATGAATTTACTGCCGAAATGTCCAGAAGGCATAACAATGCGAATGTTCTGGTTCTGGGTGGACGAATCTTGGGACCGGATCTTGCAGAGAGAATTCTGGAAAAATGGTTGCACACTGAGTTCGAGGGAGGACGCCATGAAAGACGAATCAATTCTATCGAGGAAATCTCCCAAAATCAATAAATCCTTGCGAAGAATCAAAAGTATAGTCGCAATCTCTTTGGTATTGCTTGTTACCTTCTCTGATTCGATAAGAGAGAGATCCGTATTTGCCCAAGACGGTGGTGGCTTATCTTTATATATTAATCAGAATCTCCAAGCGAATTGGAAAGAATATTTGTTGGATGATATGAGTATTTCCGATCTTGGCGCCTTGGTTTTGGAAAAGCGAAGCATTCCGAATACTATTTTTCAACTACAAAATCCCTCAGCTGATAAAGCTCATTTCTTTTCCGGCAAAGCCAGCAAATTAGGAATACCCAACGGTAAGCTTCGAGGATTTGCCCGATCTCAGTTCAATCAAGATTTCACTTTGTATCTGAATATCAAGCCCAGTTCGCAAAAGGATATTTTTCAGATTCTCACCAAGACAATCTACCGAGGTGGAATGGATTATGGGTTGGATTTGCTTGTGAAAGATCGTGTATTGGAATTGGAGCTGAATCGTTTTTTTATTACAGCTGACAACAAGAGAATATCCCAAAGCATTTCATCACGCTATCCTTTGGAAAGAAGGAGCTGGAATCTAGTTGCCATTCATTTTCAGTCGGTGACAAATACAGTTATTCTCTACCTGAATGGAAAAGAAGCAGGAAGAACCTCAAACCTCCCCGGTGATGTGGTTGCAATGGGATTTCATTCCGACGATACAACCGAACTTTACTTGGGAAAGGACTTTTATGGAGAGATGAAGGACTTTCAAATTGTTGCGGGAGGTGTGGATTTTGATATCTGGAACAGCAATTATACTTTTGCCAATTACAATCCGGATTCCAAAGTAGTCTTTCAAAATTTAGGAAGTGCAGTTTCACCTGTTTACAAAACCGATTTCAGTCATAGCTCGATTTTGGAAACTAAATTGGATCATACAGTTCCTGTTGGTGGATTGGCGGAAGTATGGGTTCGGTTTTCTCCTAATTCCTTTTCCGCCAAAAAGGATGAGAATGAACCCGGCTTCCAATGGCAGAGATTGGAGGACGTTTTAAATCAGCCTAAATGCGGAGAATCCGATTCGCCCGGTAGAGAAAATTGTTTTTTGTATTATCAGTGGAAGTTCTTGCTAAAATCAGATCCAAGAGGTGAAATCTCTCCGCAGATTCGTTCTTTTGGCTATCGCATTCGTCAAGTTAGACCACCCAATCGTGTTGTGGGATTGAAATTCAATTCTAAAGACTCGGATCTTAGAAATCTAAAGGCTTGCATGTCTTGGATTGCCAATGATGAACCGAATGTTTGGCAAGGTGGGAGTTATACAATTCACTATGGATTCAAACCCGGTGAATATGCAGGAATGCTAAGATTCCAAAACCCTACCCCAAAAAAAACCATCACATCAGAAAAAACGAATTTAAAAGATGTAGAACCTACGAAAACTGTTCGTTTGAGTATACTGCAAACTTGTGTCGACAATGCAATGATTCAAAAAGAATCCGAATCGGTAACTTTGGACAAGAATCTTCCGTTCTTGAGACATGGAACAACTGTGTATTTTCAGGTGTCGGCGGAGAACCGCTTTTTTTCTGAAACAGGATCGGGCAAGGATCAAAGAGGTGCGTTGTCCAAACCTATTGTGGTTAGCTTTCCAACGAAAGATCCCTGATAGAAAGCCATTTACTTTGCATGGGGTCCACTTTCCAAACTAACAGAGATTCCATACCTCGATTCACGGCAACGGCAAGTTCTATTGTTTCCAACCCTGCTTTATATTCCGTACAAAGTTGTGAGTATAAAGTCAGATCATCTTTTGTGACCGGAAAGATTTCTTCACAGAGTATTCCGGATTGGTTTAAAAAATCCTTTTGATCTGTTCCGGATTCCCAGGGTTTTTCTTGCAAGACTTCAAAAATAGACAGAGCTGTAGCATAAAATTTTTCGTTCTTGTGGAGAAATGATTCAAGAATCTTAACAAGTCTCGCTCCCTCTTCGTTTGGTTGGAGTATTGTATTCAGCACAGAAACTGTAAGCAAATGTTTCAATTGGCTACTCCTATCTTGTTCGCAAAGATTTGGTGGATTCTGTGGAGTGCATTGATTTTGTCATAGCTACTTTTTTTTGTAATTTCATTTTGCACTGCTTTTCGAACCAATTCACCGGAGGAGAGTCCCCTAGCCCTTGCCTGTTCTTTTAAGAGAAGTATCTCCTCTTCCGAAAAAAGTATGGTAAATCTTTTGTCAATTTTTGCCAAATTTCAATCCTCTACATTCAATTCTTTCTCTGCTTGGACATAATTTCTCCAAGCTTTCTCCGCATCGGCGTATTGACCCATGGATTCATATATGGCTCCCATATTATAGTAGGAATCGATTAAGGTAAAATCTTTTTTCACGGATTTTTGGAATAGCTTGAGAGCTTTTTCCTTGTTGCCGGAAAACCATTCTGCCATCGCCCATTGGTAGTACCATTTTCCCAATGCCGGGTCACGAGGCCTCACCATTTCCAATTTGGCTATATTGATTTCAAAAATTGCGGCACTTTCTTTGTAATTGGATCGAATCTCTTTCCATTTCTGACTTCTGCTATAGCTGTCTTCATCCCTTGTGGGTATGGGTAGATCTTCTTTGTACAATAACGCATTCGCATAAACCAACCTCATGTAGATTTCTGCCGGTTGGATTTCGAGATATCTTTCTATATAGGGAATGGATAGGGAATATTCCCCATTCTGAAAGTATTCGTATGCTTTTTTCTTGAGTTGCCTGGTAGCAATTGATTTTTCCGAAGAGTAAACATGATTTGTTGAAAAAAATAATAGTACAGATATTAGGAAGATTTTAATTTTCATCTTTAATCTCTAAGCATAGAATTTATAAATAAGAGAGATAATTTTCACCGTCATCAGGATAGCATTTGTGAAGAATATTTACTTCTATACCGTCATTTTCCGCCAAAGATTTTATACCGGACGTATAATCCTGAGTCATGAGTATGAGATAAGAATCTAAATTGAGTTCGATGATTTTTTCACGACTTCCCATGTTTTGGAGAATATGGGAAATGAATTGTTTCTTTAGAAAATATGCATTAGGTAGATCAGCATAATTGGTGATCTTAATCTTGTGCACATGGAATGTCTCCATTCCTTCACCTATCATGGCTTTGAAATGATGTAAGGTGGATGTCAACATATCATCCGGGGAAATCCGTGGTTTCAATCTCTCTACTCGGTAGCGCTTCAATGCAGGAGTAATGATTTTAATTTTTTCTTGAACCATTTCCAACCACCGACTCCCGACTTTTTCCTCCGGCTGGTGTCCCCCTACTACGTCGGAAGGAGATTTTTCTATGAAAGCGACAAGGCATGCATCCACTTCCAAATCATCAACAAAGAAGAAATATATGGTAGAATAAAGGCTTAGCGATTCGACAGAAAACTTTTTATTGAAGAATGGATCGCGCATAAGATCATTTGTAATTCGCAATTCAAAAAAATTGGGAGTGAGTCTTTTTATAAAAGGATCAGTTTTTAAAAACAAAAAACTTTTTCTTGTTATAATGTCGATTCCCGATGACATCTCACTGAAATAGGCGTTGGAATCGTACGCCAGAAAATGCCATGAAAAGTATTCAATCCCCAATCTCTCTAAAATATAAGAAGTATACTCCATGATGCTTGAGTCTTGGATATTTTTTGCTGGGATGTAGATAGCCGAAAGAAGTTTCTGTTCTTGGAGTTTTTCAGGCGGAACGATTGTACGAACCCGGGAAGATTCGGAAGGTAGACTTTCTGTTGACTGGGATAATGACGACGAAGATGATGTAGCCTGAGGCAATGGTTGCACGGTAGATGGCGTGGTTGATTGGGGCGGAGTGGAAACTTTTTCTACCAATTCCTTCAACTCAGGGTTAAATATTGCACTCCTCTTAGCTTCAATCGGTGATGGAACAGATGAGACCGGCTTTCGAGATAGAAAACTTCTGATTTTTTTGGGAGAAATGATCATATTTCTTTGAGTTTGCGCCATGGTTGCTAAGTAAGTATGAAATAAATAGGTAGTATTGGCAAGTGAAATTCCTAGCTACCCTATGTTGTTATTTTCGGCAATTTTTTAGATTCCCTAATGGCAATTTCGTCCAGTCTAATAGTTAATGATATTTTACATGTTTGTAGATGGGATTGGTTTTGGAGAGAAAAATCCCGATACAAATCCTTTCACAAGATACAGTGAATCTGTTTTCTTGCCACTCGGAGGTCTTTCTCAGAAAAATTCTGATCTTATCTACTTGGAAACAGATGCAGGCATGGGTGTTAAGGGGCTTCCCCAATCTGCTACAGGTCAGACGGCACTTTGGACGGGAATCAATGGACCGCGATCTATCAACCGACATGTGAATGGTTTTCCTACCTTCACTCTCAAGAAAATCATCCAAGACCATTCTATTATTAAAGTCTTAAACGAGAATGGAATGGAAGCCGATTTATTGAATTCTTATACACCTCTCTACTTTCAAAAATATGGGAATAACCCACGAATGCAATCAGCGTCCACTCTCGTACAGAAAGCATCCGGAAGGCCATTGAAAACCATCGATGATCTTAGAGAAGGAAAAGGTCTATATATGGACATTACTCATGGATTTTTAAAAAGATTGAAAGACAATCTAATCGAGGCAGATGACCCCGTTCTTAGAGAAAGAGATCCCAGAGATGTGGGGCGCAAGATTCCATATGATTTTTCCCACTACAAACTAGCTGTTTTTGAATACTTCATTACCGATAAGGCTGGACATGCTCAGGATTGGGGTTATGCCAAACAAGCCATCCAGGATTTAGAAAAAATATTGAATGGATTTTTGGAATCGATGGATTGGAACCGAGATAGTTTAATTCTAACTTCCGATCATGGTAATATGGAAGATCTTACAACGGACAGACATACCGAAAATTCTGTACCCACCATTCTTGCCGGAAAAATTGCAAGTGATTATAAGACAGGGGATATCAAAAGTCTAATGGACATTCCCAGATTTATCTACAAACATCTTAATTTGGAAAATGCAATGGAATCCCTTGAGAGATCAGAATTCCAAATCAATTCCTAAATCGTCGAGGTCATTTTTTGATCCGGACTTGCCGGGCTTCGACTTGGATGAATCATAATCAGGATCGGAAAATTCATTCTTATCTCTAAGCTGATCTATGGATTCTTTCTTCCATGCGATTGCTTTTTCCGATATATGATTTTTAGGATATTTTTCTATTGCCACCTGGAAAACTGAAGCTGCCTGTTCGTATTTTCCTTGACGGAAGTAGATCGTTCCTTTCTTGAATATTGCTTCTTGGTCAAGAGTATAGATGGAATTCGTTATAACCTTATTATAGTATTGAAGAGCTTGGGTATGCTTACCCAAAGCATCATAGGATGAAGCAATATAGTACAGTGAGTTCTCAACTATTTGAGGGGACTGGTTCAATTGAACTGCTTTACCTAGATACTCAATGGCTTTATAATACTGTTTGTTGGCAAAAAAGCTCTTCCCTTTGGCATACACATCGGATTTGTATTCGCTAGCCACTCCCGGATTGGTTCCGTCCATTTTAGCCGACTCTTCGATATAATCGTCAAACAGATCATACGCCGCCCAATCCTTTCCTTGTTTTTTAAGGGTTCTACCCAAACCGATTCTTGCATCGGTAAAGTTGGGTTCTTCTTGGATGGCAAGCATATAGTTCTTTTTAGCTGTTTCAAAATCGGATTTACCGAATGAGTAATCGGCAATGGATTTAAAAACCTGAGATCGGATCTTTCTATCGGTTGATGTTCGTAAAACAGAATCCAGGTGGACTCGTCCTTCATTTTCACGGTTAAGTTTTAGAAGCAAATCCCCCAAAGAAAGAGCAAGTAATTCTGATTCTTCCGGTAGTATGTTTCTATTGCCATTTAACTTTTGATACATCTCGAGGGCTCTGTATTTGTCCCCATTTCTTTCGAGTGCCTTACCTAAATTGTATTGGATTCTAAATTGGTAATCAGGGGTTGACTTTGCACTCAATTCAGAGAAGATAGAAATTGCTTTCTCTTTGGATGAATCATTGGATTGACGGAGATACTCTTCGCCTTCCAAAATTCTTTCCAGCACAGACTCTCTGGTTTGGAGGTTTTGCTGAAAAAGTGTCTGGTAAACGGCTGTGAGAATTCCCGCACTGATGAGAAGAAATCCGGCTAAAACTACGATTGAACGATTCATCTATCTACCCCTGCCCAGCTTTGCTAAGGTCTGGTTTTTCCAAAATAAAGTACGTTGTGTATTGAAATCAGATGTTTCTTGTTTAAGGAAATGATTTAGAGCCAATCTATATTCCCCCCTTCTATATCTGGAAATCCCCGCATAGAAGTAGGCTTTTCCTCTTAGCTTAGAATCTTTTTCTTTTTTGGCATAGTTTTCCAAACTAAGAACAGCTAGGTCATATTTCTTTTGTGCATAGGTTGCTTTAAGAATTCGATCTAACTTTTGAGAATCGCGAACATCTATTTCAATATCCAAAAAATCTCCATCTATACCTGAATCAGATGTTGAAGATTTTGTTGCCTTGGTATCTGATTTTTCTGTATCTTCATCCTTTTTACCAAGAGTGGGAGTATCACTCGGATCGGTTGTGGAATCTTTTTTGGAGTCTGAGGTAACACTAGATTCTGATTTTCCGGCATTGGTATCGCTAGATGCAACTTCCGTTGGTATAAGATTTCTGTCGAAGAGATATCGAAAGAAACTAACTCCTTCCGTTAGGTCAAAATTCTCGGGTCTTCCGGCTTTTTTGGTTGTTATGGCAAAATACAAACTATCTACAGGCTTTATTTCTTTAATTTTTAAACTGGTTTTCGGATGGGAAAGTGTTCCTACTTTTAATACCGATCCACCTACAAAGGCATTCGCACCACCTTCAAAGGTTCCGGTCGAAGCATAGAGAGTGTACTGGGTGGTGGCATCTGCGTCTTTGGGTGGAATCCATTTTAAGACAGCACCTTTTTCAATTCTTTCATAACCAAATCCCAAGACAGTCATTGCTGAACTCATATTGCCTTTGGACATTTCAGTTGGTTCTGTATCTCGAACAGCTTCTGATCTACCGTCTTTATCTTTTATGAAAAATATTCTAACAAATGACTTACCCTTTTCCAAGGGTAGAACTTCTTCCGTATTTTCATCCTTAACAGATACACCATAGAATAATGTCTGAGATTTTTCAATATTTTGATCCACATAACTGTTGATTGGATGAGGTAATTCGGCAAGCTTATCGGCTTTTTTCATCTCCTCCATAGTTGCCAAAGGACTTGTGGATTTATAAATTGAATAGATAGTTTTTCCGGGAACAGCATTCCATGGTGGTACCCAATTCACTCGAATATTATTGTTTTCGGCTTTTAAGACAATTGCTCCGACTGATTTACTTTGTCCGGAGTTTTCCATAACCACTTTCGAATCCCCTCTCTGACCTGTACTTTTTTCGATTATTATGGGCTCGATGGTATAATTTTGATTAGGAATTAGTTTAACTCTGCGATTACGAACATCTTGAACCGGAACAACTGCATAGTAATAGGTACCGGGGGATAGATTGTAGTCATAGTAATTGGAAATTGCGGTTTTTGATTTTGCCGAAAATCGACCCAATGAATCGGCAACATACAATTTTTCCGGAGTATCAATTCTGGAACTGGATCTGGCAATGATCACTTCTGCCTCTTTATCACTGGGTTCCCATAAAAGATAAACGGAACGATTATCGGGTAGAATACTTGCTCTGATTCCTTGTGCAGTTTCCGACTTTTCGGGTTTGTCAAAAAGTCCTTGTGCATGCAATCCCCCCCTAAAGGTAGATAGAGAAAATATGCTTAGTATAAATAGAATTATGACAGTAGTAGTTCTCATCCTTTTATAGTATCGGTTTTTGTTAAGGGCAAAATTGAATCTTGTTAAAAGATTCCTTGATTTTTTTCTTTACCTATGCAAAAATATTAATTGGTGGAAAATGCACTAAAATGGCAGAATTAGAATACTACGAGAACGAATACTACCAAGACTTCCTGCTTTCCAGTCATAGAAGAGAGATATACCCTGCTGAAGTTATATTTGAAAACTTCAGCTTCAAAGGAGTGGAAAATCTTGTGGATTTCGGTAGCGGAAAAGGGTTTTTCTTAACTGAGTTCCCAAAAGTTTTATCCAAAACGGCTTGGGTCTGGGCGGCTGAATGCCAACAAGATGTAATTGATATTATTCTTAAAAGAAAAATAGAAGAAAATATACAAAATATGACTCCTTTCTATATCGAAAGGTCGGATCATCCCCTTTTGCCGGAATGGATTCCCCAACCGGATCTGATTTTCTCTTCGCTCTGCCTCTCGACCTTCCCCGATCCAGGGCTTGCTATGGATGGTCTCATTCGTTCGATGCGTCCCGGAGGAAGATTGATTGTTGTGGATTGGAACAAATTGGATTTTGACATTGGTCCCCGTGTGAGCGAGAAAATCTCTGTAGATAAAATGATCTTTCTTGCCGAAGACTACAAATTGAAAGTAATGAAGCAAATTCGGATTCGAGAGTATTTCTATGCTTTCGAAGTTGTCGCCGGAAAGGATTTTGTTTGGGGCTACTATGACCTTAAAGAAGAGGAAGAAGATGGGGGCATCTGGGGGAAAAGCTGAGCTGGATTGCACTTAATTTCACCGTCAGATTATCTGCTTGGGTAAGCAAAGAGCCGGGACAGCCTTGGCGAAGAGTGAGCTACTTTTCAGGTCATAGGTCTATTAAAACTACTTTTTTATCAAAGGAACAACAGAAAACACGGAAGAAGAAAAAATTTCAGGGGAGCTTGCTCATTGGGAAGTGTCCAGCACCATTTTTAACGCTCAGCTTTTCCTCGCTAAATGGTGCTGGAGGCGGATTCGACTTCGGCTTCGCTTGTCGAATCAGGGGTGATTGCTGACGCAATCAGTTTTATTAGTTCCCACAGATCTCGGGGATAGACGCAGATAATTTGTTAACTCTGCGTTAAATCAATGATTCACAGCTTTCCGCTTAAAATGGCGGAGCCATTCTTTTCCATTAATTCCTCCTGCCCAGCACTACATTGCACAGCAATTGGTGCTGTGGTTGTTAAATTCCCTTTTCGACCTTACCTTCAACACCACTGACTCTGTCGCTACCATCCACTTCCACCTAAATCCCTAAAATCCTCTTCATCCCCTGAATTCTTTTCTTGAATTCACTAAGGGGATTATGGGGATTTCCCGCCCTTGGATGCCCGGATTTATGTGGAATTTGGTATCAATTAGGTAGTTATTGGTGTTGAAGGAAGTAGTAAGTCAAACAGCTAAAAATGAACGATCATCAACACAACAAACTCTATACCCAAAACCCATAATCTACTAGTATACTTATTTGGAACAGGATATTTGCTAGCATAAGAAGCTCGAAATTAACATGAACCGCAGAACTAAGGAATGCCGGGGGCATTCCGACTTCGAGGTTGAGACCTAGGGGTTGCTATGGCAAGTTCGACGAGTCTATGGATTCGAGAATCCAATTCCGAGCCTTTTGAAGCTCGGTGGCAAAAGATAAAAAGGTTTGGGTTAAAAAGTCTAATAAAACCAACACTAAAAGATAGGTGTCACACAAAAAATTACAAACCTCAACTTTTATTCGCCGCCATTCATTCCGTTACTTCCGTTGTCAGTCTTACTCTTCCTTGGGAAGACTCATTACTTTTTTTCGGAAGGTACCGATGACAGTGCCATATTGGGTCTTCTCGTTCAATTGGATTGTATCGAGGAAGTCGACCATGTCTTTTTCGAAGACGAGGATTACGGTAGAGCCCATTTCGAAACGACCCAATTCCCCACCCTTGTTAACATACATAGATATGTCTTTGTATTCCATTTCTTTAGAGAAACGGATCCAGGAATTGGTAACGATTTTGTTATCATAGGTGACTCGGATCTTTCCAACGTTGGAGGCTCCGACTTTTACGACGGCAATTTTTCCGTATTCGGTTTGTAAGAAAGTAATTAGCCTTTCATTTTTAGGAAATAAACTCTGGATATTTAAAACGGCAAGATCGTTGACAGGGAATAATTTTCCGGGCTCGTAGTAGTAGCCTAAAATTTTGCCATAGAAGGGGCTGTGGATTCGGTGATAGTCTTGGGGTGATAGATAGAAAGTCATGAACTTTCCATTCACAAAATCCTTGGCGTATTTCTCCACTCCAATTAAGTCTGCTACGGAATAGTCTATCCCTTTGGCTTGGATCACCGAAGATTCTTTGATGGCACCGAATGCTGTTATGCGAGCATCCACCGGGCTTACGACTGCATTTTCTGCCGAGTCAATGATTCGTGCTTCTGCTCTGAGTGCTCGGGTAAAAAATTCATTGAGAGAGTTGTATTCTCGAAGTTCCAGAGCGGCTTCACCTAAGTTGATTTTATAGGTCTTGGCAAATGCTTTCAAAATTGGTATCATCATGAATCTGGGAAGACGCATCATGGAAAACAATCCAAACAATTTGGAAATAAAATTCTTCGGCAAGATAGAAAGAAGTAGGAGATAGAAATCCTTGAATACCTCATATCTTACACCGGATTCATCCAGATACTTTCTTAGTTCCAAACGAGCTTGCTTTCCAAGAAGCACAAGAGAAACCAATAGGGGAATGGAAGTTAATAGTGCTATGGAAAATCCATAATTGATAAGAATGGGCAAAACATCTGTTCCAAATTGATCCAAAACATAGGAGACAGCAAGAAGTGTGATTACAAAAAGAATCCTAAATAGATTGGTGAATTTTTCGCCTAATATATAGTAAGCATTCTGCTCACCGGTGTAGAACCATCCGGCGAGAGAGAGAACTCCAAAAAGAACCAAAGAAGAATACAAAAGTATAGAGCCGATTTCCAAGGGTTGTGCCAATAGTTTGGATATGAACGCAGTTTGAGATTCAAAACCTATAGCACCATTGCTATAATAGATATAGGCAATCAAGGTTGCGACAACAAAGCTTTCCAAAAATGTTGCAAGCATACTCACCAAACCATGTTTTGCCGGATAGTCTGTTCTCACTACACCCGATACTCCTGCACTTCTACCCACTCCTGTTTCCGTGGATAGAAAAAACAATCCGGTAGAGCTTGCCATGGTTTTCAAAAGAAGAAATACTCCGCCTCCCGCTATGGATTCCAAACGAAATGCTTCTGTGAATAAGGTAGACCAAAATCCACCTACATTTGACTTTCCGTAAAATAACAGAAAATAAGAAATGATAAACATCACTATGGCAATCGGAGCAACTATTCCAGCCATTCTTCCCAATCTTCGAATCCCTCCCAAAACCACAAAAATCACGGCTACACCAACCGCGATAGGCATGGCGAGTCCTTTGATAAGAAGACCTTCTTGGGCGATGAAATTCACAGCGACCATTGGATAAACAGCACCAAACGCAAGCACTGTGATAATGGAACCTAGACCGAAAACCAAGGCAAGCCATTTTGCCCTTAAGGCTTTCTCAATGAAATACATAGGTCCGGATAGATAACGACCGGAAGGAAGCTTTTGCCTGAATTTAATTGCCAGAGTGGAGGATACGAATCTTAGGGGCATGATGAAAAACGCTGTAACCCAGATCCAAACCAGAGAACCCAATCCACCAATCATCAGTGCCAGCGTGGTTCCCAAAAATGAACCGAGAAGAAGTGATGAGCCTACTCCCGCGAAGAATGCTTGGGAGTGGACAATTTGACCTTTGGATCCT
>JAFIGA010000136.1 GCA_020831715.1 Leptospira sp. | reverse complement strand
GAAGATTATCATGAGGTTTTACGCGATAAAGCAAAACCTATTTTGGACTTTCTAAGGGAAAAGTTTCCGGGCAAAAAGTTCCGCCAGGGCATAGATAGCCTCCCCATTCCGGAAAAAATTTTAGCAAGAGAAGCAGGTTTGGGTTGGATAGGAAAGAATACTCTCCTTATCAATGAAAATCTAGGTTCTTATTTTTTTCTAACAGCAATACTCTGCGAGGTGGATCTAACAGAAGAATTCGAACTCCTGCAACAAACAAACAAAATTGGTAACAATGTTTCAAGAGAAGATAGTGTATTTTCGAGTGAAATATCCAAAGATCGTTGTGGGAGTTGTACAGCTTGTATAGATGCTTGTCCCACTCAAGCTATAGTTGCGCCCTATCAATTGGATGCCGGAAAATGTATTTCTCACCACACAATCGAATACCCGGAGGAAGAATTCCCGGACGGAATGGAAACGCATGGGTGGGTATTTGGCTGTGATATCTGCCAAGATGTATGTCCGTGGAATCGAGTGAAGGCGAAAAAGAAAGGTATCGTCACTAGGGAGGAAAGATTTCATCCGTTAGAGATTTGGAAGAGTGGAGAAGAATCATGGAAAAATCTCAGTGAAGGAGAATTCCAGAATTCATTACGCAAATCTCCTGTCCATAGAACCGGCTATAGATCCTGGTTGAGGAATTGGAAAGCTGGAGAAAAGAAAAGATTTTAGGGGATTTTGGAGATTCCCGCCCCAGGGTTGCCCCGGATGGAAGAGGATAAGAAAAGAAGAAGTAAAAATTTAAGTAACTTTAATAAAAACAATAACCTTTCTAATTATAAATACGTGATCCTGCTGTTTGCGAGACTTGCTAGCGAGCAATGGCTTGATTTCGCTTCCCCTCGAAACATGATAATATAATTATCTAAGGTAATTTTTTAGAGGGGAGCTCATCAAGACATCGACTCACTTCACTCACCTAAGTTCGTTCGTGGTCGCAATCTCACAGTCGGAATGTGTCCATGGCATTCCTTGGTGTTCCGATTCCTGTTGTCCTCTGACTTCAAAACGGCAGAGGACATCTTGTTAACTTCTTCAACTTTCCTCCAACACCACCCACTTTAACGCTACCATTCACTTCCACTTCAATCCCCATAATCCTCTTCATCCCCTGAAGTCTTATTCTAACATTAATTAGGAAATCTGAAACAAATAAGAGCCTAGTATGCGGTTCCGAGAAGTATGCCGAAGAGATAGGTTTTAATTAAAGGACATAGAGTAAGCAATCAAGAACTGGCCTACAAAATAGAAGGGGAGTCCCCAAGCTTTGTTCCAGAAACTTTTTTGGACAAATCGTTCTCTTGCCACAGCAAAATCGGAAAAATAAAACAGAGTAGCTCCCACCAATGCAACCAAAGATTGTGTCGATCTCTCCGACAAGTAGAATGCAATTGCAGTAAGAAGCATGAAATGAATGACAATTAAATATGCCGCTACGGGAATTTTAAAATTATCCAATCTATTATAGATCCACATATAGAAGGCAATACCTAAAATAACCGGCAAGGTAACAATGATGAGCCATTGCAAATCATATCGGAAGAAGTGCATAAATGCGAATCCATAGAATACATGGGCTAAAAGAAAGGCAACCAAACCTACCAAGAACGATTTCTTGTTGGCGGGAATTAGAAAGACATCTCCCAGAAAACCCAAAACCAATCCGGAGAATATAATAATTTTGTATTGGCTCTCAATACCCTGCAGATAACCAAAAGCCACAAAACTCAAAGCAGTAATAGTCTTGGCAACCGCCTTACCGGGGAAAAACTTTTTATATTCACTAAGCAGTAGAGCAAACAGAGAAACAGAGGCAATAATTAAAATAATGTAAAATGGCATTTTGGTTAAGAATCCTCTGTAAAAAATTACTCCACTATCTCGACTACAGTTCTCTTATTAGCAACAGCATCAAAGATAAAAAAAGCAGGAGCAGAGAATTCATATTTTTGCTTAGACTCATCCTCACCAATGAGTATCCCTTTCTTCACAACCAAGGCAAGGCGATTGGCACCGGCATTCCAGATCAGTTTTTCAAAGAATAAATCTTCCGGCAAAACTTCGATAAGTCTATCCTTGGCTGTATCATATAGAAATACTTTTTTCCGATCTTTATGATTTAAAAATCCATCCATATTTGTATCGGTTGTTGCGGCAAAAATAACAATCTTGGATTCCAAAGACAGACTATCCAATCGGGGCTCGTCACTGGAGGTAAAGCCTGTCCTTTTATTGAACTCTCCCGGGAAAAAATCCCAGATATAAACATTTTTTTCAAAAAGCCTTCGTTTTTTTCCTGTTTGTAAATTCACGGTTATCAAGTTTCGAGCATGGTGCATGATTCCATCAGGACCCAAACCACCTGATTCATTATTCAAACCCAGCGGATAAATAAGGGAGTTCTTCCAATGAATGCGAGCATTATCCGGCCAGTCATCCCAGGTTTCTTTTTTCTCGGGAACCTGTGCATCAGCTTCATCATTTGTTTTTTCTTTCTCTACAGGTATCACTTGAATGCCGCGGTCATAAACTAACCATGACTTGGTAAGACTGAACACAATGATTCCTACCAATAAAATAATAAAGCTGTAGAGAAAAATTCTAATTTTTTCCATAGCGAATTACTTTTTCAAAAAGTCCTTTAGAACAGAATAAACTTCATCAAATTCATTATCTGTCATATAAGCATAGAGAGGTAGATTCAATATAGTAGCACAGATTTTTCTTGCCACATTTCTATCTCCGAACTTTTCCCAGCCCTCAGCTCCCGGTTGATCTGACATAGCTCCCGGATAGATGATTCCAAATCCTATTCCTTTCTCTTTAAGATGAGCTTCCAACTTAGGTCTGAATTCTATGTCAAAAATATTGGCATTGCAATAACCATTCTCCAAATACCCCTTAGGTGGGCTTACAACTTGAATTCCTAAATTCGGCAATTCTTTTTGGTATTTAGCCGCGATACTTCTTCTTGAATCTAACCTTGCATCTATATGATCCAAAGAAAGATTGAGGAAAGCCGCTTGCAAAGAGTCCATTCTTGAATTCCAACCAACAGAACCATGCCCATAATGGGAAGTTCTTCCGTGGTTGGCAAGTTGGCGAACCTGATTCGCTAGAGCTTCATCATTGGTGAAGACCGCACCACCATCACCTGCAGCACCTAACACCTTTGCCGGATAGAAAGATGTTGTGGAGATATGAGCGCCTTTGTAAATGGATTCATTTTGAAATTGAACACCGAAGCACTGTGCCCCATCTTCCAATAGCAACACATTCTTTTCTTTGCAGATTTTTCTGAATTCCAGAACGTCGGCAGAACCCCATCCATAGAGATGAACTAAAATAGCAGCTTTGGGCTTGTATTTATCAATTGCTTTCTTAAAATCTTCGATGTCCATCTGAAGATCTGTCTCTGTCGGATCTATGGTAACAGGATCGGCTCCGACATTCACAACACATTCGAAGGTTGCCCAAAATGTCGAATCCGGTAGAAGCACCTTATCGCCTCGCCCCACTCCCATTGCACGAAGAGCCAATTGCAAAGCATCGGTTCCGTTAGCACAGGAAATCGCATATTGCACCTTGGCATACTCAGCAAGCCGAGATTCCAGGGTAGAAACCTCGGAACCACCGATAAACTGAGCATTTGCACTCATTTCTTTCACTTTGGATTCCCATTTATCCAAAAAACCGGGCTCAAATCTTTTAATATCTATAAAGGAAACTGCCATATAGGGATAGTTTTTAACCTGATTGTAAACATTCAAGTGGATTTTATGTTGACCCCAATGGGGCAAATGAATGATTCTGATTAATAAAGTTTCATTAAAATTCAAGACTTTTTGCCAATCTCGTTCCACAATGAATATGAACTATAAATCGAAACATTATTACATACTAATACTTGTAGTCCTACTTCCATTAAAGAGTCTATTCTCTCAGACAGGACCGGAACCGGAAGGTCCTCCGCAAAAGCTTCTTCCTTTCGAATTGCACAAAGATCGCGAAATGAGTGAAGGTAA
Source organism: Leptospira sp. (assembly GCA_020831715.1). Taxonomy (GTDB): domain Bacteria; phylum Spirochaetota; class Leptospiria; order Leptospirales; family Leptospiraceae. The sequence goes on along the minus strand of JAFIGA010000136.1, from coordinate 10,510 downwards.
ATTAAAGGACAAAAGAGAGGGCAATTATGTGACCGGTCTACCCCTATTTAGCTCTGACCCGGTTCGAGGACAAGGCCTAGGGGTTCTTGTCAATTACTTTGAAAATGGTAGCAAAGACGAACCACTATTCAACTACCAACCTTATAAATATAAGGTCGCCGGTTCTGTTTTCCAAACTACGAATAATGCACAGCACCATTTTGTAGAACTGGAGATTCCTTATATATGGGATACGCCTTATCGAATCAAGTCAGAAATTTACTACGATCGTGTGGATAATACTCCCTACTTTGGAATCGGTGCTCACACTATGAAGCCCCTTAGCTATGAAGACAGGAATTTCCGAGGAAGAGGAAATGTACGCAATGCTAGGTTCAGCGATTACGAAAGAAATTTAGGAACCATACGAAGTGGGGCAAATGTCAATGATGGTCCTGCTGTAACAGACACCGCCTATCACGAATATGACTTTGAAACCATAGGAGCGGCATTTGCCATTGATCGAACATTTTGGGGAGCCTTCCGTTTTGCTTTCGATCAAGAACTTTCCAAAAACATTGTACGAACCTATGACAATGCTTGGTATCCGGGAACGCTTCCGGGAACCACCTTAGAATTTACTGTTCCTTCCGGTCAGACTCTTGTCACACAGGACGCCAATGCCGGTCTCATCAATGGACTGCAAGGTGGCTATATCAACTACACTCGTGTAGGACTCATGTATGATACCAGGGACTTCGAACCGGATCCGGATCGGGGAATTGTCCTGGAAGTAAATTATTCGGTAGTGTCCAAATACAACGCCTCCGATTATGAGTATAACAAAACATTTGCCCAGTTTATGTTTTTTCATATGCCTTTTCCGGATATTTTTGAAGAGTTGGTTGTTGCCGGAAGAGCCGCCGCCCATTATTCTGCAGGTGATGTTCCCTTCTTCGAATACAGATACATCTGGAGTATAGATGGCCCCTCTGAAGGATTGGGTGGGGTTCGAACTCTACGAGGTTATAGGCAAGATCGATTTGTGGGTCCTGTTATGGGATGGGGGAACTTGGAAGTTCGATGGAGATTTGCCTCACTCAGAACGCAGGATAATTTATTTACTTTTAGTTTGGTTCCGTTTTACGATGTGGGAAAAGTCTGGGACAGACCTAGAGATATGGATCTAATGGGCTATGCTCATTCCTATGGATTGGGACTTAGAACGATCTGGAACCAAGCGACTGTGATACTGTTCGATTATGCTGTATCTCGAGAAGATAGGCAATTTTTTATTGAATTCGGACATGTTTTTTGATTGATGAATTTTCAATAATTTTTAGATTCTGAAACTATGGAATATCCTTATACACAACCCAATCAACAAGCTAAATCCGTAAGCGTGCATAAATCAATAGGGATAGCTTGGAACCAGTTCCTTGAAAATTGGAGAGAATCCTCCGTAGTTCTGATTCCTTTTGGGCTTATATTTGGATTTTTTCTCTACAGTCAGATTGATGCTATTGTTGCCCTTTTTCAAAAAGGTGAGTTTAACGAGGAGTCCATTGAAAATCTGGGTTCATCAGGTAATTTAGGTAATGTGTTCAATGTTGCTTATTATTTTTTATTTGCCGCACTGATACGTTTGCAAGAATTCAAAAAATCAGGCAAGACTGTAACTATGGAAACTTTCCGGGTCGGTGATTTTTTTCATTTGAGAGACTTGTTGCTCTTAATCACTATGTTTCTTTGGGTTATTTTCGCTATGGTTGGATTTATATTCCTGGTAATCCCGGGATTTTATATTGCCAATTTATTTATGATGGCACTGGTTGTCTCGACCAAGACCGATAGCTATTTTATAGATTCCATAAAAGATACAATGTCACTGACCAAAGGTCATTGGTGGAAGATTGCCTATATGAACTCGATTTTTTATATACCGGGAATGCTAGCCTTTGTTGCGGTTGGATTGTACTCTATAATTACGATGAGATTTGACGGATTGACAGGTTTGGGAATTGTAGCATCTGCGGTTTTTGGGTATTCGGTAGTCATGCCCATTTATGTGAATGCCAGCTGTGAACTCTACAACTCCATGCGAGAAACTAAGACTGAATAAGGTCAAAAGGTTTTCAGGCAGAGGGAGTCCCGGAAAAATTTTAAGCTACGTCAGTTACTTTGATTTTTGCTTTAAAATTCCACTTACGGAATTGTGCAACGGCATCTAACCTGTCTTGAGAAGCAAAAAACAGCCTGTCGCCATATTTCACAAGCCCACCCTTGTAGTGGGCGTACTTGGTTTTATGATCCACTAGACCAACTTCCACTACTTTATTCCAATCGTCAGCTGTCTTGAGTGTAGGAACCTTCCTCAAATGAAGTTCCTTAATAGCATTGCCTGATACGGCATCTCGTAAAACCTTTTCCCATTCCATATTCAACCATTTCAGTGAATGGATCGAAAAAATAAATCATTTTTTGCAATTACCAAGAAATTCCGCTTATTTTTAAGAAAGCTTCTTTCGAAATCGAACATAGAATTCTTCAAATCCCGCACGTCCCCAATAGTCCATTGCCTCCTGGTTGGCACGTATGGCTCGGAGTTCGATGGTGGGGATCTCATTTTCTTTCGCCCAGTCTTCAACAGATTTCATAAGAGCAGACATATAGCCTTTTTTCTTATGGCCATTTTTGGTGACGGCTATGTCCACATAGAGAGTGCGGTTTTCCACGAGGAAGGGTTTTTCTTCCACGCGGGCGATCACGAGAGAGGTGAGTTCACCACCGGAGGTTTTGACCCCGCGGAAGCAGACCTTGTCGGTTCCGGCTAGCTTGAGATAGATATCCACAAATTTGGTTGCGGCACGAGGACGGATGCGAAACAATCCGTCCAATTCCAAAGAATTTACCTTCTTGAAAAATTGATTCACCAATTCTATGGCTTCGTTTCGATCCTCCCAAGAAAGATCAACTATGGTGAAATCATATTCCATTGAAATCCATCAATTTCCGGAGAGCACAACCAATCTAAAGCCTTTCGATGAAGTAGGACTTAAGCGAGGTGACAGGAATCCTATCTTGGTTCATGGTATCTCTTTCTCGAATGGTTACCGAATTGTCTTCAAGAGTATTATAATCTACTGTAATACAAAAAGGGGTTCCAATCTCATCTTGTCTGCGGTATCTCTTACCGATAGCACCACCATCATCGTACTCACAATACCAATGTTCGAGTAGCATTGTGTAGATCTCTTTAGCTTTCTCGGACAAGCCGTCTTTTTTCATAAGGGGAAAAACTGCGATCTTAACAGGAGCAACCTTTGGATTTAGATGGAGAACAGTTCGTATATCTCCCTCTTCCATCTCCTCTTCTTCGTAGGCATCGGCAAGAACGGCTAGGAACAATCTGTTCAGTCCGAGCGCAGGCTCAACTACATAGGGGAGGTATTTTTTCTTGTTTTCCTGATCGATGTATTTTAGATCCTCGCCTGAGAATTTCTCATGTTGAGTCAGGTCAAAATCCGTTCTCGATGCAATACCCCATAATTCACCCCAACCAAATGGGTATTTGAATTCAATATCAGAAGTTTTATCACTGTAATGCGAAAGTTCTTCTTCTTCATGGTCTCGAATACGAATGCTCTCTCGCTTCAGACCCACAACATTGATGAGCCAAGTCATGCAATAGTCCATCCAGTGGGAGAACCATTCTTTCTGAGTTCCCGGCTCACAGAAAAATTCCATCTCCATCTGTTCGAATTCTCTGGTTCGGAAAATAAATTGACGAGCCATGATCTCATTTCGAAAGGACTTTCCAATCTGAGCAATACCAAAGGGTATCTTCTTACGAGTAGTCTGGTATACATTTTTAAAATTAACAAAAATTCCTTGTGCCGTCTCCGGGCGGAGATAGATATCCATAGCATCTTCTTCCGATGCACCGTGAGAAGTCTTGAACATAAGGTTGAATTGTCTTGCCGGTGTGAAGGATTTTTCAGCTCCACAAGTAGGACATTTATAATTCTCATCCACTATAACCTGTGTCATCTGTTCCAAACTCATTCCTGTAGGAAAACCCTCACCCTTCTTGTCTTCCAAGAATTTATCCACGCGAAAACGACTCTTGCATTTTTTGCAATCCATCAAAGGATCATTGAAATTGGATATATGACCGGATGCTTCCCAAACTTTGGGGTGGAGAAGTATCCCGGAGTCCAAGCCCAAAACATCGTCGCGTTTGTGAACGAAGAACTGCCACCAAAGTTTCTTGAGATTGTTTAGAATCTCAACACCTTGGGGACCGTAGTCAAAAGTATTCGACAGACCTCCGTATACTTCAGAACCGGGAAACACAAATCCCCTTCGTTTTGCGAGGGAGACAATTTGCTTGAGTGATGAATCTTCTTTGGAATTTTCCTTTGCCATACCTTTGCCATAGTGAAAGAATTGCCTATTTGGAAAAGAATTTTCTTGGAAGGATTGGAATCAAATCTACACTGGTATTATGATCAAAGGTCTAAGTCTGATTGTCTGGATGAGTCCATTTTTGCACCTTGGGATATTCTTCCCACTGGGTATATGGTTCGCGTTCTTTCGGAACAAATTGCTTAGAACCCAGAGTTTTACCTTGATCTTCGTCCAATCTCTGTTCTTCTTCCTCTTCTTCGCACTCGAACTCAGCTACTACCTAAACTTGGATATCGAAGAGTCCTTCCTGGAAATGAACCAAAAGAATCCTGACTTTTGGATTGGAAGCATTTGGACAGCCGGGCTAATATGGCTCTTGGCAAATGCCATCTACCTAAGAAAACGGTCCAAAAAATTCCGAATGAATCCCCGAAGCAAGAAACTCCGCATGGGTAGATTCGGTTGGAATTTTCTTGCTTGGTTTCTTTCTGTTCTCTTCAGTGGAATCAATGCCATGGGTGAGACAGGAATGTTGGGAACTCCCAAAAATGCCATGGCTCCACTTGGCATGGAACGAGCATTAGCTCTGGATTTTTTCGTTTCTCTTGCACTGTTCTATTCCTGGTTTTCCAAAGGCGAAACTTTCGCTCTACTCAAGCCACTTTTTTACAGACTGACGATGAGTTCTTATCGGAGAAAGTATTTTCTGCATTTGCTGGCAAGCGGCAAAAGACCATCGAACGCCCTACTCCACAAGATACACAAATCCTCCTTCTTCCGGGACAATCTCATACCCGGTTGGGGTCATGTCTATGCCGGAGACTTCTGGAAAGGCTTTCCTCTGTTATTTGTTTTTTTGATAGCGATTTTTCTTTTCGCCACCGCCTTCTTTTCCTGGGATAGCCCTCTATTAGGAATCCAATTCTTGAGTTCTTGGGGACTCAAGCCCGGTATACCGGACAGAGAGTTTTTCCAAAAAGCAAGCAATATAACTTATATGTTGCTTTTCATACTGCTAAGCCTTTCGATTTATGTTTTCTCCAAATACTTACTCCATAAATTATTTATGGGAATTCGTCTTCATGATAACCAAGAGAAGACGAGTATGCGAGCAGGCTTTCTAAACAATCTTCCCATTTCCTTATTGGTGCATTTGATCTTACTCATGATCATTTTGATTATTCCTTTTACCCTCCAGAGAAAGCAACAGTCCCAGAAGAAGAAAGACCAAGCAAGCCACTTCCAACCGGAGAGCATGGAATTCTACTTCATTGATCCGAATATTCCGGACGATGTGAAAGATTTGAACGGGGGAGTGATTACAGGAACGGACACACCGAACAAAGAGCAAGGTGAAAAAATCTCGGACGAAGAAGCCGCTGATAATGGACCCAAAAAAGGCTATCTCAAAAAAATTCGAGGAAAGAAAGTCCCAGCAACCTATTCCAATTATATCTCGGCAAAAATGCGTGGTCCCGAGAATTACCTGGACTACTGGAGGCGAGCACCCCAGCCCTACTCTTCGGTGGTGGCTTACACAATCACCTCAGATGGTTTTGTTGAAGATGTGCAACTCGTAGAAGGCTCCAATTATCCGGATCAAGACCTGCTGACTTTGCAATTGATAGAAAGTCTTTCCCCTCTTATGGAACCACCCAGCAAAGGAAAGGATATCCGAGTCACAGAACTCTTTTGGAATGGTAGCCTTGACCCGGAAGCCATGCCCACTCCCCTGCAAAAGGAAATGGTCACCCATTTTGATGGACGTTATATGGAGGAATTGGATTAATGAAATTCGAAGATCTAACACCGATTTCTCTATTATGGGGATTCTTCTCCGTACTGCCTTGGGTCTATGCGCTCTGGGCAAGCTTTCCCAAGAAAGAAATTTCCTTCTCGAAATTAATACTCCTTTCTCTATTGGGGCTATCCGGTGGAATACTTTCCACTTACCTAATCTTGGAAGTCAATCCACTCATCTGGCCGGATGTGGACATCACAGCAAGACGTCCGAAAAGCTTACTCACGCAGACCATCCATTTTGCCTTCATCCAAGCAGGTATGGTGGAAGAATCCTTCAAAATTTTCTTCATTCTATTGATATCTTTCTTCTTGGCAAGGAAATCCAAGCTGGAATGGGACAAAGGAATCTTCCTCGTCGCAGGCTTTACGGCTCTCGGATTCGCTTTCATTGAAAATTCTTACTACATCATGTCCGAAATTCCGGAACGAAGATTGGAGACCTATTTAGGACGAACTGTCCATTCATCCAATATCCATCTTTTGATCAATTTATGCTTTGCCTTATTTTGCCTCAAATCCAATGAAATTGAAGCCCTTCCGGGTAAACTCGCACTTATGGGATTCGCTTTCCTGCTTGCCGTAGTGCAACACGGAGTGGTGGATTTCTTTCTCATCCCATCATCTAATCTAGGCGGATGGATTGCAACAGCGATGTTCGTAGGCATATGGGTATGGGTGGTGCGAGACTTCCGTGTCTGGGTCTTGGGAAAAGATCCCATGCCTATCTAAGAAAAGATCGTAACCGTAGGGTTTTGCCTCCGAAAAATGCAATGGATTAAAAAAGATTTTTACAAAATGTTATTATATTTTTAAACCTCAGAAAATCAATATTATTCCAAAGATTTGTCTTTTTTTCATAAACATATATATTTCATATATCTTCAAAATTTTCGTACAATTCATTTTTAAAAAATAATTAATTGACTTTATGTTAATTTGTTGTATTTCTGGCTTTTTTTTCGTCATATTTATTACGATAGTAAAAGGGAAACCAAAAATATTTTCCCTTTTCGTGTTGGACTCTCCGATGGAAAACATATATAAAAAGATTAAATTATCAATAGCTATTATACTTGCCTCTCTTTTTTTCCAAAATTGTACTGCTTGGCCAGCTCTTACAGCACTTTTAGCGCTTGCCGGAGGGGATAAAGGTGGTGCATTGCTACTGGTTCCTCCCGGTGGTGGCGGTGGTGAATCCGGAGGATCTGGCGAGGCAGGGTCGGAACCAACCAGTCCCAACGCACCATCCAATCTGACTATTCCAAATATTACTCAGACCATCACAGTTGGAATCGAATTAGACCCCAAAATAACTCCAACCTTCGATGGAACGGTTACAAATTGCACTATAAGTCCTGCACTTCCTGCTGGGCTTTCAATCAATCCCACTACTTGTGAGATTTCGGGAACGCCCACAGGTCCGGGAGGAACTGCTTTCACGGAATATACGATCACTGCGACGAATGAAAGTGGCAGCACAACAGCGACTGTGGGATTTGCAGTGGAAGATGGGAGTCCTCCCACGATTGGTGGCTTTTCAAATCCAGCTGACCCATTTGTTCAAGGTGTCGCAATAACTCCTATTTCTCCAAGTTCAACTACAGGAGTGATTACGAACTGTACAGTTAGCCCAGCTCTGCCTTCAGGATTGACACTCAATACAAATACTTGTGTAATTTCAGGAACCCCAAGTGTAGAGGCATCTTCTCAGACATACACTATCACTCCCAGTAATAGTTCAGGTTCGGGTGAAACTCAAACGGTTACTTTTTCGATCAATCCGGCACCTCCGAGTAATCTTACAGCCTCAATTACAGGCACTCCTACTTATTATGAAGATGTTGCGATTGCACCAATCGTCATTTCGGGAGATAATATAGGAACTTGTGCAATCAATCCTGCATTGCCTTCCGGTTTGACACTAGACCCTAACACATGTACCATTTCTGGAACTCCCGATATCGGATCAGCAATTGGGGATACTACCTATACAATCACTATAAGTAATGCAGGGGGTGTAGATGAAACAATTGACATAGCTTTTACCATAGAAGCCGGTATAACCGGGGTATCAGTTAATGATGCCGGTCCTCATGTATTTTGGGTAGATGTTACTATAGATTCGATTGTTTTTACAGCAACCGGAGGAAGTATAACAGAAAACGGATGCCAGTTAGAAGGAAGCCCTTCTTCATTGCCGACAGGTCTCACACTCTCAAGAACCAGTAGCTCTACATGTACTATTTCCGGGACTCCGGAAGAAACAGCTACCATTCAGACATATACAGTTAGAGTTTCCAATCCGGGTGGACATTCTGACCAAACAGCTCAATTCCAAGTAAATGGCGCACCAACCGGTCCCTTATCATCTTCTGTGACAGGCACTCAAGTATATACTCAAGGTGATGCAATTACACCGGTGACTCTGACTTCTGCCGGAGGAGGACCAATTACCTCTTGCTCTGCAAGTCCATCCCTTCCTGACGGACTAACCTTATCCAACCCGCCCACAAATGGAACAACTTGTACTATTTCCGGAGCTCCTACGGCAAATGCTACCGACACAACCTACACAATCACAGCTTCCAATCCATCCGGATCTATTACCAATACAATCACCTTCCGTGTGGAAGGGGGACCCCAGATCACTCCAAGTGCGACAGGACCCTTTGTGTATTATAAAGACCAACCCTCAGCGATCACTCCGATTACTTTTACGAATGACGGTGGAGCGATTACAGGTTGCAGCAGTTCTCCTGTGTTACCTTCGGGTTTGAGTATAAATAACACAACTTGCGAGATATCGGGAAATCCTACGGTAGCAGTTCCAACAGCAACGAATTATACAATCACAGCACAAGCAGGAAGTAATAATAGCAATTCTGTGGTGCTATCGATTACTGTCCATGACGAGCCCGGCACAATCACTGCAAGCAATGCGGGACCCATCAATTTTATCCGAGGGACAGCCATTGAGCCGATCAATTTTACAAAGCCTGATGGTGGACCGATAACAGATTGTTCGGTGACAGTGGGGACATTGCCTGCTGGATTGGAAGTGGTTCGTGTGGATGACAATACATGTAGATTACAAGGTACACCTACAGCAGAAAAAGCAAATGAAACTTACACTGTTCGTGCAAGTAACCCTGCAGGCGGGAACGATGCAACTGTTGCATTTGCCGTGTTGGGAGCACCCTCTAATCTCCAAGCTGTGAATCTGACTACTCCCTATTATGTGAATATAGATCCTGCCAACCCTATTACATTTACAGCAGATGGAGGAGCCATTCAGTCTTGTACCATCTCGGAAGCTGTTCCCACCGGTATGAATTTCAATACAACTACCTGTGAGATTTCGGGAACTCCCACAGCGGCTAAGTCTTCCACAACTTATACAATCACGGCTACCAATTCTGCAGGTTCCACCCTCGTTGATGTGACTTTCGCAGTGGAACCCGCTCCTGCTGATATAACTGCATCCATCACTGACCCTGCTGTATTTCACCAAGGTCAATCTATTACGCCTATCACCTTTACCAAAGCATCCGGAGGACAGATTACATCTTGTACTTTAATTGCTCCTGCAGAACTACCTACCGGTCTATCATTGGGCGTGACCGGTGGTGGTGATAGCTGTACAATTTCCGGGACTCCAACGGATCCATCAGTGGTTAATCAAACCTATACTGTCCGTGCAGGAAATCCGGCAGGGCATGTAGATGCTTCGGTTCAGTTTCGCATTGACGGTGCTCCAACAAGTCTTACCGGAACCACAACTTTGCTTCTCTACCACAACTTTGCTATGACTGCTGTGGATTACACAGCGAGTGGAGGAGAGATAACAACTTGTACTATCGATCCCACCATCGGTGGATTGACCTTTACAAAAACTGCAGCTAATACCTGTACACTGTCCGGGTCTCCCGACGCAATCAAAGCCGCAGGAGATCACACTCTTTCTGCTACCAATCCAAGCGGAACTAGCAATTTAACAGTGAATATAGAAGTCCGTGGTGCACCTACTGCTGTAGCTTTCACAAGCCCTGGTTCAGCACTCACAGCAGGGAGTCCCATCACTCCAATTGCACCCACAACCCTAGATGGTGGTGCACCTACAACTTGTATCTCAGATCCCGCTCTTCCAACAGGACTCATGCTCAATCCAACAACTTGCGTTATATCAGGAACACCGGATACAAGCCTAATCATCGATCCTGCACAAGAATATACGATCACTGCTACCAACCCTGCCGGAAGTATAAACAACACAATATCTCTTTCGGTTTATCCACAAGCACCCACCAATTTGACATTT
>JAFIGA010000133.1 GCA_020831715.1 Leptospira sp. | reverse complement strand
TTAGAAAATAATAATAAGTTATTTTGATTAACTTTCACCCCTATAATTATGTATAAATTATACATCTGGCTCAGGCAACAATCTATCTCGTTTCTTAACATGCTTATTTCACGCCTAATCGATTGATTTTTTACAAATAGTCCACCAAAGGGAAGCAAAATTTCATCTAAAGAAGTGTAAGTAAGTATGCTTGAAACTATATTGTCTTCTAAAGCTTCCAGAAGAATAGCTTCTTTGTCTAAAAGAGTATTGAGTTTTTCTTCGATTGGCTCCATGCTATTATCAATAATGCGTTTTTCTGCATTATTTAATTCTATTTGCAACTTAGGAGCTTCCTTTCATCGGTTCCTTTTTTATATAATCCTCCAAAAAGCCGTCATATTTTTCGAATTCTACTTCTTTCAATAATCCATCAAAGTCTTTCTCTTCTCCCAATTCTAAGGCAATGAATAAAACTTTTGTGAATGGATGATTAAACTTTTTTGCCACACTTCTAAGATATTTTTCTCTCGTGTTAAATCCTCTTTCTTCGTATGGTTTATTGTCTTTCGTTTGGTTGATTTTTGCGATTGCTTCGGTGATAAATCCCATTTTTTACTCCTTATTGTCGATTCATACTTACGATTTAGGCGACTAGATTTATTCTAATCTACAATTGTACCGGGGTTCGGAAGTATTTTTTCCGAAATGCTCTAATTTCCCTTAACCCATTTCTCCCATTTAACAATACATCGATCCAGGCGACAAAATAATGGATCGGGCAAGTTGTCGATAGTGTACCAGTCCAAAGATTCAAACTCACAACTCTTAGATTGAATTGCAACATTTTCACTCGGAAAATGATACCCATATGTATTCCAATTAAAAAATCCCAATCTCCAAATCTGAATTCTCTTAAGATTTTCTGAACGCGGAAATTCGGAACCAATTATTTTTGATTCTTCCTTGGCTTCTCGAATTGCCGTTTGGCTATAAGACTCATTGTAGATAAGCAATTGAAATCTTCCCAAGGAAATTGTTTTAAAATTCGAACCACCACCGATGATGCTATAGACACCCTTCTGCGGATCAATGCTTCGTTTTCCAAGACATACTTGAAAATCTCCTAGGGAATTGAATCGACTGAACAAAATTCCAGCCCCTTTGTATGGATATTTCATAGATTTACTCCTATTTACATTTCAAGGCTCAAATATCTTCACCGGCTTACCGGATTTTTTGGCATTTCGAATCGTTGACCAAGTTCCCGATCTTTGCTTCTCCGGACCATCGGGGAATGCCCACAATTCATCCGTTAGATTCACGATGAATTGATTTCGCTTCAAATATTCTTCCGTAGAGTAACTATGGATTAAAATATCCAAACCAGGGTAGTTCTTTTCACAGAAGGCTCTTTGTTTTTTATCACTTGGAGGATGGATCGAGATTTGAAGAACTTTTACACCTTCAGGCAAATTTTCTTTCTCCGATACCAAAAGTTTATGGATATCGCAGTCCACTCCCACGCAATCCCCGTGGTGGATTTCCACATTCCCTAAACCTTTTAAACTTTCTAATAGAGCTAATCTTTGTTTATCGTTTAATCCCTTTCGCGAGCCGGTTATACCAATTTTTTTCATAATTATATATTATACTTCGGGTCTTTCTGATTTCGGAAAATCTTTTTCCGAAAAATTGAAAGCTAATTGCTATACTATATGACAGAAAATGACTTTTCCTAATATCAATTTCGTAAAATGGTGATTACAAATGTCCAACAAATTTACTCTCAGCGATATAATAGAAAATCCCTTATTGGGTCTAGCTTTTAATAGTGAATATTACAAACAAGCCTTAGAAGACATTCTAGCGAATGCCAATACCGTAGATTCGGACAAACCGGAGCCGATCATTCGGTTCCTTTTGATGAAGGCATGCGAATACGGTCATACCGAAAATACCTCCATTTCAGGGTAAACCAAACAAGACAGTTTACCACCCCAACCACAGCCTGTATCTACAAACCAATGATTCCCAACTGATTTGACCTCTTTCATAACAAGATGACCTTGGACAACTAATTTAGGTGTTATATGATCTAACTCTTCCCTATATCCTGAATGAATTAAATCTTCCTTGGTTTGTTCTTGTAAGTCCTTCGTATCATCTAGCCCTGCATGGCTAAAAAAAGCATTTTCAGTCTCAAAATACGTCACAAGATTCTTATCCATCCATTCTACTTGGTTTTGACTCACTTTGTAATAATCTAAGATTTTTTGAAATTTATCTTCTTCATTGCAGAATTTCCTATAAAGAGAAAGAAGTTCTTCATCATGATTGCCCAAAAGAAATATTGTATCTTTTCGTTCCATCTGAATCTTTCTAAGGAGTTCAATTAAACCGGATAGATCATCCCCATAGTCCACATAATCACCTAAAAATATTAGGCGATGATTAGGAAATCCTTTGATTTTCTTTAGTAGTGAATTCAACTGCTGTGGGCAAGCGTGTATATCCCCTATTGCAATCCATTGTTCGGTATTATTTTTTTCCATAAATCCCATTATATGATGGTGGAGATTTTGTCAAATTTTTAAAGAAGTATTCAAAAATTATGCACAACATTCCTAATTATGCTTTTCTGGTTATCTTTTAAAATTTCGGAAAATATTTTTCCGAAATTTCAAGTCAAGTCTGCATATAATGAATAAATTAACTGAGACAAGATGTGATCAAACTGAGAAAACAAAGCGATGATAAATTCAAAGAATTCCTAATCCAATATTCAAAAACAGAACTATAACAAAATTGATTTTAACCATTGCAACAACTCAATATCCGGCTACTGACCTAGGCTTTCTATTGCACAAGCATCCGGATAA
>JAFIGA010000127.1 GCA_020831715.1 Leptospira sp. | reverse complement strand
GGATCTCTTTACTACTTTTTCTTGAAAAACTTGCTCTGTGATCATAATCTCAGAATTTCAATCCTAGTGATTTTTTCAAATGAAAAATCAAAGATCTCAAAAAGGTTCCAATTTAGAAATTAAATCACGAACAAATGGTCTAGATTCCATAGAATGATGGGGAACACTAAGCCTCTCAGTTTGAATTTGTTGATCACCAAAAGTTAAGATGTCTATATCTATTTCTCGGGGTCCTTTTGGGACTCTGCGGATTCTACCAAGTTCTATCTCGATTGATTGCAAATAATCCAAAAGTTGCACAGGATGCAGGCTAGTTTTTATCTCCACAACCTGATTCAAAAAGTCCGGTTGTTCCAAAACATCCATGGGATCTGTGTTTATAATGGGAGATTTTTGAATGATATCAATCTCTTTGTGCACGGAAATTTTTTCCAAAGCAGTTGCAAGAAAATTCTCCCTATCCCCTAAATTGGATCCTAGACTGAGTAGAACTCGTTCCATTCTAGGAGTGGACTACACCTTTCAACCTATAGTCGGGGCATTTGAGCTGGATTTCTTTGGTCATCTCTCTTAACCGACTATAAAGTCTACCTTCTCCTCTAGCTTTCCACTCTTCCAATGGATGATTGGAAGTTAAAAGAGTTATCTTCTCATTTTCATATCTTGTATCTATGAGATCATATAATTTCTGATTATTGAAATCGGAATCCTTCTGAACCCCAAAATCATCGATTACCAATACATCTACATCCATGAACTCTTTGGTAATCAATACTTCTTTTCCATGAGTTTCACTTTCTTTCTGGTAGGTGTTACGAATTGCATCCAAAAAATCTTTATTGATCTTGGCGTATTTACAATTCACTCCATAACGAAAGATTAACTCATTTAAGATTACACAGGCAAGAAGTGTCTTGCCACTTCCGGTTCCTCCCCATAGATAGAAACCTCTTGGAACGAAATTCGGATTCTTCCAGAGATGAACCAATTCCGATGCCCAATCATGTGCAATCAAGAAGGAAAGTTCCGGATCATTGTCCTTATCCCCAATCTCAATGCTTTGCAAAAACTTGAATCTGTATCTTGGGGGAATTGCCGCCGCTGCAACTAACTTTTCCAGACGCATGAGTTCAAAGCGTGCACCTTGACACAAACATGGTATCTGCATATCCTGTTCTTCATCATATATCAAATAAGGGGCTTCCCCTCTCGCCGGACAGCTATCGCAGTCTCCTGCTATGCAATGACAGAGACTGAGTAACCCGGATCGTGAACCTCTGACATTCTCATCCAATACTATACCTGCACCGCCACAATAAGGACAATCGGTGACTCCGTGCCTGAAAGAAAATACATCAGATAGATTCATAATTTTATTTTTTCAAAAATATTGAATTCATGTCAAGGTTTTCATGCTTCGGCTTCTTAATAAATAGAATTATGTCTCTAAATTCGTATATTTTCGGAGGATTTGCCAAAATAAAAAGAAATTTTTGTAAAAGGAAAGGTTATTATTGACTTAGAAAATTCCGATAGATTAAATGAAGATAAGGGAAAGGGATTTCCCCTCTCTTTAATAAGACTATCGAAAGAGAACGAAAGGGTCAAAGGATATGAAGAACATGAAACAACTCCTCATCCTCATTCTGGCTTTATCCTTCAGCATATCAGTATATGCTCAGGATCAGCCAGCTGCACAACCGGGCCAAGGCCAAGATGAACAACAAGCAGACGAACTTCTAAAGGGCGAATTGGTTCCTGAAGAAGAAGATGCTGACTTAACGGAAGAGCAAAAGCAGAGAAGAAAAGTTATCCAAGAGCAAGAAGCTCTTTGGAAGAACCCTGACTTCAAAGCTTATAATAAAAACTTCCAAGAATTGCACCAGCTTTCTAAAGCTTTTGCAAACAATAAGTTCCGCCTTGCTCTATCAAACTATCAGTCCGGTGTAAACGTCCTACTAAAAAATAGAGAGTGGGTAGAACAATACAGAAAAGAAGAAGCTGAGAAAAAGCGTCTAGATGAGAAATGGTATTGGCAAAAAGTGGATCGTAAAGCTCGAGAAGAAAGAGTTGTATCTAGAGAAAAACTTTCTTCCAAGCAAACTGCTCTCAACTATTTCACTCGCTCCATCAACCATATGGACGAAATCCGTAACCCGGATTTGAGAGAAAGACCTGAGTTCAAGAGACTTCTATCTGATGTTTATAGACACTGGATCATGGTTGAGTATGACTTACAAAACCTTCCACAGACTATTCCCATTCTTGAGCTTTACATCGAAATCGATGATAACGAGAAAGAATATCCTGCTCATAAATACCTAGCAAGTGCATATGCCTTCGAGGAAAATATGATCAAGAAGTATGGTGGTGGATCTGAAGACCAGATGCTTAAGTATCGTTATAAGAAAAATGTTCACTTGCTAAGAGCAACTGAATTGAAATACGGAAAAGACTCACCTGAATACAAACACATTGTGAACATTGTAAACAGGGACGAAGTAATTTCGGTTACTCCTTAATTACCGATCGGATCTCTTTTTTAGTCGAAAGCTAAAAAAAGGCTCGGGTGCTAAGCCCGAGCGTTCCGTATCTCTTCACCAAAAACAGTAATTTTATTCTTACCTGAAAATTTAGAAAAATACATAGCCTTATCAGCACATTCAAATAGCTCTGATTTATTGTTACCGTCATTAGGATAAGTAGCAATGCCACCGGACAAAGAAAGTTTACTATCATTTAGTGTTTCTTCGTGGAATGCTTCACGAATTTTTTCGGCAACCTTTCTTGCACCTTCAGATGCCGTATCAGGAAGTATGATAACAAATTCTTCTCCACCGGCTCTGCAAAGTGTATCTTCTTTTCTAACATTCTTTTTTAAAATTGTGGCGAGTATTTTAAGAACTTCATCGCCTAAAGAATGTCCAAATGTATCATTGACCAATTTAAAATTATCAATATCGAATAAGATAATTGAAAATGATCTACTATAACGCTTAGCCTGATTGATCTCTCTATCCATGGTCTCTTCATAGTATCTTTTGTTATAAAGACCGGTAAGATAATCAATCATAGCTTTCTTTTCTTGCTCTAAATACAGCTTGATTTCTATGACTTTGGGATTTTTAATGAATTCTTTTTTCTGCAAAATGAGGTCTAAAAGGGCAACGCGAAAATCAACAGGTCGGTTTAGACATTCCCCCATACGGATTCTGGTTTTGAATGTCTCTTCCATTAGGTATTTCGCCTCTACAGGATCCATACTCAAATTCGTTAATAGATAAACAAGATTGCTGAGAACCTCAGCATAGTCACCTTTACTGGGATCATCGATTAGATTGGGAATTGCCCAAGGTTTTTTCTCCAATTGATTCATGATCGAATCTAAAAGTACTTGAGCATCCTGGAGTTCTTTCTCATTTTTCATTTCTGCACCAACATTTGCCACGATTTATTCACTTATGGGCAGATTATGAAAAAATGCTATTTTTGGAAAGAAATTTTTACTAGACTATTTTACATCTTCCACCAATCGGAAGCCTGCTCTGTAATCCTCGCTTAGATTAGGAACGCCTCCGTAAGACCTAGCATGAACTTTTGCACTGAATTGATCTTCTCGATAGGAACCGCCGCGAACAACACGGTACATTTTTCCATAACCACTTAGGTTGAATGGCTGAGATGGATATTTATCATACCAAGTGTTCGTCCATTCTGAGACATTCCCACACATTCCTATCAGACCATAAGGACTGCTCCCCGCTTTGGGAAGTTCATAAACCGATAAGGTCGTTCCTAACTTGGATTCCAATGTATTGCAGAGACCTGAGTCAAATCTTTTTCCATAAGGATAATCGATTGCTTTAATATAATAGGCAAGAGTCTCATCTCGATTTTGGTAGATTTCGACACCCTCTCCCCTAGCCGCCTTCTCCCATTCCCACTCGGTTGGAATCCTTTTGCCAACCCAATTTGCATATCCTTCAACTTCTTTGAAGCTTAAAAAATCAACCGGATGATTTTCCATACCTGATGGATATTTTCCATTTTTCCAATGTTTAGGTGGCTTGGCTCCCGTCTCTCGGATATAACGGAAATACTCGCGATTGGTAACCTCATATTTATCCATATAAAAAGGATTGAGATCCTTTAGATTGCCCATATTGGGTCGAAAGAATTCCGGATTGAAGCTGGGAAGCTCCGGATCCAAACCTTGTCCGTAGAGAAAGACTCCTCGACTTACAAGGAGCATTTCCTTGCCATCCTTGGGATGAATAATTCTTTTAGGCAACGGACTTGTTGTTTTACCGTAAAAATTGTCCGGTTCTACATAAGAATACTCTTCTTTATATTTTGCTATATAGGAACCGGCTTGGATAACCATTTTATCCTTTGTGTTTGAGGTTTCCACATCTCCCCATAAAATTGCTTCCCAGGAATGACCCTGTTCATTGGGAAACTTTGACTTCAATTCCCAGACCAATTCTCTGGGATAAAAATTTCCTAATTCTTTATCTGTATTATTTTGAAAAATAGTCCAAGGCTGACTGAGTATTTCTTTTCGAATATTTTCTTGTTGGATTTGAGAATCGGGAAGGTTATGATTTCTGGTAATTGTGATTTTGATTTTTTGATTATTCTCGTATGTTCCTCTGATTACACCTTTCCATACCAAAACTTTTCGGATAGCGAGATCTTTTTCTTCCTCCAAACCCATTAAATTGGCGAATTGAAAAACCTGCCAACCGGTTAAAATGAGGGTCAAAACTAAGTAAAAAAATCGAATCATACTATTTAAATTATCGACAATAAATGAAATTATTGATCCAATAATTTTATCATTATTATTTAGCTATGATTGACTTCTCCTACAAAAAAGATGCAGATTTAATAGAGCTTTCCATCCGAACAGATGCTACCAAGATTGGAACTCTGTTCCGCATTGTAGCTTGCCTCTATGTATTAAAAATGGATGTCCTTTCCGGAGAAGTACAAACAATTGAAGAGGGTGGAATCCTTTACACTTTGGACAATTTCACAGTTCGATCATTGGATGAAAATGCTGATTCTGCTTTTCAGTTGGGAGTTTTGATGGACACTGCATTTTCCAAATATGAAGATGCTACGAAAATCCTGGAAGAATACAATCTGGGTGAACCTGATCCTAAACTATTTTTCAAGGATAATTTCGAATTTATATTCACCGATGATCCGGACACAAACACAACTTGTTTTTACATGGAATCCAAAAATGCCAGAGGATTATTGTATCATATAACAAGAATTTTAATGAAAAATCAAATCAACATCATTTCCGCCAAAGTGGAGACTAATCCCGAATCAAACCTTGCAATGGATCGTTTTTATATACGTGATTCTGAAAATAAACCAGTGTCGCAGAACGGGGAGTTGATTGAAAAAATCAAAAGAGAAATCAAAGGAGTGGATTGAATCAGAGAAATTTTTCTAATGTAAAGCTGAGTCCGGGTATAGATCCGGAATTGAGAATTTCGTCTTTGGATAGAATTCGTATTTCTGTATAGGCTCCATCTTTGGGGGCTTGATAGAATTCAATCTTCTGGTCATTCAGATTTATCAACACATACTCCGGAATATTTCCTTTCGCATAGGTAACTGCTTTCTTTCTGTCAAAACTCAAAGAAGAATTCGCAATCTCCACAACCATGAGAGCATAGTTAGGATGAGCGCTTGAGTAATCT
Source organism: Leptospira sp. (assembly GCA_020831715.1). GTDB lineage: Bacteria > Spirochaetota > Leptospiria > Leptospirales > Leptospiraceae. The sequence goes on along the minus strand of JAFIGA010000127.1, from coordinate 26,592 downwards.
CCCGGTGGCAATATGGAAATATCCGGTTCCGGCTCGGAATTACCCAATGTTAACGGGTTTTCGGAGCTAATCACATAATCCTTGGAAAGGACATCGTATAAATATCGATTGAGTCGTCTGAGTATTTCTGAATGAATGGGATTCTTGGGCATTTTATTGAAGATCACTCCTTCTATCAACTCTGCCTTTTCCGCTACCAGACCTTTTTCATAAAGCAAATGGTATGCATCAACAGAGAGCGGGTGAATCAATTCCTCGAATTGAGTAACAGTTGCCATGGGAATACCGTAATTGACCTTCGTGATCAAGTCAATCATATTTTTCGAATGATAGAAAGAGCCCGAGTCAACCCGGGCTCTGTTCTGTGAGGTAAAAAGAATCTTATTCTTTACAAAGAACTTGGAATTTATCTCCGGCACTAGCATACAATGCTTTACCCGTAGAGAAAACAAATTTCAAATTTCTGGAACCGACAACATTGGATGTCCAAACTGTACTATTTTTTAATTCAGATGGGACATCGGAAGGTTTAATTGCTCGCAACTGATCTGCATTAGGTAGGCTCATCGAAATAGATTTACAATGCTCACCTGCTTCTGCAAATGTTTTTCCTGAAACCATTTGTGCTACTGCGTAACCTTTCAATGCAGGAGCAGTGGTGGTGTCAGTTTTAGGTGTTTCAGAATCCTTAGCAACATCACTAGCTGGTTTAGAGCCATCTTCTTTAGTCTCTTCTGAAGATGTTTCCGGAGACTTAGAAGTTTCTTCCACTTTTGCAGAATCAGTCTGTTTTGTTTCTTCTAATTTCTCTGAAGGCACTGTAGCGGTGTCTTTTTTCTTCATCATAGAATAAGCAATTATACCAACCAAAACTATTGCCGAAATGATCAAATATTTCAACATGGGGCTAGAAGATTCCTCTTCTGTGTCAGGCTCATTGCTTCCTGTTGGAGTATATACCGGTGGAAGAGTGGGATTGCTTTCTTCTTCCTCAATTTCGTTAAAACTTGAAGTCGTTTCTATTGATTTTGTTTGGATTTTTTGTTGTTTTTTGGGTGCCGATTTCTTTTTAGCTGCAGAATTTTTCTTAGGAGCAGCTTTTTTGGAAGGAGCGGACTTCTTAGGTGTAACTTTTTTCTTGGTCGCCATTTTTTACCTCTCTATATAGTATCTTACAATTTGCAAAAAAACTCACAAAAATATTAATGAAAGTATGCATATTTCGAAAATTGTTGTCAAATAGTTCTTATGAAAAAATTCAAATTAGGTATTATTGGTGCTGGAACCGTTGGATCGTCATTAATTCAGATGATCCGGAATCAAAAGAAAACAATTTCAGAGAAATTTGGCATTGAACTTTCCATTTTAGAAATAGCCACTCGAACTCCATCAAAAGTTTCAGGACTCATTGATTGTAAAATCTCCGATGATTGGAAGAATGTGGTAAATAATTCAGATGTTGATATAGTGATCGAGTTGGTGGGTGGAACCACAACTGCATTTGAAATTGCAAGTTCCTGTTTAAAAAATAAGAAAACTTTTATCACGGCGAACAAAGCTCTCATATCGGAAAAGGGAAATGAGCTCTTCCAACTATCGCTAGAAAATAAAGCAGAAATTGGATATGAAGCGGCAGTTGCCGGAGCCATTCCAATCATTCGAACCATTCGGAATGGTCTTGGACCCAATGATTTCGAATATGTTGCCGGAATTTTGAACGGAACCACCAATTTTATATTAACTAAAATGGAAGTGGACGGTTTGGACTATTCCGAAGCTTTGAAACTGGCACAAGATTTGGGTTTTGCAGAAGCAGATCCAACCTTCGATGTAGAAGGAATTGATGTGGCACAAAAAACGGCAATCCTTGCTAACTTAGCATTCGGTCGTTCCATTTCCATGGACAAGGTATCAACCAGGGGAATTACAGAAATCTCCTCCCATGACATCCAAAGCGCATTGGAAATGGGATACCGAATAAAATTGATTGGAATTGCTAAAAAAATAGGCACAAAACTTTTAATAAATGTACAGCCTGTACTAATTTCACTCAACCATCCTCTTTCTGCTATTATGAATGAAAACAATGCTGTGTTCTACAAGACAAACTTTTCCGGCTCGGGAATGCTTTCCGGAGCCGGTGCAGGAGGAAATCCTACAGCAAGTGCTGTTCTTGCGGATATAATCTATTACGCCAATAGAAAAGAAATCATTTCTGCTAACATAGAATTCATGGAAAAGAATATTTTCTCCTCTGCTGAATATGCTTCTTCGGAGGATGAATCCTCACGATATTACTTAAGATTTACCACATTTGACAAACCGGGTGTTTTAAGTGAGATATCCAGGGTTTTGGGGAATAATGGTATATCTATTTCATCGGTATTACAGGACGAATCAATAGAAAATGAACCCACTACGGTTCTTATTACTACTCACAATACCAATCAAGTGAATCTTGCAAAATCTTTGGAAGAAATAGATAAAAACAGGTCGATTATCTGCGAAAAAACGATTGCATTTCCTATTATCGAAAACTTATAAAAAAATATCTTGTCTTATGAATTGTGAATGAGAAACTTTGATAGAGAGTGTAAGTTTCTCGGATTCTGAATTATAAGAAGGTGTGTATGTCCAGATTAGAATTCAATTCCTTTGCTTTGGAATTGAATACATTGGAAATTCAATCTCAAAAGGTAAATGTGGTATCTTTCCAAGGACAGATATCCAATAATAATGCCTTTGAGATTTCTAGAAAGATCAATGGTATATTCGATTCAGAGAATTACAATATTATCCTAAATTTAACTAAATTAGAATACATAAATAGTGTTGGTGTTGCAATGCTATTGACCATCATTAAGACTGTAGACCAACACAATGGAAAGATTGTAATTGGTGGACTCAATCATTTTTTGGAAAATGTAATTAAACTAATGGAACTCCCTAAGAAGGTTCTCATCTTCCACTCTATCGACGAAGCCAAGTCCGCCTGGGAATAAATTAGCCTCCATATAATCCAGCAATTCAGATAGATTTTCTCCCGTCTGCGCAGATATAAACAAGCCTTGCAGATTGGGTTTCTCTCTACCTTCTTTTTCCAGAACATCTGCTTTATTGAAAACCAATAGCTGGGGAACTTCATTCAAACCCAAATCGCCTAATATACCTTCAACTGCTTGCATCTGCTCAATATATTCCGGATTGGATACATCCACCAAATGAATGAGAAGATCAGCATCTCCCAATTCTTCCAGAGTTGCTTTAAATGCGTTGGATAACTCCGGAGGTAGATCATGAATGAATCCTACCGTATCGGAAATAATGATCTCTCTTTCTTCCGGGAAACGAATTCTTCTCGTTGTTGGATCCAATGTGGCGAATAATTTATCCTCCGCGATTACCTCTGAATTGGTAAGAGCATTCAAAAGCGTTGACTTGCCAGCATTGGTATAACCCACAATCCCCACAACCGGAATGAAATTTCGACTTCGTTGTTTTCGATTTAGCTCTCTCCTCTTTCGAAGGCTTTTCAATTCGTTCTCGAGTCTTGTGATCCGCTCGGCAACTCGACGATTACCAATCTCCAGTTTGGTTTCACCGGGTCCTCTACCTCCAATACCGCCCGTTAAACGAGACATGTTATCATCCAATTCGGACAATCTTCCCTTTAGATACTTAAGTTGAGCCAGTTCCACTTGGAGCTTACCGTCACGGCTTTTTGCATTACGGGCAAATATATCCAAAATCAATTGAGTTCTGTCGATTATCTTAAGATCGGAAATATCCGAAATCTTCTTGGCTTGCGCCGGAGCAAGCTCTAAATCAAACACTAGAAGCTCCACATCCTTTTGAACTGCCTTTAACATAATATCTTGGAGCTTACCTTTTCCGATTACAGTTGCCGAATCGACTGCTTTCTTTTGGTAATAGTGATCCACTACATGAATATCTGCCGTCTTACAAAGTTCTTTCAACTCAGCAAGGGAACTCTCAGGACTTCTCTTGGCTCGCTTAGGATCATAGGCTCCCACGAGGAAAGCTCGATTCTGTTTCTGAGATTCCTTTAATTGCGATTTGGTTCGATTGAACTCTGCTTCCAATTCTTGGATCTCTTCCAAGAAATTTTCGGGAATCTGTCCGGGCATAATTTTCGGAAGTACAATCCAAGGTTCTTCCGCAACCGGACTTGGATTTACATGGGAGGAATAGTAGTATTTCGGAAGACCCGATTTGTCTACAACTACAGCTGTGATGTAGTCGAGACGCAAAAGCACCAAGTCAGCTAAATCTTCTTGGTTGAGGGGTTCATCCTTTATATGAGTGTGGAATAGTCTCAAACCTCTCAATCTAGACTGAGCAGTTCGAATCCGATCTAAAAATGGTATTTCAATGGAAGAGTCAGTTCCCACAATGAGGTGGTGAATATAACCCGATCTGTCAATCAGCGCACCTACTTGTCTGGAAAGCTCTCGGGATATTTCACAAAAAGATCTCGATATTTCGTTGGTGATGAAGGAATCGCTCCTTACCCTCTTTTCCGAGAGACTCTTGAGGCGTTTCAGTTGATTGGGCTTTAGACCGTGAAGGTTACCGGATAATTTGCTGATGGAATCTAAGTCTCCTAATTACTAATTAATTATAGATATGCCGATATTTTTTTGTCAAGAAAATAAATTGCGATTTGTTAGATTCCGATAATAACTGTATGAGATTAGTCTTTTTATCTACAAAAATATTTTCCATACTGCTTATGGGAGCTCTATGGTTGCAATGTAGTACTCCGTCGAAAAGGTTAAGTCTCTCTGATATAAGCCCTAGATTTTCTGATTTTGAGAATTCGGATCTAGATCCACTTAAGACAAAATCCGCAGAAATTCCATCCACCGGTATGCCCAAATACGATGGATTTTTTACTCAGGCACATAAAACAATAACTACTTTAAAATTAGGCGAAAATGTTGCGGAATCTGCTTTCAATAAGCAACAAAGTCAACAGAGTATTGAAAAAGAAATGGAAGCTGCACTATACCTCGAAGATGAACTTCCTTCTCTCATCGCAGGGCTTCCTATTTTAGAAGCAACAGGAAGAGATATACAACAAAATATCGAATCTGATTTCACCGGCTCCAATAGAGCCATGCTTCCTTCCGTGGGAATGGAACTTGCCAATGTTATGAAAGACCTTGCTGAATACACAGCAAAGGCTCCCAAAATTTATTCAGAGATTCAAAGACTTCGAACTGATGCTGATAATTTTTCATCCGGCGCAGGTAGCCGAACAACAGACGATAGTAACACGCAGAGAAATGATTCCGAAGAGTTAGACGAAGATTCTAGCGATAAAAAAGAAGACCCAGAAAACCAAAACACAACAAAGCCAGAAAGAACCATCGCAGGACAGAGCATAACACCGGAAATCCGAAGAATTCCGGGAGGTTATTCTCCTGATGCCCTGAGAGCAAAAGCCAAAACAACAGAAAAACTCAGTGAAGAAGAGCTCGCTGCAAGAGAATACGACAAAAAGCTAAAAGATGGATTGCTTGCTGTATTTAGAGCAGAAACCAACCGAAATGTAAAACAACTCAGCAACCTTACACTAAAGCATCCCATCCCTCGAGTGAGAGCGGCAGGAGCCTATGCATTGGGAAGATTGAAACTAGGTAGGTGGACTATTGAGCATTCCATTAAAAATGATGGATTCGTTGTCCGACCTGCCGCATACAAAGCGTTATCTGATCATGGGCATAAAGCCTCTCTTCCTCTATTCATTGCCGGTAGCAAATCAGATGACAACGATATACAAGCTTATTCCTTCCTTGGAATGGGAAAAACAAAAGATCCCGTAGGAAGAGAACTAATACTGGGATATGGTCTCACATCCTCAGAACCAAAAATAGTTTCCCATTCTTTATTGGGGCTTGCTCATTACAGTGTTCCGGCAGACCTTGAACTAATAAAAAAATATCTTGGTTCTGATAATTCAGAACTTTCTAATAGTGCGGTGGAAGCACTCACAATTCACAATACTCCTGAATCACTCTTGGTTCTGGAGAATGCTCTCGTAGATCATCCAAAATTGGCTATGGAAATTTTGGATGCGATCGGAAAGAGTTCAGAGTTGGCGGCGACTTTTTTCTTGGTGCGTGCTTCCCAATTGTATGAAGATGAAAAAATTCTAACTAAGATCGGACGAATCTTACTCAAGCGAAAAGCCTTTGGAACCTATGGAATGGTTGTTGTAAAAGAAGATAGAATTCGAAGCCAGTTCAATGAAAGGGCAAATGCACAAGGAATCGTTCGACTCAGTGATGTGGGCAGATTGAATTCCAGCAGCCCCAAAAGATATGTGGTTCGTGTCGGAGAAAATCTTCTGGAAGATGTATATCATAATATGACTTTTGAAAACCGAATACTCGGTTCCAAAAATCGCTATGTGAGAGGCTGGATCTTTGGTAAAAAAATCCAACTCATCCAAATCAAGAAACCAACCCACAAAGATCCAGCTAAATTGGAAAATCTCCAAACAGGAAAATTCCAAAATCTCTACGATCCTGTAGACTAAAGGAGTGAGCCCTTTAGTCCGTCAGGTTGCTAGCTTGGAAGTGCAAAGAGCCGTCCTAAAGGGCTCACTCCTTTTACGAGTTTGAGGTTTAACAATTTTTCCGTGTTAAAAAAAATCTATATTAGATGGAAATCTCACCCGAAAAGACTGTGGTGGCGGGGCCTGTCATGAAGACATGGTTGTTTTCTCTCCAATCAATATAAAGAGTTCCACCCAATAGATCGATGCGGACTTTTCGTCCGGTGCGACCTGTCAGATGAGCTGACACAGCAACCGCACAAGCTCCGGTTCCGCATGCGAGTGTCTCCCCTGCTCCCCTTTCCCAGGTTCTCTGAAAGAGATGGTCTTTTCCCAGCACAGATACAAATTCCACATTGACTCTTCTGGGAAAAAGTTCCAGATAGTTTTCAATGATGGGACCTTCTTCTAGCACAGGATATTTTTTGGTGTCATCTACAAATATGATACAATGAGGATTCCCCATGCTAACAGAAGAAATTTTATATTCTCTTGATCCGATCTTTTTGGTCTGATCCATCACCGGCTCTACACCATCCCAGATCATAGGAATGTTCTTGGGAACAAGAATGGGCTCGCCCATATCAACAGTCACCATTTCCACCAAATTTTGAGAATCGAGTTTCATATCCAAGGTAAGAATGCCTGCACCGGTTTCAATCTTAGGCTGGAGATTTTTAGTAAGACCGGAATCATAGATGAATTTACCAACACAACGAAGACCATTTCCGCACATTTCCGATGAAGAACCATCGGAATTGTACATATCCATTTGGAATTCTGCCATTTCGGACTTTCTTATGAAGATTACACCGTCGCCACCTACACCAAAATTTCGATTCGAAATCTTTTGAATCTGTTCCGGACTGAGACGAATATCATCCTTTGTGGCATCTACATAGACATAGTCGTTGCCTATGCCTTCCATCTTGGTAAATTTCAATTTCATAATGATTTATTCCTATGTCCAAGTCTTGGAAACCAAGTTGCCAATTCAAGGTTTATTTTTCTAGGCTTGACGATAGGAGTATTTCCAAAAGAATAACCATGTATGATTTTTACCTGTATCCTTTGTGGAAGCCAAGACCATAAAATTGTTTTCGAAGAAAATGGAATCCCCATAGCCGAGTGCTCATACTGTGGTCATGTCTATTCCAGCTATGACCAAGACGAACATTACGAAGGCTATTGGGATGATCCGGAAGAAGCTTTCGATCTCAAATGGTGGGACGAAGCTCACAGAGATATCTACCAAGATTTTATCCGTTTGTTTCTAAAAGCACCCAAGGGTAAGCTTCTCGATGTGGGCTGTGGACTTGGCTTTTTTGTAAAATCCGTAGGCAAGGCAAAACCCCAATGGGAAGTAACCGGATATGAAATCGCCGAAAGAGCCGCGAAATTTGCCCAAGAAAAAAATGGCTTGTCCAATGTGCACGCAGGTATGGTTCAAGAGAGTGGCATTCCCGAAGGAAGTCTCGATATCATAACACTCTGGGATGTGATTGAGCATATTCCAAAACCACATAGTCTTTTAGAATATTTAAATTCTCTCCTCAAGCCCGGTGGGATTCTTTTTATGCAGACCCCTAATTTTCCTTTCCAACTCTGGAAGGCGAGATTGAAAGTTCGCTTGAAAGGAATGAAGTCCGATGGCCACTACCTCGAAGCCAAGGATCATGTGAACAACTACAAGATGGAGACTCTTGCCAGGTTGGGTGAGCAATGCAACTTTTTCGAAGCTAAGTATTATATACTCAAGCCCATCATGAGTGTTGCAGGTTCCAATTCCAAATTGGGACTACTTGCTAAGGTAATGTACTACCATTTCTCGAAATGGGTGTTCTTTCTAACTTTCAAGAAATGGAATATCAGCAATACCTTGTTCGTAACTATGGTGAAAAAATAACTGCGAGAATATTAAACCAATTGCATCTGGGAAGCAACCCGATTCAACCAAGAAGTAAAATAGTTACACACTGTTCTCAATATAAATAGATCCATATCCTTAGTTTCATTTTCACTTTTGTCCGATACCAAGGATTGCATTGCCTTGGAATATATCGTTCGAAAATCATTCAATGAAGATTCCTGTGGAAATAAAGGAATGATTCTGCAGACCTGCTCCTTGGAAAATCCGTATTCCTCCATCCAACCGGAGAGAAGATTGCGAATTGCATATTTGGTTGCAAGGACATTTTGAGCCAAAATAAGACTGAACATATTGTCAAGTGCTGTAACCGTTACCATAGGATTGAGAGTTGCTGTCTTTAGAATAATTACGTCTGTGTATTCTATTGTTTTTTTGATATTACCTATCTTTTGGAAATGTGCTGAAAGTAAGTTGAAAGCTTTAATATGATTGAGGATATTGTCCAAGTCTGCCTTGGTTAGAGATTCGGCACCTAAATTTAAATTGCCTTCAGCCAACCCTTTGGATTCCCTTTCCAAGGTCAATGTTTCAATCACTTGAAATAAAATATCCATAGAGAATTGATGGTTGCGATTCTCACGGTACTGCAACTCTCTCATATAACAATCATAAACTCGAAAGATGAAATACTCTAATTTCTCAGGATCCATCGTAACTACTGTCTTTAGAAATGATTTCATATTCATTGAAAAGTCGAAACGATTTGCTTCGAGAAATTCCGTCGGTCGGTTGCTTAGAATTCGAAGAGTTACCTCCTTATTCAAACGTATCAATCCGGCTTGAACCTCAGATTGCCTCTCTATACTCTTCCATAAAAGCCCTGAATGCTGTTGCATTATTTTTTTATTTGGACTTCCGATCATGAACCCACCTTTTGTGCGCAGTATTGTATATAAACTCTACAAATTGCTTCATTAAACTATATCTTTTCAGGGAAGTTCTTCCCTTATTATATTGCATTGCACAATTCATGCCAAATTCTGTGATTTTGAGATTGACAAAACTTTTTGCCAAGAAAATCATTAAAATATGAAAATTATTTTAGCCCTCGTATCCATATTATCTAGTTTTCTGTTTTTGGACTGTTCCAAAGAAGTTAAAGAGGTCTATACCCCAAGACCTCAGACAAGACCAAATACCCATATTCGAAAATTGGAAATTGACCAAATCCGAGAAGGGGACAGTGTAGTAAAGGCATCTGCTATTTTGGGGCAACCCACTTTCAAGAAGTCCACTCAGAATGGAACTGAAATGATTTGGTATTTTATACCTGTAAAATACCAAGAAGACTCCTACGAAACTCTCAAGAAAGTTCCCAAAGAAACCGAGGGAGTTCCATTCTTGAAATTAATGATTGGCACTGACAATAAAATAACCACCAGAGAATTTGAAATCTAAATCTATCCTAATCACCGGAGCAGGTGGTTTCATTGGAAAAAGATTGGTGGCAAAAGCCATAACCTTAGGTTACAAGGTTATAGGCTTGGAATCTAATTCTGCAAGTGCCGAAGAAGTTGAGCATGAATTCGGTATTGATGTAATTCTCGGAAGTATTGCCAATAAAGAAATTCGTACTATGGCACTCAAGAAAGTTAGCATTGTAATCAATACAGTTGCGGTGATGAAGGAATCCGGTGATATCGATGAATTTCGAAAAATCAATGTAGAAGCAACCTACCAGCTTGCAGATGAAGCTAAAAAAGCCGGGGCAAAAGTTTTTCTCCAGCTATCTAGCGTTATGGTCTACGGATTTCATTATCCTCCCTTTGTACCGGAAAATGGTCCTTTGGATGGAACGGGTAGTGCCTATGCTCAGACAAAAATCGAAGGCGAACATGCCCTACTCCCTCTCAATCAACCACCCAAGTTTGGTGTAATCATTCTAAGACCGGGTGATGTATATGGACCGGGTTCTGAACCTTGGGTGATTCGACCTTTGAAAGTGATGGATAAAGGATTATTTGCCCTGCCAAGTGGAGGTGAGGGTATGATGAATCTGACTTATGTTGATAACCTTGCTGACGCAGTTTTCCTTGCTATTGATAAAAAAGTCTTTGGGGAGATTATCAACATCACGGATGGGAAGGCTATAACTTGGAAAGAATACTTCATGGATTTAGCAAGAATTGCGCAGAGACCACTTCCCAAATCACTTCCTTATGCTGTTGCCAAAACCTTAGTTGCCATTTCTTCTCCATTTTTTAAACTTTTCCAAGGAGAGTCCCCTCTCAGTCCCGAAGGGATTGATTTTATCATGAGACCACATCCTGTCTCTACTGAAAAGTCGAAAAGATTATTGAATTTTGTGCCAAAAGTATCCTACAAAGAGGGATTGGATAGAACGGAAGAATGGCTCCATAAAAACAACTTCAAAGTCGGAATGCCCCAATCACAAAAATAATACCCATAGATTTTCCTTTGCAAAAATCAGGATTTTTAAAGTACTGGTAAAAAAGAATAGGAAATACTATGCAAAGAACATTTATTATGCTTAAACCTGACGCTGTTAAAAACGGTCACGTAGGCAACATACTCGCAAGAATCGAAAAAGAAGGATTTAAAATAAAAGGAATGAAGTATCTTCAACTCAGCTTGAATGATGCGAAACAATTTTACAAAGTCCACTCAGAAAGACCTTTTTACAATGACCTATGTAGCTATATGGTTTCCGGACCAATCGTTGCAGCAGCTCTTGAGAGAGACAACGCAGTCTCCCATTGGAGAGAAATCATTGGAGCAACTGATCCAAAGGAAGCAGCTGAAGGAACTATAAGAAAACTCTACGCAGAAAGCAAAGAAGCGAATGCAGTTCATGGTTCTGACTCTGTTGACAATGCAGAGTTTGAAATCAGCTTTTTCTTCAAAGGCCACGAGCTAGTTTAAGAAAATTCATGAGACAGGTATCTTCTGAATTTTCGGAACTGATTTCGCAGAGAAAAGCTCTCTTCGGAAGATACTTTGTCAATCACATCTATCCTCTCATCCAAAAGAACACTCACAAAAGACTAGCATCTGCTATGCTGTATAGCCTGGAAGCGGGTGGAAAGAAATTCCGACCTATCCTTACTATTTCTTCCTTCCTGGCGAATGGAAACGAAAGTGAGCCATCCAAAGACGCACTTTTGCTAGGTGCCGCTTGTGAACTAATCCACACCTACTCACTCATCCACGACGACCTTCCGTCCATGGACAATGATGATCTCAGAAGGGGAATTCCTACTTGTCATGTAAAATTCGGAGAAAGCACTGCAATTCTTGCAGGAGATGGACTCAATGCTCTGGGATTTTATCTGGCTTCACGAGTCCTACCCCGAGAGGATGATATGTCACTTCTACCGGATATTTTTGAAATTTTACACAATGGTGCAGGTATTCTTGGAATGGTCGGAGGACAATCCGAAGATCTGGAATTAGATGGGAGATTTGGTCCACCACCTGAGTCAGCAACACAGAATCCACAAGAAACCCTAACAAGAATTCATTCTCGCAAGACAGGTGCCCTTATAAACTCCGCTCTTCTTTTGGGCAATCGTCTCAGAAGAGATAATAAAAGCAGAGAAGATGTAATCCTAAGTTATGGAAATAAACTAGGACTTCTTTTTCAGCTAACGGATGATATTCTGGATGTTGAAGGCATTCAATCGGATATTGGCAAAACCCCGGGTAAAGATGCCGATAAAGGAAAGCTGACTTATGTAACTCTATATGGAATGGAAGATTCCAAAAGACAAGTTATAACCTTAATTGAAGAGCTTGAATCTTTGGCTGAATCCATCGAAAGTCCGAACGAAATCTTTTTTAAAACCCTACCATCCTACCTTGGCTCAAGAAAAAATTAGACTGGATGAACTTCTACTTAGGAGAGGTTTGGCTAACTCTATTTCTAGGGCACAATCCCTAATTCTTTCCGGATCAGTTCTAATTAACGACAGAATGGAATCTCGTTCCGGCATATCTGTTCCGTTGGACACTCCCATTCGAATTCGAGAAAAAATCAAAAATTTTGTATCAAGAGGTGCTCATAAACTCATAGGTGCTCTTGAATCATTTCCCAAGGCTAACGTGGAAGGGAAAATAGCCATTGATCTTGGAGCATCCACCGGAGGTTTCACTCAGATACTTTTGGAAAAGGGAGCTATTCATGTCTTTGCTATTGATGTAGGATATGGACAATTGGCAACTAAACTACAAAATGATACTCGTGTTACTGTTAGAGATAGATTTCATATTAAAAATTTATCGTGGCAAGATATAGAATTGAAAGATGTCCATTCCAACGAATATTTTATCACAATGGATTTGAGTTTTATGTCGTTGCGATCTGTTTTCCCTATTTTTGAAAGACTTCATGAGGAAAAGCAAGATTCAGTTTTGGAAGTCATGGCTCTGGTAAAACCACAATTTGAAATTGAAGATAACTCCCTACTGGAAAAAGGCATACTGAACGATCGTATAGAGTCTTTACGAGTATTCAGAAGGGTCGCCAAACATGCTAGGTTACATGGAGCAAAAATATTAGGTCTTGCCAATTCTAAATTAGCCGGTGCGGATGGAAACAGAGAGTTTTTTATGTATGCTGTGTGGAAGTGAAACACTAGTTTTTAATTTCGGAAAATGAACAAGGAAAAATTACTTCCAATGTTGTACCTTGTTCGCCATTTAGAAAATATTCTCCACCGAGAAGAGTTGCCATTCCCTCGATAATTTTCAAACCCAATCCTTTCTTGGTAGCCAGTTGTTTTGAAGTGTCCGGATAATATGCAGATTCTTGGAATCCCTTTCCATTATCTTTAATCTTTAAAATCATCTTATCGCCGGTTTTATTCTTCTGAAACTTAATACTAACTATACCTTTATCGAGATCAGTAGTAAAAGCATACTGAAGGGAGTTGGTTAAGGCTTCTGACAAAATAATAGCAACCGGGAGAGCAACTTTTTCAGTTAAGACAATAGAATCACTATCAATCAATAATTCCCAGTTTAAAGTATTACTTTTCACTCTCTGATTCCATATCAAAAAAGAAACTTGGGATAAAAATTCTTTCATGTCTATAGATAAATCGTCATCGGTAGCTTGGCTCATTGTGAGCAACTGAAAAATTTGCAGTGCAGAAAAGCGGTCTTTCTCTTGAATGATAGATTTCTCATCCATTAGCGCACCAATTTGGTCAGGGTATTGCTGAACCCATTCAATCACAGGATGATAGCTATACTCCAAAGCATTGAGTTCACCTTGGTTCTCATATTTTTCCACAAAAATTCGATTGATTGCAGTTGCGACAGAGGTTTCCAATTCCATCCCCTGAAAAGGCTTGGCTACAAAACCGTAACACCATGAATCTAGAACTTGTTTTTGGATAGTGGGGTCAACGTTTCCTGTAACGAAAACAATGGGAACAGAAAAATTATTCCATAAGGTTCTGGCTGTTTCGATTCCATCAAGGGTCCCCTCTAGATGAATATCCATCAAAATGAGATCCGGCACTCTTTCAGCCGAAACCTGATAGGCTTCATCACCCGATGCCACTACCATAATCACATGGTAGCCTAGTTTTTCTAATCTCTTTCGTATGGAGAGCCCAATATACGGCTCATCTTCCACAACGAGGATATTAATCTTCCCCATGACCTGATTTTAGGACATGGCATCTTGATTAAAGTTTTTTATTATTGGCAAATTTTTTTCTATTGACCGAAATCGGCTCAAATCTTTATTTAGAACAAATGGCTGATAAAAATGCGAAACAACCGGAAAATACTCCGGGTAGATTCTATGTGGATGAAAACTGTGTTCCTTGTAACGATTGCATTCACGAGGCTCCCAATTTGTTGAAATACAACGATGATGAGAGTCATGTATACTTCTATAAACAACCGGAAACTGAAGATGAAATCAAGGCTGCTAAAAATGCAATTTCTGTATGTCCGGTTGAAGCAATCGGAGATGACGGCGAGTAAACTCTGAAAACCGGTATAAATTCAAATTTCGAGTCAATATTTTAGAAAATTTTGAATCATCCTAGCTACAGCCTCGGCTCTTTCGTTGTGAAGGGCGTGTCTTGTATCAGAAATGATTTCTAATTTAGAACTCTTTATCCACTTTTTGTATTGTTTCATCATGTCTACAGTTGTGAGTTCATCTTGTTCTCCAATTGCAATCAAAGTGGGAATTTTAATCTCCCTTGCTTTTTCTCCAAAGAATATCTCTTTCTCCCTTCTAACAGTGTTTTCTCCCAAATAACGATTTTCCCATCCATTCCATTTGTTCAAAAGAGTTTTTTTCACTAGCATAGAAGGCTCCGGAAAATCAGAATGATAGAGGTAACCCAATAACTTAGAAATATCGATCAAAGATTTAGGAAATAATATATCTCGCATCTCGTCTCTTTGAGGATGAGGTATGCCGCCTGTAGCAAGAAGAATTGCTTTTTCAATTACAGACTTATCAGAGTTTTGATCCTTTAATATAATTTTTTGACTAACCAATCCACCCATGCTGTGACCACAGATGATCATAGATTTCAGTTGCATTTTTTGGATCCAATCGAATAGCATATCCGCAAAAATATCCAATTGATATAAATAAGGGAACTTGGGAAGTTTGCTTCGACCAAATCCCGGCATGTCCGGTATCAATATTCTACCAGGATAATTTAGATGCTGAACTAGTTTTCTGAACCCATAGCAAGCATCTAAAAAGCCATGAATCAATACAATGGTAGGGTAGGATGCAACTCCCGGCTTTTCCAAATAATAGATAGAAAATCCATCCATGTCGAAATACTTTTCCGAAATATCGCATTCAGATTTAAAGTATTTGATTCTACTTCTTTCGAATTTATAAAACAAATATTTATATAAGAAATTCATTGCCACTCTAATTCTATCCTGTTTAAGTGATTCTATATGAATCGTAATGATTTGGATCTACTCATTCAGTCTCTCCATCCGGTAAATGAGGGAATATTAATTGTTGATCCTTTGCTTTTTACCATAATCCATGTGAATCCCAAACTGGAAACCATTCTTGGGTACCAAGAAAATGAACTCGTTGGTAGAGATCTGGATTTAATTCTCCCCATAAAAGACCAAATTAATGAATTCACACATATTCTAAAAGATAACGCCAATTTTTCCAAAATCTCTTGGCAGATTCTCTCCAAAACTTTTGATCTTATTGATATTGATTTCACAATTCAAAAAATTTATTTGGATAAATCTTCAAAATACAATGAAATCTTTTTAATTTATGTTCGCGACACAACTGAAAAAAGGAATATGGAACGGACTATTACCTTCACTCAGAATCTACTCCGAGCTATCCGTGAAATCAAGCAAGCTATCTATTTAAATCAAGAACCATATGAAGTGATTCAGACAACTTGTATAAGTTTACAAAAAGCGCGAGGATTTGATTTAGTATGGTCAGTTGTCTTTGAAGATGATGGCTCGGAGAAAATTTTTCTACATTCCAAGGATAAGAAAAAAGAACAAAATTACAATCATAAACTAAAAGAACTTTACAATTCAGATCCTTCTTCTCTTCCCATTCATATAGTTTCCAATGACCCTTATTCTATTATGCATTTTCATTCTTCCGAAAAAGATGTAAGCTTTAAACAATATTATAATGTATTTCATCCCAATCAAAAAATCGAAGCCCTATGTTTTCAAGTTTCATGGAACAATCGAATATACGGTGCAATTGAGTTGATCCACTTCAAGGATTATCAATTTGCAGAAGATGATATTCATATATTGCAAGAGCTTGGAAATGATTTAGGCTTCATGATCTATAGCAAGAAAACAGAAGAAATAAAAATAGAAGCAATACAAAGGATAGAATACCAAGGAATTCTTTTGGACACAATTGATGTTCCAATATTATCGCTAGATAGATCCGGTCGGATACAATATGCCAATAATGCCGCTGAAAATAGACTGCATTACAAACTAGATGAAATGCAATCAATGAATGCATTGAATATTTTAAATTTAACACAAACAACGTTGGATTATATAAAAACGAGAACTGTTCAACGAGAAATTGTAATACAGAACCCAAAAACCCCGATTTTTCCTGCAATGCTTAACTCATCACCCATTTTAGGTAGAAATAATGAATTCTTAGGTATTATGGTTGTTATCTTCGATATTACAGAAAGGAAAGAGCAAGAAATACGAAATAGAAACCTTGATAGACTACTCATAGAATCGGCAAAATTTGCAAGCATAGGTGAGTTGGCGGCAGGAATTGCTCACGAAATTAACAACCCACTTCAATCCGCCCTCCTTTATCTTGAAGATCTCATTCAAGTAGATGAGGAAGACCCTACCGAAAGAAAAAAGATCCTTCAAATCATCGAATCGGCTAATTTAAGAATTAAAACTCTTGTAAAGAATCTTCTGGATTTAGGACGAAATCCATCCACAGAAAAGGATTGGATATCACCCGAACTTCTACTGGAAAGAGTATTAGATCTTGTAGAAGCAAATAGCAAGAAGAATAAAATTAAACTGGAAAAGCATATTGTTGAAGGACTGCCCAATATATATGTACGATGGCAAGAAATCGAGCAGGTGATTATCAATTGTATTATCAATTCTATCAATGCAATCGCAGAAATGGACCAACCACCTACGGAACCATTAATCAAAATTTTCATTGAAAAGATGAAACAGAATGGAAAAGATTGTATAAGATTTCGAATAGAAGACAATGGTCCGGGAATTGACATCAGTATGATAGAAAAAATCTTCCTGCCTTTAGTTACTTCAAGAAGATCAAAACACGGAACCGGACTTGGATTGGCTATATCCAAGAAGATAGTAACCTCCCATGGAGGGACTATTGAATTCGACCCGAATTTTGATAACGGAAGTAGATTAGAGTTTATTTTACCGATGGAGAACTCAAATTAACATGAAACCACAAATTCTAATCATTGATGATGATGAGGCAATTCTCCTAGCCCTAAATCGTGTTTTATCCAGAGAAAACTATGACTTAACTCTAACTCATAGCCCCAAGGAAGGGTTAAAAATCTTAGAAGAAAAACCCATCGATGTAATTATTTCGGATATTATGATGGATGAAATGTCCGGTTTGGATCTTTCACAAATTGTAAGAGAAAAATACATTCATATTCCTGTAATCTTGATCACCGGCAATCCCAATCTTAGTTCTGTTCAAGAGGCTCTGCGAAATAAGGCCTTTGACTATATACCAAAACCGGTAGAGAGAAGTAAAATATTGGAAGTAGTCAAAAATGCAGTAGAAAGTAAATTTTTTCAAGAAAAAGAGGCTACGGAAAAAGAAGTCAATAGATACAAAGCTGAATCACTAACAAAAAGAAATGAAGATCTGAATTTACAAAACACCATCATTTTAGATGCTACCAAAGATTTTGTAATTACCATAACCAAAGATGGAAAGATATTCTCTGCCAATAAATCAGCAAAGAATAAATTCTCATCCAATTCTAAACCATTGATTGGAGCTCATATAGCAACCTTGTTTCCGGCTAAAAAATTGGAAGTCTACAATCGATTACTGCGACTGGCAATTGAATATAAACATTCATCAAAAACTTCGGTCCTGGAAATCGAATTATTGGATAAAAATAATGAAACGATTATCTGCGAAATTTCTTTTTGTCGTTTTAGTCTGGATGGATTGGAGTATTACACAGGGATCTTCAGAGATACTTCCGAGAAGAAACTTCTCACTCAGAAATTAATTGAATCGGAAAAGCGAGCTTTTTTAAATACAATCGCAGCAAGTATCGGTCATGAAATAAATAACGCTCTCACAGCAATTATGGGATTTGTAGAACTGGCGAATGAACCTAATTCGGATTTGGAAATAAAAGATCGAGCCATTCAGATGACCATATCTCAATCTGAAAAGTTGAGAAACCTAACTTCCAATCTACTTACTTTGGGTAAATCAAAAGAAGGATGGCTGGTTGAAGAAGGCATGGAGACGGATATAAACTCAGCTTTAGTTGATGTATTGGATGTTTTTGAAAAAAGCAAAAGAATAAAAAATTGCAAACTTATAGTGGATAAAATACCTGAAAGTCTTTTGGTAAAGGCGAATAAAGACAAGATTGAACTATTGATCTCCAATCTCATCTTGAATGCGGCTGATGCCACCAATAACCAAGGTACAATTGCCATTAAGACCTTTAAAATTAACGATCATCCATGTTTTTCAATCGAGGATAATGGAAATGGAATGACTAAAGAAGTAATGCAAAAGATATACGAGCCCTATTTTAGTACCAAAGAAGTTGGTAAAGGAACCGGATTGGGTATGTTCGTTGTAAAAGAAATTGCTAATCTCTATGGAATTAAGATAATTATGACATCAGAGGTAAACAATGGAAGTTCTTTTCTTTTAAGATTCCCATCAATGAGATAGAAAATTGCCAGCCGTGAATAAAAATCAATCAATCAATCTAAATGACATATCCTTTGAGGAAGAAAACTATACACTAACTCCATTGCAAGAAGAAGCTTCTACAAGACGATACTTTCTGGTGGAAAAAGATCGAGAAACGAAGAAAGTTCTCTGCAAGGACAATGCAATCAATTGGGATTTTATAAATCTATCCGTTTTTTTATCCCAAAATTCAATTCACGTCCCTAAAGTCATTTCCATCGATTCGAAGAATAACACAATTCTCCAAGAATTTTGTGGCTTTGATGATCTTTCTGTTAAAACCGATCAAGAATATGAAGCACTCCTACCAAAATTGCTGGATCTTATTATCAACTTACAAAATCTTAATCCACCCGAGATGGTAAAAAACAGAAGATTTGATTATGAAAAATTGATGTTTGAAGTAAATCTAACAGTGAATTCCTATACCAAATGGAAAGAGAATTTCAACCTCAAGACAGATCTTCTGGAAGAATTTTATATATTCTTACAAGAGACTTGTAGCTTTTTGGATCAACATCCCGATCAAGTCTTTGTTCATAGAGATTTCCATTGTAGAAATCTCATACAAGACCAAGAAATGTCGCAGGATATCTATTTGATTGATTTTCAAGATGCAAGGATGGGTACACCTCAATATGATCTCTCAAGTATTCTATATGATGCTTATAGACCTCTTCCTACAAGCATCCGTCAAACTATGCTTCAAGAATTTATCGCTAAGACATCCTCTAAGAATTATTATAGATTTAGAGAGACTTATTATCTGCAAGCATTACAAAGGTCCTTCAAAGCCATGGGAACCTATCTAATCCAAGTAGGTGAGAAAAAAAATCTAAAATTTAGACCAAGTCTTTTTGCCTGCTTGGAAAATATCCAAGAAATCAGTCAACTTGGTCACTTACCGGATTCAGTTTATATCTTTGCATACCAACTATCCAAGGAATTGAAAAATAGATTATGAATGCATTCATTCTAGCGGCTGGTTTTGGAAAGAGAATGAAGCGCTATACCCTAGAGTTTCCCAAGCCTATGCTACCTATTCAAGGTGTGAAACTTCTGGATTACTCTCTCTTTCTTCTAAATAACTGGAATATAAACAAAGGATTGATCAATACTCACTATTTAGGTGAAAAGATACAGGATCATATCAAATCTTTTAAAGCCTTTCCATTATTTTATAGCCATGAAACAGAAATTTTAGGAACAGGAGGTGGCGTTTATACAGGCTTAGAGCGCTTTTCATTTATGAAAGAAGACAAATTCTTGGTGATCAATCCTGATACGATGCTATTCCCCAATGAAAGTACATTTCTTCCTCAAATTCCTTCAGTTCAATCACTTTGTCATTTATATCTTTTGCCCATAACCAAAGACAAAAACTATACTCCGATCTATTTAAAGGATGGAATGATTACCTTCGAGAAGATTAATGAAGGAAAAGCCTGTTATTATATTGGGCTCTCCGTATTTCATCCGGATGTTTTCAAGAATTCACATAGAAAAACGGAGGAATCTTTCGAATTAATCGAAGTATGGAAAGATTTAGCATTCAAAAAGCAGTTAACCGGGGAAATATTCCCGGGAAAAGCCATTGATGTAGGTGAAATAGACCTTTATGAAGAATTAAATGCACATGGTTTAAATAATAAACCGGTTTTTTCCGATAGAATCGTTGAAAACATCAGCAAAATGTTTCAAAAAGCGTAGCATAATAAAAAACCCGCATGGTATGCGGGCTATTAGAATAGAATGCAGTAAACTGCTAATTAAGTAATCTTTATAGATTACTATTTTTTTTTCTTCGCTGCAGTTTTTTTCTTCGCTGCTTTTTTCTTTGCAGCTACTTTTTTCTTTGCGGCTTTTTTCTTTGGTGCGATTTTTTTCTTCGCAGCTTTCTTTTTAGGAGCTCCCATTGATGTACCTCTCCGTAATTATTTCAATGCAAGCTATCTAAATCCTTAGGAAGATAAAAAATAACATGCACCGATAGTGACATAATTAAATGGGAGTACTATGGTTGTAAAGTTTTTTAAATAATCTTTTAAAAAAAATTATAAACTTACAACAACCTTACCAGTCGTCTTACCTGAACGAAACTCTTTCAATGCTTTTATAAGATCATCCCAACCAACAACCATACCAATGTGTTGAGGTGAGGGTTTATGTTGCATAATATCTATCATCATTGCTTTTAATATAGAAACTTGATCCCATAACCATATAAGATTAAAGCCCATAACTGATTTATTATCGGATACCATCTTCAATGGATCTATCTTTGGTCTATTTAGATAAGTGTAAATAGTTTTAAGTACATTTAAACTATTACCGGAAGGTGTAAAATTTGCACTACCATAAGTAACAAGTCTTCCCATTGGACTCATTAAGTTATAGCTATCATTAAAAATCTTACCTCCAACACATTCCAATACCAAGTTAAGCTTTCTTTCTTTCAAAATTTGAATCATTTTTTCTTTAAAGTGCTTATCTCGAACTATGTATTCATCAAATTGATTTTCTTTTAGTATAGATACTTTGGATTCAGAACCCACAGAACCTATTGTAGTTGCTCCTACCCTCTTGGCAAATTGGTTAGCGAGTAATCCAACTCCACCAGCCGCACTATGAATTAACACAACCGAATCTTGGTTGCAGTTACCTAAAGGAAACAATGCATAATAAGCAGTCAAAGCTTGCACCGGAAATGCGGCACCTTCTTCATAACTCCATTCATCCGGTATAGGAAATAAATATTCTTGTCCCTGATTTATATGAGTTGCGTATGCTCCAAATCTAGTTGCTCCCATAATCCTCTGCCCAACTTGGAAGCCTGTTACATCTTCTCCAATGGCTATAACTTCACCGGAAAATTCCAATCCAGGAGTGAATTTTCCTTTAGGAGTTGCACTGTAAAGGCCATATATTGCAAAAATATCCGCAAAATTCAATCCGATTGCACGAATTTTGACCTGAACTTCCCCTTTACCGGGCTCAGAGAGCTCATCTGACCTCTTATAAAGCCTATCTAGCCTACCTTTCTTCTCAATTTCTGCGATTTCTCTTAGGACTTTCATGTTTTCCTCCCTAGAAATTCCATAAAAATCCAATTGAAAACTAGATGTAAGAAATAATTATGTAATTGAAGAGAAATTTTATGAAAAAAACCCCCTTGCATTCAATTCATAAGGAATTAGGAGCCAAAATGGTTCCCTTCGGAGGATGGGAAATGCCCGTTCAATACACCGGTATCATTGCCGAACACCTAGCAACGCGAACCAAAGCGGGATTATTCGATGTGTCCCATATGGGAGAAATAATTGTTGAAGGAGACCCTTCTGCTATTTTAACTTTCCTTGAAAAGGTTACCTGCAACATTGTTTCCGGTTTAAAGGATGGGCAAGTTCAATACAATGCTGTTGTAAATGAAAACGGTGGACTTGTTGATGATATTACTCTCTATAGAATCAGTGAAGATAAGTATTTTATATGCTCCAACGCATCTAACTATGAAAATGTTTTTTCCCATTTCAATAAATATATCCAAGATCCAAAAGTTACAATCAAGAATGAATCGGATCAATGGCACCAGATTGCTTTACAAGGCCCCATAGCTAACGAAATTCTTCAAGATTATTTAGGAGTAGATTTAAACTCTATAGCTTACTACCATTTTGCTTATTTGGAATTCAATAGTGAAAAAATGATCGTTTCCCGAACAGGTTACACTGGTGAGGATGGATTTGAAATTTATTCATCTATCGATTCGGGAATTAAGATTTGGCAAGAACTTCTCTCCAGATACAAAGAAAAAGGATTGGTTCCGGTGGGATTGGGAGCTCGTGATACTCTTCGAATGGAAGCCAGATATACTTTATATGGTCATGAACTTCCTGATGACAGAACACAAACCGCATCCGGAATTGGTTGGATAGCAAAAGAAAAGCCTGCACCCTATCTAGGATATGAAAGAATCATTCAGGACAAAAAGAACGGCTCTGAATTAAAAACGATAGGCATTGTTCTACAAGAACCCGGTGTTTTGCGAGAAGAGTATAAGATATTCAATGAAGAAGGTTCGGAAATAGGTAAAACAACTTCGGGAACTCATTCTCCATCCTTAAAGAAATCAATCGGGATAGCTTTATTGAATAAAGAATACTTCGAAGATGGAAAGGAAGTTTATGTCGAAATTCGAGGAACCAAAAAGAAAGCGATTACTCAAAAATCAGCATTCGTTCAAGGATCAGTTAGAAGAAATTAGTTTTCATAAATAAATCAAAAAAGGAACAAAAAATGGCAGAAACCAGCGCACCACAAGGATATTTTTTTACAGAAAAACACGAATGGGTAAAACCGGACGGGGATACAGCAACAATCGGAATCAGTGACTATGCCCAGCAAGCTTTGGGTGATATCGTATTTGTTGATGTTCCAAAACCTGGAAAATCCATAACTCAATTCGAATCATTTGGAACCATTGAATCGGTTAAGGCAGCTGAGGACCTGTATGCACCTATTTCCGGCGAAGTGACTGAATCCAATTCCATTTTGGAGTCAGATCCAGCGTCTGTAAACGGACAACCATTTGAAACGTGGTTTATAAAGATCAAAGGCATCAATTCTTCTGAACTGGATAAGCTCATGGATTCGTCTAAATATAAAGAATACGTGGCGGGACTCGAATAAAAATGCAAAAAGAATTGTCGGCAACAAAAAAATCATCCTCTAAAGATACGCTCCATATCAACCTAAGTGATCTATTAACGAATGCAGATACATTCATTCCTCGCCATATTGGTCCGAATGAAGATGAAAGGTCTGAGATGCTTAAATACTTGGGATACAATGATATGGATGATCTCATAAAGGATGTAGTTCCCGGCAATATTCTACTAAAAGAAAAAGTCAATCTACCTTCACCCAAAGGGGAGAAGGCTGTTCTAACCGAACTCCAACGAATTGTATCCAAGAATAAAATTTTTCGATCCTACATCGGCATGGGCTACTATTCTTCGGTTACACCAACAGTAATTCAGAGAAATGTTTTGGAAAATCCGGGATGGTATACGGCATACACGCCCTACCAAGCTGAAATTGCACAAGGTCGCTTAGAGGCATTGATAAATTTCCAAACAATGATTACCGATCTAACCAAGTTAGATGTCTCCAACGCTTCACTCTTGGACGAAGGAACAGCCGCGGCAGAAGCAATGGCTATGTGTTACAATCTACGTGACGACGACTCAGGCAATAGTTTCTTTGTTTCACACTCTGTTCATCCTCAAACCTTAGAAGTTTTGAAAACCAGAGCACAACCTCTAGGAATTCAAATAGTTGTAGGATCCTTCAAGAAACTAAAGCCCTCCAGAGATTTCTTCGCCTGCTTAATTCAATATCCTTCTTCTGATGGAATCATTCAGAACTATAAAGAATTCGTCGAATCCATGCACAACATGAAGACCAAAGTAGTCGTTGCATCTGATCTCATGGCATTGACTCTACTAACACCTCCCGGAGAATGGGGAGCAGATGTTGTTGTTGGTTCTTCTCAGAGATTTGGATTGCCTCTTGGTTTTGGTGGACCTCATGCAGGTTTTCTTGCAACCAAGGATGAGTTCAAACGATTGATTCCGGGAAGACTCATCGGAGTATCGAAAGATTCTCAAGGCAATCCCGCTTACAGACTTTCTCTTCAGACTAGAGAACAACATATTCGAAGAGATAAGGCAACCAGTAACATATGCACGGCACAAGTTCTGCTAGCAGTTATTTCTTCATTCTACGCAGTCTATCATGGACCCGAGGGTCTCAAGACAATCGCAACTCGAATTCATAAACTCACTTCTGTCCTTGCACATGGATTGGAAAAACTAGGTTATAAAATCACTTCTAAACCATTCTTTGATACACTAAGAGTCGACTTAGAGCAATTTACTTCGGCTGAAATATTGAGCTTTGCAGAAGAAAAAGGAATCAATCTCCGACAATTCAACCAACACTCTGTAGGAATTAGTTTGGATGAGACTGTAACATTAGATGATGTTAGAGATCTATTGGAAGTCTTTCATAAAGGGCAGAGTCTCCCCTTCTCTCTAGATCAGATGGTCAGCGAAACGCAGCACGAACTCCCCCCTGAATTAATTCGTACTTCCGAGTTCCTCACACACCCTGTGTTCAACACCTATCACACAGAAACAGAAATGCTTCGTTATATCAAAAGACTGGAGTCCAAGGATCTCTCTCTTACTCATTCCATGATTCCACTGGGTTCCTGTACAATGAAACTGAATTCCACTACTGAAATGTATCCAGTCACATGGCCGGAATTAGGAACTATTCATCCATTTGCGCCCAACTCACAGACGGAAGGCTATCGCAAATTATTCGGACAATTGGAAAAATGGCTCTGTGAAATCACGGGATTCGCAGCTGTCTCCCTGCAGCCGAATGCCGGATCTCAAGGAGAATTCGCCGGATTGCTTGCTATAAGAGGCTACCATGTTTCCAGAAATGAAAGCCATAGGGATGTATGTCTAATACCTATTTCGGCACATGGAACTAACCCGGCATCTGCGGTGATGGCTGGTTTTAAAGTTGTGGTCGTATCTTGCGATGAAAACGGAAATATCAATCTAAAAGATCTTAAAGAAAAGGCAGAAAAGCACAAAGATGAATTGGCGGCATTGATGGTGACCTATCCGTCTACTCATGGAGTCTTTGAAGAAGGTATAGTAGAGATCTGTGATATAATTCACGAATATGGTGGGCAGGTCTATATGGACGGTGCCAATATGAATGCCCAAGTTGGGCTCACAACCCCCGCTTCCATCGGAGCAGATGTATGTCATTTAAATCTTCATAAAACCTTTTGCATTCCCCATGGTGGCGGTGGACCGGGTGTTGGTCCAATTGGTGTAGCCGAACAACTTGTTCCTTTCCTTCCCGGTCATAGTCTAACAGATAACGGAACAGGGACTACTCAAGGAGCAGTATCATCTGCACCTTGGGGATCTGCAAGCATTGATGTAATTTCCTGGGCTTACATTGCCATGATGGGCGAAGAGGGACTAACGCTTGCCACTAAAACAGCAATATTGAACGCGAACTATATGGCGAAAAGATTGGAGTCTCACTACGGCGTCTTGTATAAGGGAAGCAGGGGACTCGTTGCCCATGAATGCATCTTGGACACGAGAGGACTTAAGAAAACATCCGGTATAGAAGCTGAAGACATCGCCAAACGTCTTATGGATTATGGTTTTCATGCTCCCACTATGTCCTTTCCGGTTCCGGGAACATTGATGATTGAACCAACAGAAAGTGAATCCAAAGAAGAGTTGGATCGTTTCTGTGATGCAATGATTTCTATACGGGATGAAATAAGAGAAGTGGAAGAAGGAAAGATCGACAAATTGGATAACCCCTTAAAAAATGCACCACACACTACAGGTATGGTTATGAATGATGAATGGAAGCATTCCTATTCAAGATAGAAGGCGGCATATCCTCTTCCTTGGCTCAAGTCGAACAAATTCTGGCCTGCCGTTGGAAGAATAGACAATGTCTATGGAGATAGAAATCTTATGTGCAGTTGTATTCCTATAGCAGCTTACAACTAACATCTATCCA
>JAFIGA010000120.1 GCA_020831715.1 Leptospira sp. | reverse complement strand
GGATCTTCACCCAAAAAGAAACCCATACCCGGATCAATGATAATCTTTTCTTGAGAAATTCCTGCCCCGATAAGCTTATCCATTTCCAAATGGAAAAATTTCAAGATATGATCCACAATAGTTTTCGGGGATAGATTCGATTGAGCCACAGCCCGGTCTCCCCGATTGTGGGAAAACATTAGAATGAGGTTTGGGATATTTTGTTTATGGGATGTTAGAATTTCCAATGAGAGAGGATTTTTAAGTGCTGTGATATCATTCCAATAATCAATTCCCAGTTTAAGGCAATTTTCTAATACTTGAGGGCGAAAGCTATCAATGGAAATTTGAATCTTTGAATCTGAGTTGGGTCTAGTTTCTTCGGATCTCAATAATTCTATGATCTTTCGGATTCTTTCCCATTCAACCTCCCAAGGTACAGGCTTAGATTGGGGGTTGGATGATTGGGCTCCCAAATCCAAAATATCAGCACCGGAATCGATCAGATGGAGAGCATGCTCCATGGCAGAACTTGGTTTTAGGTATTTTCCTCCATCCGAAAAGGAATCTTCCGTTAAATTGAGAATTCCCAGAATTTTCGGTCTTTCCATTCTTCCAGTGAGAAATAGAACGCAAGAATTTCCAGAATAAACCGATATTTTTCACAGGATATTCGAATGAAAAAACGATTTTGGGGCATGCACATTCTTGGCTTTTTGGCAATTTTCTTGGGTTTTGGTGGTGCAGTCATGCTGCAAAGTTATCCATCTGAAGACCACAAAAGTTTTGGATCTCCCTTAAATACCCAAAATGTTGAATACAACCCCATAATTAGCCCAAAAGGTCAATACATAGTTTTTCAATCCAATAGACCCGGTGGACAAGGTGGTATGGATATTTGGGTCGCAACCAATAAAGCCTATCCGAACAGAATGAAATTTCCTGAGTGGAGCTCGCCGGAAAATTTCAAAGAGTTGAATACCGAATCATTTGAAGGGATGTTTTCCATTCTATTTGGTAGAGAAGACGATAGACCCGAAGAAATATATTTTACCTCACTGAAGTCCGGAGATCGAGAAGGTTATGATGGATTGAATATCTATTTTTCTTCTCGCATTAAAGATTCCAAAAATTGGAAAAAGCCCATTCACTTGGATGAAATCAATTCTAATTTCAATGATAGAATGCCTGCAATATCACCGGATGGTAAGGCGATTGTCTTTAGTTCCGATAGACCGGGTGGTTACGGAGGTTTTGATCTTTGGATCAGCTTTCGAAGCATGACAGGAGATAAATGGTCGGAACCAATCAATTTGGGACCTGAAATCAATTCGGAGTTCAATGAAATCAGTCCCTATTTTCATTGGGATGGTGAAACGCTGTATTTTAGTTCGGATAGAAACGATCTCCATAAAAAATATAGATTCTTTTTAAGTAATTGGAAAGAAAAATCTCATTGTCGAACGGAATCATTGGAAAAGAAGATGACTCCTTACAAGTCAAATTGTTGGGACACGGTAATGGAATTAGGATATCCATTTAACACTGCAATCTTTGAGCCGGAAACATCTGTTGGAGCATTCGACAGGTATGATCCAAAAATACCTTTGGAAGACTATCGGAAGAGTGATAATGAATATCTTTCCATCACTCATGACGATCTCTGGGTATATTTTTCTTCCAACCGTCCGGGAGGGAAAGGGCAATTTGACATATATCGTTCACCAATGCCCGACTCAATGAGAAAATCGTATGATTTCATTTTTCATGGTTTGGTTTTAGATGGTTCCGAAGAAAAAATGATCGGTCTTGATTCCACGATAAAATTCTTGGACGATTCCAACCCTGTTAAAGTAATCACCTCTGCAAGAATAGGAGGGGATTTAAAGCCGGTGGATCCAAAGGTCAAGACGGAAAACTTTCGCACTATTTTGAAAACAGGAAAATTCTATCGAGTAGAAGTAAGCTCCCCGGGTTTTCAACCAAGTTCTCTTGTATTGGACTTGAGAGGAAATATTGGTCGTGATAAATCAAGATACGAAACCATAACATTGGAAAAAATTAAGCCTCCTATTCAGAAAACCACTCAAATTGAGTTTGGAATTTACAATAAAAAATCAGGTGATCCCATAGATGATGCAAAACTAACTTTATTTACCGGTAGCAATCGTGGAGGTAAAGCTATTGATGGAGAGAAAAATCTATTTCCAATAAAGGATTACCCGGAAGAAGATTTTGAAATCCTAGTTAAAGCAGATGGATTTAAAGAGGATACCTTTTTCTTTCGCTTGGAAGACATCCCCAATCTTCTGGATGGTGAGACTAAGCTCTACCTAACAAATCTAGATGATATAGACAAAGTTTATTCAACTGTAATTTATTTTCCATTTAATGTAGGTGATATAAGTAAAGAAGATAAAATGAAATTGGACAAGCTTGCCGATTATCTTATTCGCAATTCTAAAGATTTGATAGAAATAGGTGGGCATACAGATAATGTTGCAAGCAAAGAATATAATACGAAATTGAGTGAATCCAGAGCACAAAGCGTCAAGGAGTATCTAATTAAAAAAGGTGTTCCGGAATCAAGGATGAAAATCAAAGCCTATTACTATTCACAGCCTTCGGAAGATAACGATACGCAAGAAGGAAGAGCAAAAAATCGTCGAGTTAATTTTAAAAAGTTGAATTGACAAATTTTTATAAAGCTATATTCTTATAACAATGGAAAGCACTCAGGATAAACTCCCAACTGCGGCAGAAGTCGGTCGAAAATGGCAAGAAATCAGCGATTTGGACAAAATTGAGAAATTTATTATTGAAAAGTTTTCCAAGGATATATCTACCGTTAAAGGATTTGAGGATTCAAGGCCACGTGCTAAATTCGTTTCCAAAAAAACAAACGGTATGTTTGTCATAAAACTAGATTCTGAGCTAACTTTTCCCGAAATGAAGGGAACAATCTACACCAATTTAGATCGCCAAATTGAATTGGATTTCGATATCATTCAAACCAAAGAGGATATGCTCTTAATCAAACCGTATTTGCTTAGGCTGGCGGATTTTGACAGAAAATCTCCAAGGTTGGGTAATCTAAGAGGTAAAGTAACCGCTACTAATTTTTTAGTATCCAAAGAAGACATAGAAGAAAAAAAACTTTTTGGTGTAACATCCAATGTGTTAATCCAAGATATTCATAAAAAATTAATCCCTATGGATATTAATTCTAATATTGTAATGCCTAAATCCGGTGAATATGCAGAAGAATTAGACCTATGCATTCAGACAGGAAAAATGATTTATATCATCGACACTGTTCGAATGGTTTCCTATCAAGATTCTAATATTCTAGATATAAAAAAGGAATATGAAGAAGAGCTTATTCTGGAAGACAAAATTTTAGAATTCAAGAAAAAGAAAATTTCATCTATTTTAATATATCCCATCATCATTCCTTTTGGACCACCTAAGCCATTTGCATTTTTGGTTTCAAAAAAAGATGTGGGTGGCATAGATCCCTCGATTTTGGAACTCTATAAAAAAGTGGAGCATGTATTCTTGGAACGCATCATGGACTCCAATACGCACACAGTAGATGTTCGTCAAAATGTGGTAAATGCATCGTTGCAAGGTGTTGCCTTGGAAATTACCGATGAAAGAATTAGAAAAGCCCTCAAAGTAAAACCAAGTTTTACCGTTGATTTGAATTTCAAAATGCAACAACCTCTGAGAGTTGCCTTGGAAGCTCGGCACACAAGAGATTGTGGAGATTATGATATTGTAGGTGCCGAGATCATAGGCTTCAGTGGTGATGCTGAGGGCGGCAGAAAATACAATTCCTTCTTGGAATTTGTCCAAAAAATCTAATAAGATTCCATTTGAATTCTGAGCCTACTCTAAAATTCTTGTTTCAGAATAGGATATTCCATTGAAAGAGAAGAAACAAGAAAAACTGCCTACTATTGGATATAAAGGGACTCGGGATTTTTTCCCTGAGGATATGAGAATTCGTCAATTTATGTTTTCCGTGATGCGGGGAGTAGTCGAATCCTATGGTTACGAAGAATACGACGGACCCATGCTTGAATCTTTGGATCTTTACCGCGCCAAGACAGGTGAAGAAATTGTAGGAAAACAACTCTACAATTTCGTCGACAAAGGGGGAAGGGAAGTCGCCATGCGACCGGAGATGACTCCAACACTAGCGAGAATGGTTGCATCCCGGCAAAGAGAATTGCCTCGCCCCATAAGATGGTTTTCTTTTCCCAATCTCTGGAGATACGAACAGCCCGGGTTGGGGAGGCTCCGAGAGCATTGGCAATTGAATGTTGATATTTTTGGTGTAGATGGCTATGAAGCCGAAGTGGAGATTTTAAAACTTGCCAGTGACATTTTGTTCGCTTTTGGAGCGGATAAAACCATGTTTCGTATCCGTATTTCACATAGAAAAATATTGGATGGTTTTTTTGAGAATAGTTTAAAACTTGATCCATCCAAAGCTCAAGAAGTTTCCAAGATCCTGGACAAGAAGAACAAAATCTCAAGAGAAGAATACATCAAAGAAGTGGAAAAAACCATTCCGGGTGATCCTACCGCATTAGGAAAAATTGATGAATTCCTTTCTTGCTCAATCAATTCTATATCGGATATTGATGGTATTCCCATGGAAATCATAGAAGAGACTCGCAATCTTTTGTCGCAGTTGGAAAAATTGGGGCTCAAGGAGTTGATAGAATTTGATCCTTCTATTGTTAGGGGATTTGATTATTATACAGGCTTTGTTTATGAGATATTTGATGTATCTCCGCAGAACAAGAGATCCCTCTACGGAGGGGGGCGCTATGACAACCTAACGGGTCTATTCTCCAATGAGTCTATCTCCGGAACAGGATTTGGGATGGGGGATGTTACCTTGAAGAATTTTCTCGAAGCCCATAATCTCTTGCCGAATTTAGGAAGAGAAAATGTTGTTTGCATACCCCTTTTGGATGAGCGTTATCTGTCCGAGGTTTTCCAAGTAGCTGATCTGATTCGAAAAAATGGAATCGCTTGTGAAGTTTTCCTCAATTCCAAACAAAAGCTGGGAAAACAAATTACGACAGCAGAGAAAAAAGGAATGAAATACATTCTGCTAATGGGTGACGACGAAATTCAAAAAGGAATTTATAGCTTTAAAAATTTGGAAGAGCGTACACAAGTCGATATCCCGAAACAGGAACTTATTTCTTCCATTCAAAAGGAATTGAGAATTTGAACTGGGATTTAAAAATATCCATTTGGATTCGAGAAAACCTCCCGACAGTTAGCATCAGAAAATACTTGGGAAAGGTAAATCGAGGGGAAGTTTTTTTCATCCTCATCATTCCTTTTCTCTGGTTTTCGGAGACATTTGTCCCATTTGGATGGGCTCTAGCCTTCCTATGCATTGCGGCTTTTTTGAACGATAGATTTGTATTACTTTTAAAGAAATCCATCTCGAGAGGGAGACCACTCATAAGTGTTGCCGGAAAAGTTGATGCAAATCCTGATATGAAATATTCTTTTCCTTCGGCGCATTCGGCTAACTCAATGGTAGTTGTTTGGATATTGGTCTTCGCTTTTTCTTTCTCTCCTTGGGTTTTTATTTTTACAATTTTGTCCGGAGTGGGAAGACTACTGAGCCTGCACCATTATTTCAGTGACGTAGTTGGTGGATGGGTCGTTGGTGCAATATTCGGAAGTCTAGCCGTATTAGGTTGGATCTATATCGCTTCTCAGTATTTATAAAAAAGGTTTTGGGACAGGCTCTTAATTTTTCCTCTAAAGACTTCTTAACCCTTTAAAAACAGTTTGATTGCAGCCTACTGTGCGAAAGCTAGGGATCATGCAACTCATGAACTGAGGGCTTCTTTTGTCATAAAAATACTGCAAAAGCTTTGCTGTATGTTCAACAGCAAGTTCTCCGGCTAGTTCATGGTAGGTCCTTCCAAATGCAATCGGACTGTCTGCTATTGTGATTCCTCTAAGACTGTAATTGCTGTCTTTTTCCATACATCCGTGAGTTGCTCCCAATATCCATTGTCCCCATTCATCTTGTGGTTTCAAATAGCAATCCACAGAATCTTCGGGGGTTCCTTCCGGGCTAAAGGGATGCCAACCGGATTGTAGATTTGGTGCGAGGATGAAAAATTCTTTCAAATTCTCAATGGGAGCCATCGCATAACTAGTTCGAGTTATTTCTACCCAATTGGAGTGTGCGTAGAAGTCTTGCACAATATGGGAAGCGAGGCCAATTTTCCTGAGAGTTGTAATAAGGTTGGGGTCTTTGATGGCACTTGTCTTTAATTTTTCCAGTAGTGCAGAACAACGATAGAACTCTGAATTGTCACAATGATACTCCGGTTTATTCGGATAGTATACATCCGCTTGGAAATTGTATTGGTTAATCATTTCCGCACAATCTATTCGGACTTCAAAACCCGTTCGTTTTGAAAATAACTTGAAAGCCTCTTCGTTGATTTTTTCGTGAGTATAGGGACCCCTCATCCCAAAACTTCTGATTCCATCCACATCAAGTAAGACAATAGATATAAAAATGGAGTATATGGTAAATTTCGCCCATGGAAGGCTACTAAGCTTTTTCATTGGAACCTTAATCTTATAATTTAGACTTATTTACCTCTAGAATTCCATTCGCTAAATATTTATTCAATGAAAAAAAAACCAGTGAGGATAGGAAAATGGCTAGAAAATGATTTCATTCCTGGCAATATTGAATAAATGGAAGAAGAAAGTATCGACAAACCTGCAAAAAAACGAACGAAGCGAGATGAAAATCGGGAAAAATCGCAACTTCTCATCCTTCGTTCCTCACTCGAGCTTTTTTCCCTAAAAGGTTACGGTTCTACCACCATGGAAATGATAGCAGATCGTGCGGGTATTTCCAGAGGCTTACCTTATTTGTATTTTGAATCTAAAGACAAGATTCTATTTACTATTCTGGAGAGGCATTTCAACAGAGAGAAAGAAATGATCGCCGAACTCCTGAAACTAGAACATAAAACTAGCATGGATTTTGTGGATGCAATCCTAAAAAAGATTTCCGGTCCATTTGAGGATGGTCCCGAAAGTGATCCTTGTTTAGAAATGAGGTTAATCATGAATATGATGCTCCTCCCCGAGACAAAATCCATCATTCAAGATTGGGTATTGCGATTTCAGTCTGAAATTATGGAATCTTATTTTCAAGATATGAAGAAAAATTTTGCCAAATTTGGGATTGAAAAAGCTGATGAAGAAATTTCTTATCTGCGAATGATTTTTTTTGGATTTACATTTTGTAGATTGACCATGGGGGATGAATTCCCGACTCAGATCATGCAAAAGAGAATTCGAAGCAATTATTTGGATTGGGTAGATTCCAAAACTCCCGGCAGATAACTTTCTTTTGTCTTGTAATCATGGTTTGCTTGGGCAAATCTCTTTTTGTCTTGCCAGTTTCTTCTGCTGAGAAGCAATTCTTCAATCTCAGGATCGAACTCGTTTTTATAAAGTACAGGAACCATCATATCACATTCTTTGGGTATGTCCAAGGTGATCAATTCTTGAATGCTGATATCTTGAATATGCTTCAATGCCCATACTTGGATTGAGAGACTATAGATTCTTTCTTGGCGTATAGCATTGTCTTTTTCGTTCCTTGCTTTCAAGGAACGATAGAAATTGATTCTTCTATTTAAAAATGGTATGAGCTTCTGCTTGGGAATAGGCTCGTTTTGGAGAGATTGCCAAGTTTTTTGGAACTTATGGAATATATGATCTCCAAAAAAAACAGTCCCTTTTTCCAGCATATGAATCACAGAAGGTTCAAAAAGATTCAATCGGATTCGAAAGGTTTCTTTGTCACCGGCAACCAGATTCACCGTTGAAAATTTTTCCAAAATTTTCAACGTAGAGGTTATTTTCTGAACGAATCCCGGCCTCATCTGATCTTGCGTGGAAGCAAGAAGATAGAAATTGAAATCTGAATCTTCAACATGATCTCCTCTTTCTCTAGATCCATAAAATAATATTTCGAAAGGATCATCAGATTCAATTTCTTCCAGGCGATCTTGGATCTCCAGATAATCAAAGGGGCTGGGTTGATAAATTTTACCTATCATAAATTATTGAAAGAATAGCCTCATGCGCGATAGATTCTCCAAAATAGCGGAAAATGCCTTGTCTCTTTCCTCTTCACCCGGGAAGTTCAGAGCCTTGACATTAGTTAAATCGTGATAAATAATTTCAATACTTGGTTTATTGGGACTTTTCTTAATGGATGAAATATAGTCCAGATTGATTACTTCGGTGTCCCCTAATTTTAGCCACATACGATTGCTCCATTCCTATTAAAAAACAATCTAGTAAACCAACAAGTGTTTTTCAATGATTTCATGGTAGTTTTCAGCAATGGATTTCTGATTTATATCATTTTCGGAAAATTCACCTTTGGATTCGAATACAATCAAGAAACCATTATAATACCACTCCCATCTAGCACAGGAAAGATTATTGCCACAGGCAAATAACGAAATAGTTGCGGAATTCGGCTTTCCATGAACAGGCAGGTAATAGTATTTCTTCCATTTTGCCTTTTCTATTTCCTTTTCGCTCACTTCATAAACGAATCGGCTTGAATTCTCCGAGTTTGTAGATGAGATTTTTAAATAGGAAAATTTATATATTGAAATTGGAAATCTTAGCCTGTAAACATTTCCTTTTTCATGAAGGCTTCCCTTTTCTTCCAAAACAGCACCGGGTGGAGGTCGAAAAGCCGTGTCATAGGTCAAACGCAAGAGATCAGTCGACGGTTTTGCGGTGGATGCTTCTTCTCCTAATTCATTGCCACCTTCTGCCGGAGCTAGAACAACCTCCGGTAAAGCGCAAAAAAGAAGTAGACTAAATTGCATGATGATGAGTAGGATAGCCATTCGATATTTCATAAAGATCACCT
This sequence comes from Leptospira sp., assembly GCA_020831715.1. Lineage (GTDB taxonomy): Bacteria > Spirochaetota > Leptospiria > Leptospirales > Leptospiraceae. The sequence goes on along the minus strand of JAFIGA010000120.1, from coordinate 741 downwards.
TTATAGTTTCGGAAGATTAGAGTATTTTCCTTCACTTCTACTAAATATTCCGGAATTAATGGTATTTTTCCCCCGCCACCCTTTAGGTCTGCGACATAAAGAGGAACAGCAATACCGGAAATTCTACCTCTTAGACCTTGGTAAATTTTTAAACCGTCAACAATGGGCACCTGAAACTTGGAAATCCCAAAAACTTCATCACATTGATGGAGATAATACGGCTTGACACCCATCGATACCAATTCATAGTTCAATTCTTCCAGTGTGGCAACGGAATCATTGATTCCTTTCAGTAATACAGATTGGTTCAACACAGTTGCGTGCCCTAAGACTCGAATCTTTCGAATGGCTTCTCTCGCCTCAGCAGTGCACTCTTTAGGATGATTGAAATGAGTAACTAGAGTTAGTGGAAATTTTTTCCCCAAGATTTGACAGAGCTCTTCGGTGAACCTCATGGGCAGAGTGACCGGATGTCTGCTGTGGATGCGAATGGATTTTAAATGGCGAATCTTGCGGAGTTCTGTGAGAATAAAATCCAAATGAGAGTCGGCTAGACTAAAAGGATCTCCCCCGGACAGAATGACTTCTCTCAGTGATTTGGTCTCTCGAAAGTAATCCAGTGCTTTGTTCCAATCTTCTCGCTTGGGCGTCTGAAAAGGGTGGGATACCTTTCGTTTGCGTGTGCAAAAGCGACAGAAAACTGCACAGTTATAGGCTGTCGATTCCGCCCGCGTGATGGGC
>JAFIGA010000119.1 GCA_020831715.1 Leptospira sp. | reverse complement strand
CGATCTTCCAAACGAGGTCTTCCGCCTTTTGATTTATCAACTTTTACTTTAGGTAGAAGCTTCTTTAATTTTTCCCAAATTTCATCGGGAACATTCATATGTCCAAGGTCATCTGTCATATGACCATTACAATTTTTTATTCATTCAGTACAAGTAGGTTTTGGGACAAGTTCTAAGTAGTAATGTCGGATCATCAAGGAAAGCTTCTCGATTAATCCCCATCAAATCCTGAATATTGGGATTAATATAAGTAAAAGTTAGAGGAGTCTTAATATCTGTTTTGTAAACAACAGCATTTAACTTTTCCACCAGAGTTCTATAATGTATCTGACTCTCTTCTATTCTCTTTCTCGTAATCCTTCTCAATATAGCGGCAGAGAAATTATCTGCTATATTTTTAAGAGTTCTCCTTTCCCTTGTATACAAAAAACGACCTTTAGGGTTTTCGATCTGAATGAATCCAACCAACCCATCACCATAAATGATAGGTACTACCACAACGCGATGTAAATTTTTTTTCCTGAAAATATCTTGAATATTTTCAGGATATTTTTGGATCTGTTTAGGGTATAAATTAATTATTTTTTTCCTAAGTAAATTATCCATGAGATTGATATATATTGGATCATCCATATGAAAGATCTCGATAGATCTCAACCTTTCTTGATCCTCATCTATAAAGTCATCCATCCAAGAATCTATTAGATAATACTGGTAAGCTTTGCAGTTTTCAATATCTTCCAAAAGGTACAGGTTAACCCTACTTGCCAGTGATGCTTTGTGAATTTGTTGCAAAATGGGAGTTATAGCAAGTCTCCAATAATGGTTCTTAAGCAATAACTCGGATGATTTTAGGTTGGCTTCTGACCAAATTCTTTCTTTTATTTCATTGGTTTTATCATTTATATTAACAATAAATCCATCATTCATAAATCGGGTAATTCTAACATTTAGCCAAAGATCTAATCCATCATTATCAAAATATTTTGTAAATTCTGCAGTATCATTCTTTCCTAGAATTTTTTCAGCACGAAAAAAAGTGAGATTCTTTTTCAAACCTGGAAATATTTCAAAAAGTAAAAGCCCTGCTTGAAGATGACCTTTATTCAATGCCTTAAAGGTTTTAAGAAAAACCGGATTGTAATAACGGATTATATAATCGAAGGGAGTATCTTTATTATCATATATTCCTTGCAGATAAAGAATCCCATCCAAATCATTATTTAGGATAGTTTCCAAGAAGGAACTTGCTTGTTCCCCTCCTCCGGGAAGTAGGTCTGTAGTTGTTCGTTGGTTTTCTATATTCATTGTAATAGGGGAATTTTCAACTGGGCAACAACAATCAAACTTGGAGAATCTGAATTTGAAAATGCATGATCATTGTGATTTTGTAATCGGATGGTACCATTATGCTGATTGATTATATTCTTCACATAACTTAGACCCAATCCCAAATCATTGGTTTCTAATTCTTGATTTAAAGAATGATCTATTCGATAAAAAGGTTCAAAAATGATATTCTCATATTCGATAGGAATTCCCGTAATCTTCGAGTTGGTGGTATAAGCAGGATTGATAAAAGAAATTTCTATATCTGTATCTGTATGATTTACAAGTATTACAATATTTGAATTAGGAGGCGAAAATTTTAATCCATTAATACATAATTCTTTCCAGCATTTATCCAAATATTGTAGATTACCCATAATAAATTTGCTTTCAAATGATGGTTTACATTCGCTCAACTGTAAAGATTTCCCTGTCTTTCTATAAGCTGAATTTATTTCATGTATAGACCGTTCGATCGATTTATAAACAGAGTCTAGATTGATTTTTTCAAGTTGGAAATAATCCGATGCCATTTTATCAATTTCTATAAATGTATTGATAGCATTCCTTGCAGATAATAAATTCTCTTGAACTATCTCCATTAGTTGTGGTTTGATCCAATATCTATTATCTTCCAGCTTTGCGGATTTTACAAGCTTCTCCAAGACTGTTACAAGTTGTCCGAAACCGGCACCTTGTGTTAGAGAAGTTCTTAAATTATAAAAAAAAGAGTCTTTGCTTTCTGCTTGAGATACATCATTTTTTCTCTCTTCCATCCACTTGAACCAACGGACTTGTTCTTCTAGTCGAATTAGTTTTTCTTTCTCAATAGCTGATGCATAAGTTTTTAGATTGCTATACTCAACTGCATTGTTGATTCGATTGATTACATCTACCAATTTAATGGGTTTAATAAAGTAATCATAAACTCCATTTTGCATTATTCCTATAATTTCACTTGGATCGTTATGGACAGTTGTGATCATCACTATCTGAGAAGGATCAATGGACTTGATTTTTTCGACCAGTTCTCGTCCATCCATACCGGGCATTTCGATATCCGAAATAACTATATTGTATTTATTGGGCGAATAACTATCTAGAGCTTCTTTCCCATTATGGAACCAATCTACTTCGTATTTATGGGTTCTTAAAAAATCTTGCAACAATTGACCTGAGGATGGATCATCTTCGGCGATTAATATTCGATTTTTCTGATTCATTTAGGTCTTGCTTTCCTTATTTTAATTGATAGGGTCGTGGTAAACAGATTGTGAAACAACTCCCTTTTCCGATCTTACTTTCTACTGTTAACTTTCCTTTGTGCATTTCAACGATTTTTTTCGAAAGTGAAAGACCTAAACCTATGCCATCATTTTTTACAGATTTTTCAGTTTGAATTTGTTCAAAAGGTTCAAATATCTTTTCCAAATCTTTCTGTTGTATTCCGATCCCTTGGTCACTAATTGAAATATATATGTTTTCCAAATCTTCATGTAGATGTACAGCTATTTCCATACCAGGGTCGGAAAACTTTATAGCATTATTAATTAGGTTAGAGATTACCTCTCTCATTCGTATAGGGTCTATCTCTATTCTTGGAACGTTTGCATCATCGTTGAATAGGATAATAACCTCTTTCTCCTGAGTAATGATTAAGAAAGAATTTACAATTTCAGAGAGCAAAGAATTTAAATTAGTTTTTGTTAAATGAATTTGAAATTTATTCATTTCAGTCTTGGAGTAGTCCAATATTTGATTCATCAAATTCAGCAGATATTGACCATCTTTATGAATGGTTTCTATATAAAGTTTTTGCTGTTCAGACAAAGGACTCATGCCGGGCATTTGTAAAAATTCCGAATATCCCAAAATTGAATTTAATGGTGTCTTCAATTCATGAGAGATATTCGCAAGAAATTTAGTTTTAGCTTCACTTATTGATCTTGTTTTCTTTACTGATTGATTTGTTAACTCTAAATATTTAAAATAATCAGTACGATCTCGTATAGAGTTAAGAATCTTCTTGGCGCTGCCTTGATTGTTGAATTCCAAAACTTGAGAAGTATTTTCCAGATGAATAAAATCCCCTTTTTTATTTTTACTTCTATAATTTATCCTGTACGTCTTTCCTTTCTCTGCCTTTCTCATATTAAAGAAAAAGAACAGAACATTGTCAATATCTTCCGGATGAATTAGATCTCTATTGATACTTAAATTCATCATCTCT
>JAFIGA010000118.1 GCA_020831715.1 Leptospira sp. | reverse complement strand
GTATATTTAATTGTTAAATCTTCACTTTTTTTTAAAGCATTATCAAATGCATAATATATCAATGTAAATGGCCAGTAAACAATTTTAAATACCAAAAACACTACAGATAATGGAGTAACTTCTTTATCCTTCGGATTAAGCGGTTCACAAACTTTGTCGGTAAAAATACCTAAATTGGTATATGATCCTACAATTGGCTGTTTTATATCAGATACTGAAAAATACCTTACTTTTGCTAATCCGGAAGAACAGAATTGAGTGAGGGAAATAATTAGTATCCCGATTATTAATTTAACTATACGGCTCATGTCAATTACTCACTTTATTAGAATTTATATTTGCCGATTGATTTCTACTTATCCCACTAATTTCAGTAATTTGAACTGCTAACCCCCTTACTTCGGAGCAAAATCTATTTCCCGTTTTATCAAAGGTTACCGCAGTTTGAACAAACAAATCGGAACCTGGTTCTTTTTGCAAGGCATCATAAGCGGCTATGCTATTTGCATAGGAAAAAGCGTCTTTTCTTTCAATGCCTTCATAATATGTCTCTTTTTCAGAACTAATGAATCCAAGAAAATTTTTGGTGACACAACCTTTCCCTGAAACTTTTCTAAGAAGTTTATAGGAAGGTACTACATCAACAATATTTTCTTGTTTTTCGACCCATAATTCTCTACCTTTTATATTGTTTTTCGCACATCCTTCAAGGATTGAGAAAACCATCAAAAATATCCCTATGTTTGTTGTTTTATTTGTACTTAATATCATAAGGAAATTATAGCAAAAAAACGACTGTTGTCAAGCTGTCAATAATGTTAGTTTTTGTTTATACAATAAGTAATTAACTAAAAAATAAATAAATATATATACCTGTCATTAGTGTTAGTAAAATAATATATTATTCATATAATTGTTACTAAAAAATATACCGAAATTCTGTTGTAAACCTAAAGAGGAAACACAGCCTTTGCATAAAATATTCCATCTTCTTCTATGAGTTGTGTGTAGGTTCCAATCAATGAATTGATACGTTGGAGGATATTCTGAGTGCCCATACCTTAGAAATCTACTTTTTGAATCTTACTGGTGAGTTTGATTACAAATTCATTATTGTTGGAATCAAATTCCCATAAACTAATGGAGATGGCATATTGAAGGTTATTGTTGATCAATTCCGAGATAAAAAAGTAGAGATTTCGAGCATACAATAGATCAGGATTAAAGTTTTTGATTTTCACTTGATTGATTTTAGCTGTATGGTTGTTTTTCCAATAGAAGGATGTCTCTAAATCCAAATACTATCAAAATAGATAGGTTGGTGAAAATTAAATTATTTTGTACAATTATATAATGACAGAATGCTTTTCTCAAGAACAAATAGATGCTCATAATTCGTTTAATTTCTGATTATAGAAACACAAAAGGGGAATTGTATATTGGGGATGTAAAAGTTGGTGAAGCTTTCTGAAGTGAATTAGATTCCGCAGAAATCATTCTATTTTATTTTGTAGGAGAATCTCAAGATAGTATATAGCAGAATCTACTTGATGTTAATTTTCCTATTAGACTTTCAGCTTTTAAAGGTAATTTAAGTGTAGAAGAGTATGTTAGGATTCAAAGCGGGTATTTATTAAATTCACGATTATGAAAAATGATTTAATTAATACAAGTTTACCTAATTCGGATGAGAGTGTGAAGTTATTTTCGGAGACCCTCAGTCGGCCGATTTTTGTAACCTATTGCTCTTTTTTAGCAAAAAAGGTGTCCAGTTTTTCGTAATCACTCTAATCCTACCTGTCAAAATAGATAGTTTTTATTAATATTCTATAAAAACATATTGATTAATTTAAAATAATACGACTCTTAGACTAAAATGAATAAATTATTTCATAATAAGAAAAATACAAGTATAGCATGTTTTGTATTAGTTTTATATTCTTTTTTTTCTGTCTCTGCTGACGATATAACTTTAAAGTCAGGAAAGACAATATCGAATGTGAAAACTAAGATCAAACCGGATTCCATAGAAATTCGCTCCGAAGATGGAAAAGTTGTTAATTATTCGAAGAAGGAAGTTAAAAGCCTAAAGGTTAGGGCAGTTGCTTGGAAACCTCCCAAAGTCAAGAAGACAGAGGAAGAAGTCTTAGCCGAACAACAGGTGGAAAAAGATCGGGTAGCTGAAGCATCGATCAAAGGGGACGAATTTATTCCGAGAGATCCCGATGATGAGATCAACCCCTGGGGTAATTTTGCCCTTGGTCTGATACCGGGTTACAGCGGATTGTATAGGACAGAAGATACGTGGACAGCGGTGTCTTTTTCTGTTTTGGAAACATTTGCCCTATTTTATGCCTATGATGTATGGCAGGCAAAACAAACATCTATTGGCTATGCGGATCCAACCACAGGAGGATTGATTTTTGCTTCGACTTTAGCTCCACCTAATAGTTCCGGAAACTTTATTAGTACTATTGGAATCTATTTTGAGTCCCAGAGTGTTGGATACAAAGGAGCCATTTCAGGCTATCAATATGTTACTCCGGGTCCACCTGTAACATCTCAGAAGAGGTATGGAACGCAGAGAACTGCTTCTGCGGGAATATTGGGTGCAATACTTTTAATTGATGGTGTTATGTCTTACTTCGCGGCAGACTCATGGAATGAAGGGACTTTTGGTGGAGAGAAATCGGAAGATTTTGTAAGACCAACAACACCGTGGTCAAGAACCATGCGATCGGCTTTCTTACCCGGATGGGGGCAAGTCTATGGTGGGGACAAAATCAAGGGGTATTCCTGGATGGTCGGAGGCATAGCGCTGTTGGGAAATGCAGGACGAGCCGAAGCCGCAGTGAGTGCGGCTAAGAAGGACTATCAAAATTCAGGGGCAATTTTTTTTGGTCCTGTATTTAGTACACTTTTATTGGGAAGCAATCCAACGACTACCTCTTCTACTGATAGGGTAGGTGCGAATGTACTGGGTTCTTATTTAGTCGCCGAACCTGCTTATGAAAAGCTAGGTTCAGCTGTTAAAGATAGAAATAATGCTTGGAGTTTGTACGGAGTCTATTGGTTGATCAACTTGGTAGACGCTTATTTTTTCAGTGGGCAAAATTTGGAAAACAAAGAAGGTAAGATTACTTTCTTACCGAGATTTCAATACCAACCTGTGGCATGGGAAGGCAACCAAATGCGCTGGGAATCATTGATGGAATTTCAAGTTATTTATAACTACTAGGAGAGTATTTATGGAATCATATAAATCAATTATTTTACATTTAAGGATATCAATTGTAATATTTATACTCTGGATGTTTGTATTATTGCTGAATTGTAGGAATACTGAGCTGGGAAGTGGAGCACCGGGTGATCCAATTCGAGGAAATGGACTTTTTGTTAGTTTGTTAATAGGTGGAGGATTTAGTGGAGGCTTTGGTAGCGGAGGGAGCAGTGGTGGAGATCGAGTAAACTTAATAGTGGCGGAGAATGTAGTTTATGCTTTTGGGCAATCAAATAATTCAACTAGTATCATTTCTATAACAAGTCCTCAATCTGTAAGTAGGAATTTGTATAATATTCCGAATTGCACTCCTAGCTTTTCATCTTCTTCAACATCAACTACAACTGTATATTGTAGAATTCTTACTTTTTCTGCCTCAGGTGGACAGGCTAGGGCAATTGCGGCTAGAATAGTTGGTGTCAGGGAACCAAACGTTTCTGAGGTAACGACGGAAGCAAATTTTTATTTAGGAGTTGCCTCAACTTCAAATTTAACCGCCATGAGCTTTACACAGATTGACAATACAGCTATAGGACTTACAGAGCTAACAAACGTAAATATATTTAGAAATTATGAATCAGCAACTGATGGCACCAATTATATCTTTAGCTTTCCTGCATCAACTAATCAACGATATTGTGGGACCAATAACAATGGAGAAAGCTGGAGCTGTGAAACTCCGGTTGGATTTGGGGAACAGTTTGTAAGAAATCTCTCTGGAACACTTGCCGTAGGTGCTACAAGAAGATGGAATGGGACTACTTTTGTTAATACTACAGTAACTAATGGCTTTAGATTTGTAGTTCCAATTGGATCCAGGACTCACTTTCCCAATACTACACCCCAGTTTACTGACCAAGCACCGGGAGTTTGGACGAATCCACTTACAACTACAAATGGAGCCTTTACTGTCGCACCCATCGGAAATTTATCTGGAGCACTTGAACTCAATGGTAACGTAAATATTGTTTTTAGTCAAGAATCAGGTTCGAATGAAACATTCAGAAGAACATTTTATGTTCATCAATCGACAGATAATGGATTAAATTATAGTTTAACTAATACTATAGGCGCAGAATCATCGTCTCCCATAGGAGTTATAACTAGACCAAATACATTTAAAAGTATTGGACTAGGTTCTACGATATATGCAGCAGTAGAAGGACAAGATTCTAATAATAGGTTTCAAACAATATTAGTATACTCTACTGATTTTACGAATTGGACACTAATTCAATGAGCTATTTAAATAATAAATCATTTTCAAAATAAATAATGAAGGAAAAACAAATGGAAATTAAGAAAAAATTTACGAATTGGAATCTTGCAATTGTCTTGCAAGTTATAATGGTTTTAGTTATGAGCTTCTCCTGCAAAGAAACCAATGAAGTTGTAAAAGAAGAAACAGTTCAAAAGTCTATTTCAGCAATCATTATTTTCACTGTGGGCGATGTTACGGCAGAAGGTCAGAAGTTGAAACAAGGCGATATAATAAAAGCCGGATCCAAGATTGCTACAGGTAAAAAATCTTCCTGTGAGTTACAATTAAGAGAACATAGTTCCGAAATTCTCATTCAATTGAAGCAAAACTCAGAGTTCAGCATTGATGAAAAATCCAATCTAGGCGACGTTAGAAGCAATGTTAATCTAGGGAATGCTCTATTTAAAGTGAACAAACCTCTCAAGAAAGGAGAAAGTGTCCGTGTAGCCGCACCTACTTTTGTGGCAGGAGTTCGTGGAACAGAATTTTCACTTGATGTTGCTAAAAATGGAGACTCCAGGGTAAGTGTTGTGAGTGGAAAGGTATCGGCAGTGCACCGCATAGGGGAATTGGAAGATCTGCCAAAGGAAATCATTGAAAATTCCCAATTCATTCAGGACTCAATCAGTAATTTGGAAGCAAGTGAGACTGTGATTGAACCGGGACAGAAAGTAGTAGTTACCAAAAAAGAATCCAATAGTATTCTTAAAAATTCACAATTGGTAGAGGCTATCAAAATTGCCAAGGCAAGTGGCTCTGATGAAAGTGGTTCGGATATTGCATCCAAGATTGATAAGAATATCAAAGCAAAATTTGAAAACAAAACAGAAAAAACTGTAATTGCTCCCATTGTTCAAAAAATGGATCAGAAAGATTTCCAAAAACAAATTAAGGAATTCGAAAAGTTAATTGTGTTAGAGCAAGCTAAATTGCAAGATACAGCTTCCACTACTTCAGAACTCAAAAAAATCAATGAAGAACGAAAAGAAGCGATGATTCAAAAAATTGAAGAAATTACCGGGAAATCATCCGAGACTTTGATATTAAACAGTGGAGAAAAAATAAAAGGTGTAGTTTTCCAAGAGGGTAAGACATTTATCGTGCTCACTCCGGAAGGTAGAAAAGAATACCAAGAAGAAGAAGTAGAAGGAACGGAATTTTAATTCCTTGTTTTAATTGGAATATGTAGGTTCAAAATAAAAGAACCTCCTTCTATTCTATAATCTAACTTACCTTTAACTTTCTTAGCTCTTTCTTGTAGGTCTCTAGAACCTCTACCCTTGGGTGAATCAATGGAGTAGTTTGTAGAAGTCTCAATTTCCAAGTGAAATATGGGAAGCAAGGAATGTATGGTCCATTTAGTATCACCAAAACCATATTTGATATCGTTATTCGAAATCTCGAGGCAGCTTCTGTATATCTCTGTCTTCAATACGGCTGAGATATCATTCGCTTCTTCCCAATTTAAATCATTCAAATGTACAACTTGACAGCTTCGTTCCAAGTTATTGTATCTTCGGATCAACATGGATTTGAAACCCAATTCAAAATTTGTTTGAATAGTTTGAAGGTCTTCCCACTGGTGCAGTCTATTTCTCAGCTCATTTGTGCATGAATTAATCATGGATTTTATTTTATTGAGTATGTCTACTTGATTGGGGTCTGTCAGTTGAATTTGATTCAGAAGTAAATGCAGATCAAACATTTGCCCACCGATTATATCGTGTATATCCGAATAGACTGAATCTTTTTCTTTGTTAATGGTCGAATTAATATCTTTTTGTTTTTCAAGTCTTAATTTAATTCGATTCAATAGATCAACGGGCTTGAATGGTTTGGTTATAAAGTCATCTGCACCAAGGTTGAAGGCTATTTCTTGGTGGTTGCTATCGGTAAGGGCTGTTAGAAATAGAAAAGGAGTTCGTATATTTAAGTCTCTCACTTTTTGCAATAGTTCGCTTCCATTCATTTTTGGTAAATTCCAATCGGAGAGAATGATATCAAACCTCTCGATCATTAATATTTCCAAAGCATCTTCGGCATTAGAAACTAATTTTAAACTATAGTTATCTTTTAGAATGAATTGAAGAAATTTACCCATATCAAATTCATCCTCAATGATGAGTATTTTTTCTATGCGTTCATCAAATTCTATTGGTAGATCAATGTCATGTTGAAGATCAATATTTTTTGTGGAATCTTTTGCGGAAGGCTGCTGTATGAATTCAGGTATATCTTTGTATTGGTTTATATCCAATGATAGGAAAAAGGATGATTCGTTCATTTTTGATGGAAGAACCGGGAGTGTTACTATAAATTCCGTTCCTTCATTGGGCTTGCTCGCGACGGCAATACTGCCTCCACATAGATTCACCATTCGCTTTACGATATTCAATCCAATTCCTGAACCAATTATAGATAGGTTGAGAGATCTTTCGGTTCGGTAAAATCGATCAAAAATTTTGTCCAATTCATTTTCTTCGATTCCAATTCCGGTATCTTTAATTTTTATATGAGCAAATTCTTTCTGAAGAGAAACAGAAAAATATATGCTACCTTCCCGAGTGAATTTTACTGCATTACTCAAAAGATTTCTTAGAATCAGATCCCATTCGAATTTGTGAATTTTTTTGAATATTACATCTGTTGGTAGATTGAATTCGAAATGCAATCCTTTTTCTGAGCATAATATCTCAAAGTCTTTGGAAAATTGATTTAAATAAGTTGTTAAATCTACATCCAAAAATCTAGGTTTAAAATATCCAAAGTCTATCTTGGCTATGGCAAGCAAGTCTTCTACTAGATATTCCATCCTAAGAGCATTTCCCCGAATTGTTTTCAATAGAAATATTTGATTTTCATCGTGAGTGTATTTTAATAATTTATCCAATGGTGCCAAAATCAGCGTGAGTGGTGTTTTAAATTCGTGAGAGACGTTGGCAAAAAACTCAGTTCTACTTCTATTACTTTCTATTAATTTCTGATTGGATATCTCCAGATTTTTAGTCTTTTCTTGAATTCTTTCTTCCAATAAAACCTGAGAAGATTCCAATTCTTGTGAATATTCCAATAATAATTTCTGGTTATTTCTATATCTTAATCCAATAATCCAAACGGCACAAAGGATCATCGGAAAGAATCTCAAATGAGTGTCTGATTCCAAATCGTCATTGAGGTCTAGCATGAAAAATGTATAATTCATTGAACCTAGTATAAATATATTTATACCGATTAAAAATATTCGTGCTTCAATGTTACCCTTTAAAGTAAAATTGATAGATGATACAAGGATCAAGATTCCTCCTATCGCCAAAGTAATTCCATACGGAATCTCCAAAAAAGCAGTATAATTATAAGAAAATCCGTAGACATAAAGAATAATCCAAGAAAATATATATACAATAAATAGCCACACATGAAAGTATTTGAATATTTTATTGTTTTTCAAATTGTATAATTCTTCAGTGTATTTCATGAAAAATAATACAACCAAAAAGTAACTTATCCAACCAAGGTAAGGCGTCAATTGATAATATAAGTATGGTGTTAGATTAAAATTCATTTCGGCTACGCAGGCTAGTCCAAGAGCTAAACTGGTTGCTCCTAAATAAAACAGCAGGTTTTCCTTAGTAAATCCATAGATTATAAAACATGAAATTCCCAAGATGATGTAGAAAAATGAAAAGATGATATTGGGTGTATCAATCTTTATAAAACGATTGAAAATTTCTTCGTAGTGTCCAATTCCGATCTGTCTTCTAAGACCAATTCGCTTCCAATCAGAATGTAGCTCAACATCCAAAACTTTTCCCGAGGCTTTTTCCGGAAGATGGACTATGGCAGAAAAGAAGTTGGTAAATTTACTGGGGCGCTCCGGAGTATCCCATTTACCATGAGTATGAATCAACTCCCCTTCCAGATAAAATCTAGCGGATATTTCAATAACTTCAATGAACAAAAAATTGTTGGGAATTTTAAATTCAGGTAGGTGAATTTTCATCCACATCTTTCGATTGGGAGGAGAGTCAAAATCATGTGATGTTGTAATGAATTTTTTCCACTCAGAATTTTCATCCAACTTGTAATACAAGCTATCTCTTAGATCAACATAAGGAATTTGTTCTTTTTCTTCGATCTCAGGCGCGAAATGAAAAATTCCCACAAAAAATAAGATAATACCAATTATAAATGCGATATTATTCACTTTGGTGAAAACTTTCATATTTGATCAATATTATTAATTTGATATCAATGTAAAGCTATTACCGAGAATTTTAATGAAAATCAATCTTTTCTTGACGTAAAATAGTACAAATGTAAGCATAAAATAAATATTATGAACTTATTTAACTATTTTAAGATATCATTTGATTTTTTTTTCATTGTTACGATTATAATCGTTCTCTCAATATTTCCGTCCTGTAAAAAGCAATACCATTCCATCCATGGCTCCACCATGGGAACGACCTATACTATTTCCTCCGATACAGAGTTAAAAGCTCACTACAGCAAGTTGGACAATGAATTGGGTCGAATTGAAAATGTATTTTCCACCTACAAGAAAGATTCGGAAATTTCTCAGATTAACCAATCTATTTCTCAAAATCGAAGCTACACAATGAGTTCAGAGATGCAAGATCTTCTGGATTTATCCAAGCAGATAGGAATGGAATCCGGTGGAGCCTTCTCTGCCGAATTGGGAGATCTGGTAAAATCATGGGGATTTGGGAAGTATTCCGGAAAGTATGACCTATCGGGAATTGCCAAGGGTTATGGAGTAGATCGTCTTGCGATTATGTTACAAGATTTAGGTGTAAATGAGTATATGATAGAGATAGGGGGGGAGGTCTGCACCTCAATCAATCCCGGTTCGTCTAAAAAATGGAAAATTGGAATTCCCAACCCCACTGACCCATCACGTTTATTTCGTGTATTATATTTGCGTGAAGGATGTATTGCCACTTCCGGAAATAACCAACAATCAATTGTAAAAGATGGAAAGAAATACACCCATATAATCGATCCCAGAATTGGAATTCCCATAGAACGAGAGAGCTCCTCAGTCACTGTTTATTTAGATAAAAACATCGAAAATGGTATAGTATTTCATGGTGCTTGGGTAGATGCTTGGGCTACGGCATTCTATGTGTTGGGTGTAGAAGTTGGGATTCAAATGGCGAATGAAAAAGGGATTGCCGTTCTTTATGTGTATGAAAATAATGAAACAGTGGTTCAGGAATACTCGGATGAGTGGAAGAAAAAATTTGAAAAATAATGCTTAATGCTTAATGCTTAATGCTTAATGCTTCATCTGACTAGTTAGTTGCTCTCATGATAGAAACTTTATTAATAACTCTAATATTCTTTTTTGCATTTGCCATGGCACTTGGACTGGCTTCCATTTTTGGAGGAAAGCCAATCAAAGGAACCTGTGGGGGGCTAAATACAAAAGATTGTCAATTCTGTTCCCCTGCCGAAAAAGAAGCTTGCAAGAATTCCAAAACTTCTCGTTGAACTTTCGAATCATTCAGCATAACACTGTGTTCGTATTCAGTATAAATTAATTTATATTCGAATCCGGGCGGTGGAACAGAATTCGATTCGGTAACTCTTCCATCTCCTGGAACTTTTTCTGCTAGATCTAAATCCCAATATTTTTTGGATCCCGCTCCTGTTTTGTCTTGAGTTAGCTGAATTGCCTGAGTGGTGTCGCGGTTCTTTGCCGAAATCACCAAGCTGGGAAGGGGGGATTTTTTCAATGAAGATGAGGGATCTAAGCTTTGTCGAAATTTTTTAGCGTTGGTTAAGGTTCTTTGGAATTCAATAGGATTGGGAATTTCATCCGGCTTGCAAGTATGTGAGTGGAATCCAAATGAATTATCATCCCAAGATTCAGCTTTAAAGAAATCAACTTCCATGGGTTTTCCATTTTTATCCAAAACTATATTCTTCGTTTCCCATGTATTCAATCTTGGGAAAAATACATATACAGATTCGTATTTTGCTATAACGCAAGGAGATTGAATCCGAGAATTGATTCCTGTTTTTACACCTTCTAAAAGATCCCGCATATAACCAATTCCCCCTCTAAAAGGAGTTCCCACGTATACAGCTTTTGATACAAGATCGGGGTTCTTGTTGACAGTAGAAAAGGAAAGCATTCCACCCATAGAGTGTCCAATTAGAACAGGCTTCTTATTATATCGATTCCCAATCTCTTGAAGAAATGCTTCCAGATTATTTCTGGTTGTTAGATTGTCTTTTCGCCAATCATAGGAAAAAACATAGAAGTCGATATTATCTAAAGCATTTGCCCATTTTAAAAAATCGTAATATATAGAAGCGTCGAGTAAATAGGGGATGGCTGTGACTCTGTCAACAGGTCCCATTGGAATTAAATCCTTGGATGAACCATGGAGCCTGAGATCAGGATTGGAAAGTCCCAGTGCTTGACTACCGGTTAACCATTTCATCTCTCCTTCTTTATTGAAAAGTCGCGAGCCTTTGATACCGGGGACAAATACGATAGGTATATTTTCTTTGTTGAAATCTTTTCTGAGTTTGGGTGCCAAAATTTCTTCCGGCAGAGAAAAGCGACAATTCCATAGGGAAATGAATAAAACGGTTATAGATAA
>JAFIGA010000100.1 GCA_020831715.1 Leptospira sp. | reverse complement strand
TATATAGACCGGTCTATATAATTTAGCTATCAGCGCTCAACCCTTAATATTATATAATCCCGTTCTCCTTCAATTGAGACTCAGATAGTCCGGTTACTCTGAGAATCACAGAAATTTCTATCCCCTCCGCCTTCATCAACCGGGCATCTTCCAGCTTTCCCTCTAGTTTTCCTTTCTCAATTCCCTTTTCAATCCCTCTTTCTTCAATCTTATCCAATACAGTCATAAATTCCTCCTCTACCTCTCGGTAGAATTCAACATTATAATAACGGTCAGCGTCTTCTCTCGCCTTGTTTATATAATACAAGATTGCCCTTAGAATTGCAACCCTTTTCCATTCGAGTTTCTCTTCTGCCAAATCCTTGATTGTCTGACGAAGTGCCTTTTCAAATGTCTCAGGATCATCCCGAATATGTTGTAATATTCTAAGCATCAATTTCAAGGAAAGAAGTTTGGTGGGAAAGTCCGGATCTTCGGGTTTCAAATGATATAGATTTATGGAAAAGTTAGGAATATATTGTTTGAGTATTTTTTCCTCACTAGAGAGGTCGAATAATTCCAGGAATTCAGTTCCGAGATTCCATCCTTTCTCCCCATGGTAGAATACAAAGGGTATCACCGGGCTGTATTTCTTGTTATTCTTCTTTTGCCATTGGTAAATTTCAGTCATATAACGGAGAAGTTGGGTGTATATATTGGGATCAAGGTAGCTTTTGTGTTCAAAGAGAATATAAGAGTATACATCCCTACCGGTTTTTGTTGGGATCTTAAAAAGTTTATCCGTTCTGGATTCTTTTTGTTCTTCGGAGATAAAAGATTCTTTTGTGTCTTCTAACTTATCAATATCTAATAATTCCAAGATTTTGGTAGGTAGAGTTCCGCGAAAGAATTCGATACTCTCCTCTCTACCAGAAAAGATGCTACGAACATAGGGATCATGGGTATTCGGATTATCCATATAGGTAAAATATCGGTCTTTTATTTGTTAAAATATAGCCACTCCGCAACTGCTAGAAAAACACCAATCATATTGCTCTCAACAAGGAAACTCCCATTCCTTCTATCATCGAAAAGCCTCCTGATTCCAAGTTAGTTGCAACCCCTGTTTTGAATGGTTTGTATCATATCTATTCCTACGAAAAAGCAGCTTAGAATCGATATCGTTTAGACTAACTTTTTATCCTTAGCTCTAATCTAGCTATGTACATCTTTGATCATTTTTCTCAATAAACCCGTTTTCTGCGTTCTATTCCAAAGTATTTTCGTGCTTTTTCAGTTTTAACTGAAAAGTTATGTCTGCTTAAGGCAGCTTTCATCTAATATAACGAACAAAACATACAGGAAATTAGTTTTTACGAGACTCAGGCTGTAATGCGAGCTTCAACTACTTACAACATTCCAACTTTGCACCGTAATGTGGATCTTCAAGCAATTCATAGTATCCTGATCTTTTCAATTTTTTTTCGAAGTCCGGTACTTCCCAGTAGCAGGTTTCTTTTTCTTTTGGAATAAAATGCCAAGGATGTTTCTTGGGATCCCAGTACAGGATTTTAGTTTCATAGTATTTTCTATCACAGCTAACATAAGGCCAATCCGAAGTACCATACTCCTTAATGTCTGTTGTGCTGGCAGAGTCAACTTCCCAAAGTTCATTATTGTTACGGATTCCGATGGAATAAAATTGAACTACTCCTTTGAAGATATATAGAACCAAGTTCTTTACTTTTTTTGTGCGGTATGTTATACCTCCATCATCTTTGCTCACTTCTGTATCTCCAGCAGAATACATGATTATCTTATCAACCGGTCTATATTTTCCTTTCCTATACATTTTCGGTAGTGTAGGATTAAATGAGATACGTATGCTGATATCTTTACCAAGAATCTGATAAACTTCATCCACCGTTGTTTTCCCTGGATGAATTTTAGCAATTTGTTCATCATAAACCCATGTGTCTTTTCTTTTACCCATTTCTCCGTAATTGATATCATCTTCATCATTTATTATAATTTTATCCGGTTGACATGCGAAAAGTAATAATAAAACTGCTATCTGCTTCTTCATATGTATCTTTTCCCCCAGCCTAAGCCTGAATGTCCACCACTCGCTCCTTTTCGATTTGAATTCGGTTGATAAAATTGATTGAAACCATCCCAATACGAATCTATAAATAAATGAGGGGCTGTATCCATTGGGACACCGGGTTTATATCTCCAATTTGCATTTTCTCTATTTTTCAGTATTTTGTATTTTAATGGTGCAGAGCCAGTTACAATTGGATCACTGAAAAGATTATCTCTACCAATTGAAGAATAGGAATCGAATGGATTGTATAAATCTTTCCAGCTATTCACCACTTGGCTGTTTGATACACCATGAACAGATCCAAATGTAAATACATCTGCCTCAATTTGATAGTCCCAATTCTCAAGAGTCTTTGCTACATTGTAGCCACCCGCACTATGCCCAACGATTGTACCTCCGGTAGAAAAAGCACCTGCCTCGATTATGCTTGGGAGAGTCTTTTGAACTGTTGGTTTGTCACGATCTTTAATCCACCCGTCAATAATTCCTGTATCACTTCCGTTATCCATCTCCGATGATATTTGCTCATCATTGAAAATATGGAACTGCATAACGGGCTTTCCACTCTGCACTGATTTCTCATTCACACTCAAAGCATAAGATTGGGCCATTTTAATTGCATCCATACCGTCTTGTTTTCTTCCGTTAACTGATACAAATGCATCAGTTATACCATTTTCCTTGATGTATTCAGCTATATTCTCTTTTTTTACTATGGTTAATTTTCCATTTGTAGCAGTCACTATAACATCTCCGTGCGAAAGCTCCTTACCATTAACATAAAAATGTTTCATTCCATTTATGTTACGCTCTTCATATTCATTTTTCTCGCCATTAGGAAGAAATTGAGTCTGATCTTTAGCAACTTCTTTGTTACTGAACAAGAGCGAACTATTTCTTTTCCATCCTAGATTATCATCTGAAGGTTCGTCAGCTCCAAAATAAGAGTTTTTTTCAATTTGATCTCTAAATTGCAAATAACGCTCTTTCATTGCTTGCAATGCTTTCTTATCAGTTGTGTTGTATTTATTAGAATTTTTAGCATCAGCAATTAGATCACTTGATTCGAGCATTTTGTCTATGTCTGCAATTTGCTTATCGATGGCTTCAAGTTTATTCATCTTATACTCATCACTATGCCCAAACAAGTCATTCAACAAGCTTTCCTCATCCCGACAACCAAAGACATACCCAACCCCATTCAGAACATCATCCCAAGCATTCATCATAGAATCTGTAAAACCTTGAGCTACATCCGTCAGATAGTCCCAACTTTCTCCTAATAATTCTAGCATTTTTACCCGATCAAATTTCATATCCAATTGGCTCTGGAAGCCTGAGTTTTGATTCCAGCTTGCTTGGCCATTGAAACTTTTG
>JAFIGA010000099.1 GCA_020831715.1 Leptospira sp. | reverse complement strand
AGGGAACGATGGCAATCTTAATGGGAACCAAAACGATTCAATTGCTATGCCAAAAGCTCATCGAAAATGGAATGAAAGAATCCATGCCCATAGGGATTGTTGTGGATGCAAGTCTTGCAACAAGTTTCACTCATACAAGTTCCATTGGTAGCATTGCAGAACAGGGTTGGAGAAAAGAACCAAAAGGTCCCGGAATTATCTATATCGGAGAATCGGTTCGGGTTTTGGAAGAAGCAAGGAATGCTTCTTTGGACATAAATTTTCGGAAGGAAGAATTTGCCAGACAATCATAAAGATATACCGGCTAAAAAATATCCCGCATTCCTGAATTTGGAAGGACGAAATGTACTTCTGATCGGTGGCGGAAATGTTGCTTGGGAGAAGTTGCCCAATTTGGTTCTTGCCAAGGCAAATGTTACGATAGTATCTTTACATTTCAATACGGAAGTAAGCCGGTTTTTAGAGGATCATCCCGAAATCACTGTGGAAAAAAGGGAAGTGGAATTCACTGATCTGGATGGAAGGGATTTGATTTTTTCGGCAACCAATAATAAAATCCTAAATCGCAATCTAGTTCTGGAAGCGAATCGAAGAAAGATCTGGATCAATTCTTGTGATGATCCGGAGAATTGTGATTTTTATTCATCGGCAGTCTTTGACAAGGGACCGATTCGGATAGCAGTTTCCACAGATGGGAAATTTGCCGGACTAGGTGGTATGATGAAGAAAAGGCTCCAGGAAGCAATGGATGACTATCTTCCCGAGGAACATTTGGAATTATGGGAAGAGATTTTGGAGACAAGACAGATGTTGAAATCCAAAATCGGAAATATAGAAGAAAGAAAAGTAATCCTAATGAATTTACTAAATGAAATAAAAGAAAAATATCTGGGAGAAAATAGGGTTGAAGAATCAAAGAATCAAGCGAGGCTGTAACAAATGAAATATTCAAATATACTAGAGACAATCGGCAAGACACCGCATGTAAGGATCAACCATTTATTTCCTTCGGACTTCGAAGTTTGGATGAAATTGGAAAGAGCGAATCCGGGTGGAAGTATCAAGGATCGAATTGCACTCTCTATGATCGAAGATGCCGAGAAGTCAGGCAAGTTGCAAAAGGGATCCACTATTATTGAACCCACTTCCGGTAACACCGGGATTGGACTTGCCATGGTTGCCGCAGTAAAAGGCTATAGTTTAATATTGGTTATGCCTGAGTCCATGTCAATAGAGAGACGTAAGATTATGGGAGCCTATGGAGCAAAATTTGAACTCACCCCCCGTGAAAAAGGAATGGGTGGTGCCATAGCAAGAGCGACGCAGATGCTGGAAGAAATTCCCGGATCTTGGATGCCACAGCAATTTGAAAATCCGGCAAATATCACAGCTCATGTGGAGACAACCTCCCAAGAGATTTTGGAAGACTTTCCGAACGGATTGGACTATCTCATTACCGGTGTAGGAACAGGTGGTCATATATCCGGTTGTGCCCAAGTTCTGAAAAAGGAATGGCCGAAGTTGCAAGTATTTGCCGTGGAGCCGGATCTATCTCCTGTTCTTAGCGGAGGAAAGCCCGGGCCGCACCCACTCCAAGGAATTGGAGCAGGATTTATACCTAAGAACTGTAAGACGGATCTATTGGATGGAATCATCACTGTGACCAAGGAAGATGCCTTTTCTCATACAGTTCGTTGTGGAAGAGAGGAAGGAATTTTCATAGGATCATCCAGCGGAGCTAGTCTTGCGGCAGTTGCCCAAAAGATCAAAGAAATCCCCAAGGGTTCCAAGATTCTAACTTTCTGCTATGATACGGGTGAGCGCTATTTATCTGTGGATGGACTATTCACTGTCTAGAGAAAAATTTTTCAATAGACAAAACCCTGTCCCATCGAGGATTCTTAAATTATGAATCGATACAGAAACCTGAGAAGGTCTCCGGCAATACGCGATATGGTTGCCGAGACCTCAATAGGACCCGCAAATATTCTCACTCCATTATTTATAGTCGAGGGTAAGGGAACCAAAGAAGAAATCTCTTCTATGCCGAATTATTACCGTTATAGCTTAGATACCTTAGAAGCTGAACTCCAAGAATTGGATCAATTGGGACTAAGATCTGTGTTACTTTTTGTCAAGGTTCCGGATAAGAAGAAAAATGATAAATGCTCCGAAGCATTGAACCCAAAAGGCCTCATGATCCAATCGGTTCAGATGATTCGAAAGAAATTTCCTCATTTTACAATCATGACTGATGTTGCGTTGGATCCATTTTCTCCTCATGGGCATGATGGATTGGTAAAAAACCAAGAAATTTTAAATGATGAAACAGTTGATATACTAACAGAAATGTCTCTATTACATGCGGAAGCCGGTGTGGACTTCGTTGCTCCATCGGATATGATGGATGGAAGAATTGGTGCGATTCGAGATAACTTGGAAGAGAATGGTTTTACCAAGACCGGAATTCTTGCCTACAGTGCGAAGTATGCTTCTTGTTATTATGGACCGTTTCGAGATGCTTTGGATTCTGCTCCCGGTTTTGGTGATAAGAAAACATATCAGATGGACTATCGCAATCGCCGCGAGGCAATCAAAGAGGTCGTCTCCGATGTGGAAGAGGGTGCCGATATTGTGATGGTGAAACCTGCCGGTGCTTATTTGGATATCATTCGCGAAGTCAGAGATGCTGTTGATGTTCCCGTTGCCGCCTACCAAGTGAGTGGGGAATATTCCATGATCAAGGCGAGTGCCAAAGCCGGTTGGATTGATGAAGAGAATGCAATCTTGGAATCTCTAATGGCGATTCGGCGAGCCGGTGCCGATATCATAGCAACATACTACGGCAAGGATCTGGTTAGGATACTATCCAAAACTTGAGACCAGACGTTTTCAAAAAAATAATTTTAAGCATCGGGGATTTCTACTGCACACTTACAGTGAGTCCCTGTTCGGCTAATTTTTCTCCAACGGTTTCGCATTCTTCCAAGCTACCGTTGTAGCAGACTGCTTTGCCGGATTCGTGGGCTTCGATAGCAATCTTTACGGCTTCTTCTTCGGTTTTCTTGCAAATGTCCATTAGGCAATTTTCAACATGAAAGAAATCATTTACATTGTCATTGAATAATATAACTAAGTGTCTGTAGATAGATTCAGTTATCTGTTCTGTATCTTCAATTACTTCTGTACTCAAAATAAACTTCCTTGTGTATCGGTTAATTTTGCTACATAGTCCAAGTAAGATGCTAGTTTGAATTTCTTTTTGGTAGAATCACTCGACATATATCTAATATTTCCCAGTACATTTCGTTCCGGAAACCATGGTCTGTCAAACATTCCAAAGCACCAAAGAATTCCAGTATACGAATTCGGATTTCTTCCATCATAGGCATAGAGATTATTCATTTCTTCGAGGAGGTCGAATGCCTCTTCAATTGTGGGGCTCCATTCGATAACCTTTTTACCCCATAGCATCCTCATATAATTGTGCATTCTACCCGTTATTCTTAGTTCATTCTGTGCGGCATTCCAGATAGGATCATGTGTTTTCCCCAGCATCCATTCTTCTTTTGTGTATTGGTAATCCCTTTTGTCTTTTTTGTGTTTGGCAAAATTGTCTTTCACCCAATTGGGGAGTTCATCCAGATTTTTTCGAAATGATGGCTTCTGCCAAAACCATTGGTATCCGGTATCGCGCCAAGTGATGAGCTCATCCAAATAGGAATTTACAAATTCTTTGTTGGAATAGAAATTTTCTCTTTTTCCACGGAAGTCGGGATTGAGTAAGTCAGGTGCCCATTTGCCATTGTCAGAAATCGAAATATCCAAGACGGCAGAGATGATTTCTTCAGAGGAAATATGTCCAAAATGAAGATAGGGAGACATTAGACTGGAAGGAACTTTGTCCGGTGAATTGGGATTGGATCTCTCTGAGCCATAACGCGGGAGTTTGGAAACCAAGAAGTCTTGTAAAATTTTTAGAGCTTCCTTTCTTCCTCCCCGAGTTTCTTCGAAAGGTTTTACATCATTTTGAAAGGGAATGAGTTTTAGGGTAGTGGCTATATCTTTTTCTTCACAGGAAAATAGTGTAAATGGAGCCTTGACTTTTGTCGGGTCTAGTTGAATTGCTTTTTGGATTTTGGACTTCGTATAATGTGGAGTTGCTTGGTGGATGTAAGCTTCCGGAATGAGTTTATGAATCCTTGTTCTTAGCACTCTTGCGGCACTGGCAAAATTTCCATAGAGATTGAGTGGTATAATTCCATTACCATCTACTGCAATCACGGAGCAATCTACTTTTTCCGACAGTCGTTCAATCTGTTCGGGAATGATGAAGCAGGGGAAATCATCTGTGACTATGAGACATGCTTGCTGGGAAATTTTTGCCAGAAGTCCTTTCGACGGATTTTTGGGAGTCTCCACATAACACCAATAGGGAAGACCAAGTTTTTCGGCTTCTTTTTTGTTATCGCACATTCCTTCGAGAATGAATTTATGGATTCTCTCGGAGTTCCAAGGATAGTCCATTCGAAGTCCTTCATAAACTATGAGAGTCTTACCCAATTCGATAGCCTTGTTGTAAGCAAAATCCAAAGCGTGATTGCTTGCCAATCTACGATAGGCTTGCATCCAATAGATCACAAATGGTTTATCTGATAAAATGGGTTTGGTATTGGTGGATCTAATTCTTTCCCGGTTGTAATTGGATGTGAGAGCCATTTATTCTTTTAGACTATCTTCCTTAGGTCGGTTGATAGGAAGATATACTATAAATTTTGTATCCCCGGGTTTGGATTCCACTTTGATCGTACCTTTATGTTTTTCCAAGATTCCCTTTACTATTCCCAGGCCCAGACCGGAACCATCTCCCTGGTCTTTGGTTGTAAAAAAAGGATCCCAGATTCGGTCTTTGATTTCGTTGGGAACTCCAATTCCGTTGTCTTGAACTGTCACCGAAACATAGGGATTACCGGCTAATTCTAACGAGTTGGTAGATATTGTAATTTTTGGATTTTCAATAGATCTAATTGCATGTATTGCATTATTGATTAAATTCGTCCAAACCTGATTGAGTTCATCGATATTGCAATAGATTTTGGGAAGATCGGAATATTGCCTATCAATCTCGATACCTTGTTTGATTTGATTGTTCATAATCACTAAGGTATTTTCGACAGCTTCTGTTATATCTGCTTCTCCATAAGAAGACTGATCTAAATGCGAATAGTATTTAAGTGCTTTCACAATTCGAACAATGTTTTTAATAGAATATTTGATATTTCGAATGTTTCTTGCCGAAGCCACACCTGTTTTCAACATTTCTATCAATGGATAAGCATTGGATTTGTAAAGAGCCACTAGATCATCAATCAATTCAGGTATGGAGTTATCGACGAGAAAAATAGATCCATCGGATGCGTCCTTTTCATTGAGTCCTGCTTTTAAAAGTTTTTCTTTGGTTTCTCGTTTGATTTTGAATTTGTTGGTAGGAACAATTTTTACAACCGGTTTGTCATGGAGAAGTCGAATTAAAATCTTACGAAAATGTCTTCGTATTTCATGAACATTCAGATATTCGTACAAATTATTGACATTTTTATATGTATAAAGCATATTCTCATTCAAATTATCCGAAGCCGCATTGATTACACCCGCCGGAGTATTGATCTCATGGGCAATACCTGCAACCATCACACCTAAAGAAGCCATCTTCTCGGACATAACCAATTGGGATTGTGTTTCTTCCAATTCCCTGGTTCTTTCCTTTACTTTAGCCTCCAGATTTTCAGTCATAGAAATAAGTTGTTTGTAAAAAATTGAGTTGGATAAACTTAAAACCGAAACTTCAACTATTTCCGAAAGATGATCGTAGTCTTCCATATCATATTCTTCATCTGACTTTTTGGAACCTATTGATAGAATTCCCAACAACCCTTTGTTTAATACCAACGGTATTACTATTTTTGAATTGGTCTTTTCGAAGAACTCATATCCTTTTTTTAATGTACTTTCCATGTGACCCAATAAATTTTCCAGATCTGATTTTAAGACCAAACGAGGATTATCAGAGAGCCAAAGAATAAATGGATCGTAAACATAAAAAGAAATATTTAACTTGGGATCACTCGGCTCCGGTTTTGGATGAAAGCTTCCACTTTGTTCATCCCATAGAAATACATGGGCATGTTTTGATTTAAGAATTTGTTTGATATAGTTGGAACTCATGTTCGCAACATCTTCCGGTTCATTTAAAGAAATGAGTGAACTCTTGAATTCATCCAATGATGTTAGATATTCTACAATGTCAACTCTCTTGTAGCTTTTGTTAAGAATCTTATCAAATTGCACATTCTTATTTCTATGCCTAATTATCTGAAATAAATAAATAAAAACATTGATTATAACAAGTCCAACACCTAGTTGATAGGGAACATTCCATCCAAAATATAGAATGAGCAAGGCAATCTGGCAGAGAACGTTGAGTGTGAGGTAAACCTCTAATTCTCTTTTGTAGGTGAGCTTTCGAAATCCACTTAATATTTTCATAATCTTCTCTCTTGCTTAGATTATTTTCTTGTCAAAAGTTCTACAAGTGAAATTTTCAATACATGCCCAGCAACTTGTCCTTATTTCGAATATCTCGAATTTTTGGTGCTTTTTATGAGATTTACTCTCCTCAACATGGAAGCAATCTCGCGCAGCTTAAGGGGAATCTTCGAACCGCTACAAAAAATGAAAGACATCCATTTGTAGTGGGAGATATGGTTGATGCTGAATATAAAGGAGGTCAATGGATCATCCATTCTAAAAGGGAACGGAAGTCTATCCTCCATCGAAAATCCAGTCGAAAGGATGCCCATGCTCTCTGTGCAAATGCTGACTATGCACTTGTCTTGGCTTCTCTCGCAGAACCTGAGACCAAGGCTGGATTCATTGATCGGTTTTTGGCAGCAGTATCCATATCCGATATGGAACCTGTGATTGTATTTACAAAAAAGGATTTGGTTTCTCAAGAAGATATTTTAGCAAAAACAAACATTTATCAAGAATTAGGCTATAAAATTTTTATTATATCTATGGATGATGCTAAATCATTTGCCTCTCTCCAGGAATTTATTTCAGGTAAAAATATTTTTTTATCAGGTAATTCGGGAGTAGGAAAATCCACATTGGTAAATCTGCTTACACAAACCAAAAGCCAGCCAACAAATGATGTGAGTGGTTCGACACATAAGGGAAAACATACAACAACTAATTCATTGGCACTCTTTCTTGAGGATGGCACAATATTAATTGACTCACCCGGTATCAAAGAATGGGGAATATTGCATTTGGATCCGGACGAACTGTTACTGAGTTTTCCGGAACTGAAAAAGGAACGAGAGAATTGTGACCAAGAATTTTGTTGTGAAATGGATGAGGATTGTCCCATTGTACAGCGAATGGATGAACTAACGGAAGAACGTAGAAAGAGTCTGGAATCGATGATGGACAGCCTTGAAAACCCATACCGAGTTACAAGGCGCGATCACCTAGGTCGAAGTGAAAAATAAATCTTTTAACAATTTTATTGTTTTATTTTGCGTATTTTTCGTCTTTCAATATACCCTTTTGTTCCCATCCTTGGGGAGTGTGACAAGAAAGACAGTTCGCTAGCATCGGAGATTCTTTTATCTTTGCTTGAAATCCGGGTAAGGCAATTTCTTTCTTGATAAATTCTTTATAGGACTCTTCCTTTAGAGTTCCATCTCTGCCCTATGTTGCGCCACCACCTTCATTTACGAGAAAAGATTTTTTGTTTTTTTCATCATGAATACTAACACTACCTTCGCATATGCAGTTCTTCGATTCTTTCTTAT
>JAFIGA010000098.1 GCA_020831715.1 Leptospira sp. | reverse complement strand
CATATATAATCGGCCAAGACAAAGAATCTTGCTTAATATACGGGATGCCTGAGAGACCAATCAGTGAGAAAATTGTGGATGAGGTTTTGGCATTGAACGATATTGCCGAGCGTATTGAATATTTAATTGGAGTAGCACACTAATGGCAGGAGATCATAAGAGACTGGTCGAGTCTATCGCAAGATTGACCGGTTTCAAATTAGAAGACGATAAACTCTATTTGTTGGAATCCAGACTTTCCGATATAATGAAGAATTATAAGTTGGAAAGCTATGATGAAGTTTGTAATAAACTGGATCAAGGATTGGATACTGAATTCATCGGAAAGGTAATTGACCAGATAACTACTCACGAGACTAGATTTTTTAGAGACGAGAGTCTATATGATGCACTTGTGATGCAGATTATTCCGGAGTGGTTGGAACGAAATATGCTAACCCCATTTCAATTGAAAGGGCATAGATTGAAGATATGGAGTTCGGCTTGTTCCACAGGGCAAGAAGCCTACTCAATCGCAATGATGATTTCAGAAAAATTTCCATCTATTTTCGAGAGTTTGGAAATCTTGGCGACAGATATATCCCCGGCGACAATCGCAAAAGCACAGAATGGTAGATACACCCAATTTGAAACCGATAGGGGACTTCCCGCAAGATTTAGGGAAAAATTTTTCCAAAAACTCGATAGTGGAGAATGGCAATTGTCTGATGTGATCCGATCAAAGGTTCGGTTTCAAAAGCATAATTTAATTACCGATCCCTATCCCAATGGATTTGATATTATTTTATGTCGAAATGTTGTGATCTATTTTCCGGAACAGATTCGTCCTGCTATATTTGATAAGTTGAAAAAATCTCTTTCACCGGATAGTGTTTTAATATTGGGTTCGAGTGAGACTTTGATTGGTTATAGTAAGAATTATGTTATTCGGGAATTTGGTCTGGCAAGATATTATGAATTCCCTGAAAAAGTTACGTTTTTTTAAGTGAGAGGTAAGACATGGCAATAAAAATTTTAGCAGTAGATGACTCGGATACAATGCGAGAGATGGTAAAGGAAACCTTGGAAATTGGTGGATACGAGGTTGTTCTTGCCGTTGATGGATTGGATGGAGTCAAGAAATTCAATGAAAACAGCAATCTATCCCTAGTCATTGCGGATATCAATATGCCGAATATGAATGGTATCGAAATGATCAAGGAAATTCGAAAGTCCAATACTGAAGTACCAATTTTGACTCTAACTACAGAATCGGAAGATCAAATGAAGCAAAGAGGTAAAGATGCGGGTGCTGATGGCTGGATTGTAAAACCTTTTCGCCCTCCTCAATTTTTAGATATTATTAAGCAAATTTTGGAGATGTAATAAAATATTGGCTATCCCTGATTTTGTAACTCCCTCAACCGATCACTATATATTTTTCATTGATCGTGATGAATCTGTTTCCAATGATTTGAATTCGAAATTATTGGCGAACGGATTTACCCCTATGTTCTTTACCGACATAGGAAATGCACTCGTGCAATTGTCTCAGGTAAAACCGGAAATTATTATTTTAGATACAGACTTTCCGGGTCTGGACGTTATCAATGTTCTTAAAACAATTCGCAAGCAGGATCCGGATCCGGTTTTTATTTTGACTACCAAGACAAAAGAAGAGTCTCTGTCCATCAATAGAAAAACAGCCCAGGTATTTGAAATTCTAACCAAGCCCATTGATGAACCGGAACTCATTGGTAAGCTTAAGCATTCTTCTTCCTTGTATTTGGAAAAGAAAAAACATTTAACTTTTGTTGGTGAAACAGAGGAGAAAATGCGCAATGAACTGGAATGGCTGATCTGGAAAGAGCACAATAAATTAGCCGATAAGGTCTATCTCGGAAAAACCCTCATTGCCAACTTGAAAAATTCTCTCCTGCAAGGAATGGGTTTGGGTAGTCTTGTTTCTCTCATCGAATTATTGGAACTCCAAAAGAAAAACGACGGAGATATTGCATCTGTTCCTGCGAAAACATTGAATCGTATATTTAGCTCTATTACAAACATCCACTCTTGGTTGGACAATGTGGAAAATATTCGAAGAGGCTATGAAAACGTATACCAACAAGAAGAAATTCAAGAAGAAGAATTCAAAGAAATCATTCATGCTACTGTAAAGGAAATGGAATCATTTCGCAAAATTAAAAATCACGCAATCGTCATGGGAAGATTTGATATCCCTAAAACAGTTATTTTTAACAAAGTGGTTCTGGGCATGGTGATTCGTGAGTTTTTGATGAATGCTTTCAAATACTCTCCCGCGAATTCTAAAATTCATATTGCTATGTTTAAGGCGCGAAATTCTCTATCCATGGTTCTTATGAACGATATTCAAAAAATGGAAGGTGGGATCACGGGTGTTCCGGAAGAAATGGAAAACGAAGTATTTGAGCCATTTGTTCGATTGAATAATGTTTTTGATGAACGATATTTCGGAGAAGAGTTTTCTATGGGAACCGGACTTTCGATTGTACAGATTGCTACATACCAAGTAGGAGGAAAGGTTTTCCTTTACGAGGTAATGGACTATCTTTCCCAAGACAATCCAAGAAAACGAGTCGCCGCAGAACTCATCATTCCTTCCAAACTCAAAGATCCAAACGAAGTTGAAAGATGATAAACCAAATATTTATCTAACCGGTGCCTCCGGTTTTGTTGGAAGTTTTCTACGGGACTCAAATTTTTCCAAGATATACAATCTAATTTCTATCAATAGAAATGAATTGAATTCTTATACAAGCTCCAATCACTCGGTTAAGAAACTGATCCATCTTGCTGGCTTCGCTCACCAAGACTCCAATCGATATGAAGATTATGAAAAGGCAAATGTAATTTACACTCAGAAGATATTGGATCTTTCCGTGGAGTTGGGTATAGAGCATTTTATTTATTTTTCTTCCATCAAGGCTTTGGGCGAAGGGAGAGATGAGCCCTACAATGAATTGAGTGTACCCAAACCAATCGATTTTTATGGCAAGACTAAGCTAATAGCAGAAGATTTGGTTAAGACCTTTA
Organism: Leptospira sp.; assembly: GCA_020831715.1. Classification (GTDB taxonomy): domain Bacteria; phylum Spirochaetota; class Leptospiria; order Leptospirales; family Leptospiraceae. The sequence continues at coordinate 2,687 of JAFIGA010000098.1, read as the reverse complement.
CTTACAAAAACAATCAATCCTACACAATTTTGCGACCGCCCTTGCTTTATGGAAACTATCCCAAGGCGAATATGCTTTCTTTAGTTCGTTGGATTCAGTCCCAAAAACCGGTTCCCCTATCCACCAAATCCAACCAGCGAAGCATTCTTTCTTTGGAAAATCTGGAATCATTTCTGCAGACTATCATTACCAACACAAGATCTCACAACCAAACATTTTTGCTGCAAGATCCCCAACCTTTGTCCACCGAAGAATTGGCTAAACTCATAGGAAAATCCCTGGGCGTAAGAAATTACTTTTTGCGAATCCCACACTTCCTTGGTTCCACATTGAGCCGAGTCACAGGGCAATCCGGCAAATGGGAAAGGCTGAGTAATTCTTTATATGTCGACGACTCATATACAAGAGAAGTTTTAAATTGGAAGCCTCCGCAGTCCACCCGGGAATGCATTCAGAATATGGTCAATTCATTGTTCAATAAATGAACAAATTAGATTGACAGAATCAATAGATTTTTTAAATTTAATGTAAGTCACGGGGCGGAGCTATGCCCCTATGTTAATAATGATGCCAATATTTAATTTTTATGTACTATTTGGGGTAACATTTCTTTTATCTTTTCTAATTGTATGGTATTGGCAAAAAGCCCTTCGTGCCAAAGAAATTTTAGATAGACCTAATGAACGCAGTTCTCATAGCATTCCTACTCCCAGAGCCGGTGGGGTGGGGATATTCCTTTCGTTTTTCATAGGACTATCCTTCCTATGGATTTTGATTCAGAAAACCAATATGGGAGATGTATTTCTTTTAGCAGGTTCCCTTTTTGTGTTTTGTGTTGGGCTAATGGACGATTTTCAATCCACCAAGAGGCGCGTTCGATTGAGCATCCATTTCATAGCTTCTTTTTTCATTATTATTTGGATGTGGAATCCGTTTCAGGATTGGGCAGCGAGTTTTGGATTCGGAATATTCTTTCCTGCATTTCTCTGTGGACTTTGGATATTGGGAATTGTCTGGTCTATCAATTTGTTTAATTTCATGGATGGAATCAATGGTATTGCAGGGATGGAAGCTGTATTTCTTTCTAGTGCTCTCGCAATCTTATTTGCTTACGAGAACAGAGGGGAACAAATTTTTTATAAATTGATACTTCTCTCTGTGGCTACATTGGGTTTTATTATTTGGAATTTTCCACGAGCGGTTGTGTTTTTGGGTGATGCGGGAAGTGGCTTTCTTGGTTATGTAATAGCGGCTTTTGCTTCCTATGCTTATTTAGTAGTTGATATTTCTATTTGGACTCTGCTTACTATCTCTTCATTATTTTGGATGGATGCAACTTTTACAATCCTTAAACGGTTGCAAAAGAAAGAGAAAATTTTTAATGCTCACAACTCACACGCCTATCAAATTTTAGCTCGTAAATGGAAATCGCATGCATCTGTTACAATCGCTTTCTCTATAGTTAATGTTTTAATTCTTTTGCCTTTGGGTTTTGCTATGCAAAGATTTGAAGATTTGGCTAGTTTACTTTTCCTTATTCTTCTCATTGTAATGGCATCGCTGTATTTGAAAATTTCTCAATTAGAGGAAAAAAATGCTACCTGAGTTGCAACATAAAGTTTTAAGGCAATTGCAGGACAATCCCAATATTTCACAGAGAGATCTCGCTGAAATATTGGGCATAAGTCTAGGAAGGACAAATTACTGTCTCCAAGCCCTAGTTGAAAAAGGATTTGTGAAGGCTCGTAATTTTAAAAATAACAAAAACAAACTCTCTTACGCTTACTTACTAACACCTCAAGGAATTCAAGAAAAAGCAAAATTAACCATGAAATTTTACGAAATCAAAAAGAAAGAATTTGAGGATATTAAAGCAGAATTAGAAAAAATGCAAAGTGAAGAAGAAAGCATTTCCATGCAATATACCGAACATCCCGAATTGCCACTTTTTAAAAAAGCATGAAATATGATTATATTATTATAGGAGCCGGATTCTATGGATTATTTGCTGCTGATTTCTTGTCAAAAAAAGGAGCCAATGTATTAGTATTGGAAAGAGATAAGGAAGCATTTCAAAGAGCTTCTTATATCAACCAAGCCAGAATACACAACGGGTATCACTATCCGCGAAGCTTGGCTACTGCTCGAAAAACCAGAGAATATTTTGAAAGATTCAACGAAAACTATGGATACTGTGTTTATTCAGAATTTGAAAAGATTTATGCAATATCCAAAAACTTTTCTCTTACTTCTTCGGATCAATTTGAAAGTTTTTGCAATGCTGCCGAAATACCTTGGGAGCCTGTGGTAACCAAACAATACTTTAATAGTGATCAAGTAATCGCCAGTTACAAAACCAAAGAATATACCTACGACGCTAAAATTTTAGCATCTAGTCTACTGACAAAATTAAAAAAGAATAAAGTAACTATGCTTTTTGGAGAGGAAGTAAATAAAGCAGAAATTAAGAATGAATTCTATGATTTGACAACCAAGAGTGGAAAAGCCTTTTCTTCTTCACGTATTTTGAATGCAACTTATGCTTCTTTGAATCAATTAAATGAAATCTTTGCATGTGAAAAAGAAAAAATTAAATATGAATTATGTGAAGTGATCTTGGTTGAACCGAATACTCATTTGAAAGATTTGGGATTAACTCTCATGGATGGACCATTTCTTTCCATTAT
>JAFIGA010000092.1 GCA_020831715.1 Leptospira sp. | reverse complement strand
AAACAGGTTTACTCTTCGTGAGGAGACAAATCCCAGGTTGGAGTTAACCCAAGACTTGGTTGTAGTATTTTTGGAACTTTCTAAATTTTCCAAAACAATCAAGGATTTAAAATCAAAATTGGATTGCTGGCTGTATTCTCTAAAAAACACGAGTCAGATGAAAAAGGAGGATATAAATATGGTCGTAGATAAAACACCGGACATGAATAATCTATTCAAAATATTAGAATACTATTCTTCCAATTCAGAAGAAAAGCGCAAGCTGGAAGACAAGATCAAAAAAGACAGAGACTATGCCTATGAACTTGTTTTTCATTTTGAAAGAGGAATGAACGAGGGCTTAGAAAAAGGTATTGCAAAAGGGATAGATGAAGGTATGGATCGTGGAAGTCATTTTGCGAGAATCGAGACTGCTAAGAAAATGAAATCATATGGAGATAGCATCCAAAAGATTCAAGATATAACAGGATTATCCAAAGAAGAATTGGATTCCCTTTAAACCAATTGGGGTGGCAAGCTTGGTAGACCAATCCCCAAAATCGCAAAGCAATTGCTTCTGTGCCAGCAAATATTCCTATCTTCATTTTGAATTATTTTTCTGCTGGGAAAAAAAGGATTTACGAATAACCCTCACCTACTAATTTTTTTTTGAATGGCAACCAATCGCAAGGAAGAAAACGTAAAGATAGGATTTATGGAGGCAATGAGCCTTGTCCTTCCTTTCATTCGTAAGAAAATAGCCGAACAAATCAAGGCAGTATTCTTGATAGTAACCTATTTGGTTCTTTTTCAGACTCTCGCCCTGCAGATTCCCATTACTGATGCTTTGATAATCTCAGGTGGAATTGCCTTGGTGATTTTCGGCCTTGCCTTCTTCTTGGAAGGACTTTTCCTGGGGCTCATGCCACTGGGGGAATCTCTAGGAATACGACTTCCGCAAAAATCCAATTTAGCGACCATTCTTATATTTTCTTTTCTCCTAGGAGCAGGAACTACCCTTGCTGAACCTGCAATCGGAGTATTAAAAACTGCAGGATCCTCCGTTCTACCTTGGGAAGCACCTCTACTTTTCCTTCTTCTCAATCGCATGGCAGATTACCTGGTTTATTCCGTAGGAATAGGAGTCGGAACGGCTGTTATATTTGGTATGCTTCGCTTCCTTTTTAATTGGTCGCTCAAGCCTTTGATCTTTACCATGCTGGGAATTATTTTACCTTTTACAGTGTGGGCATATTTTGACCCCAATATGATAAGTCTCACAGGACTTGCTTGGGACTGCGGCGCTGTTACTACAGGACCGGTAACAGTTCCTCTGGTTGTTGCCTTAGGAATAGGAATATCGCGAGTTACAGGAGATTCCGGTTCGAGTACGTCCGGTTTCGGAGTGGTAACCTTGGCTTCCCTTTTTCCGATTTTAGCAGTATTGATTTTAGGAACTACATTTCTTTCTTCTGTTCCTGCTCCCATCAGTAAGGAAGCTTTCCTAAACTTAAGCCAAGACAAAGATAAAATATTTTTCTTGTTTGATGGTGAAGATGGCTACAAAGATTACCTGGCTAAAAAATTCAGCATCACAAGTGGATTGGATGCCTTGGATGAAGACCAAGAGAAGACTATTGGATCCGATAGCAAAAAAAGCCTTATCAATGATCCAATTACAACTCCGGCATTTTCAATCCAAAATAGTTTATCAACTAGCTTCCTTGCCGCCTTACAGGCAATAATCCCTCTTTCCGGATTTTTATTTTTATTTTTATTATTTATACTAAGAGAAAAACTTAGAAATGCAGATGAAGTTTTCCTCGGGATTTTCCTAGCCGTAATCGGGATGGGTCTATTCAATTTAGGTATTGAATTGGGTCTGGGAAAATTGGGGACTCAAGTTGGCTCTAAACTCCCTGCGGCATTTCAGTCAATTCCTCTAACTGAGAGTGAGAAAGAATTGAAGAATTTTGACCCGGCAATAGTGCAGACATCTATCAATGAGTATGGTGAAAAGAAACAATTCTTCTACCTTCAGGAAGATAAGAAAATAAAAACCGTTCCTTATGAAGAAGACCATTTTCTGGAAAAATTTTCAGTCTACAATTATATACCAACACACGGTCCCATCTATGGTCAGGAGAATGGTGTAACAGGAATACTGGTCGTATTGATTTTTGCCTTTGTTATGGGATTTGGTGCAACGCTTGCTGAGCCTGCGTTGAATGCTCTGGGCACAACTGTAGAAGAAATCACTGTGGGAACATTTAAAAAGTCCAGTCTAATGCAGTCCGTATCCTTTGGAGTGGGTACGGGAATCATGTTGGGTGTATCCAAGATTCTATTTGATATTCCTATCGCATTATTTTTAATTCCATCTTATATTTTATTATTGAGCATCACTTTTTTTAGTAGTGAAGAATATGTGAATATTGGTTGGGATAGTGCCGGTGTGACCACAGGCCCCATTACGGTTCCTCTTGTCCTTGCATTGGGTTTGGGAGTGGGAGGTCAAGTTGGGGTTGTGGAAGGTTTTGGAATTCTAGCCATGGCTTCCGTCTGCCCTATCCTTTCCGTTCTTAGCATAGGACTCTGGGTGGAAAGAAGTAGAAGTAAAACCATAGACTCGGATGATGATGAGGAAATTGCAGAATGATTCCAAAATACAAAGCCATCAAGATCACTGCAATCTTTCGAAGAGAATACTATAATAGAGTATGGAATCGTCTCAAACGTGCAGGTGTATACAATGTGCATCAAGAAAATGCGAGATACCCTGTCTTGGGAAGCAAAAAGGGAATCAACTCCCTGTTAAACAAAGAACCCATTGTAGATGTTCCTATGACTTTGCTATCCATATTATGTTTTCACGATGTAGAAAAAAAAGTGATGGAAATTGTTCGAAGTTCCGCTGAGTTGGATCACCCCGGTCACGGTTCTGTTTACAGTGAAGATGTTACCTTGTATCATGAGAATTCACTGTTTTTCGTATCCGATAGATGTGATTTTGATTTAGATGATGAAAAGTTTTTCTCCGGATTTACAGGTATCTACTGCATCCTTCAACGTGGGCTAGGTGATATA
>JAFIGA010000089.1 GCA_020831715.1 Leptospira sp. | reverse complement strand
TGATCCAAATTCCGTGCCTCTATGAATTCACGTAAATCTTCAACCATATCCTCCAAACTATGGGTATCATGCCAAGGGGAATCTCCATGGTTGCGAAGATCCAGTGCATAGACATCGCGATTTTTACTCAGAGACTTGGCTATCGATACCCAGTTTTTTGATGAGCCGAATAATCCGTGAAGAATGATAAGCGGTCTCGGATCGTATTTGGAATCATTATTGGAATGAGAGCCGGATTCTGATTGGGTGTTATTTTGGGATTTATAAATTTTGTAATTGAGACTCAATGAATCTGCCTCCTTGGATTTTTTTGCAATATAAAAGATATTTAATCTTTATCCTTTGTAAGATGGGAAGCATTCCTTTTCCAATTTTTCTATATAAGTAGACATTTTCTTTTGTGCTTGAGGTTTTAGATATTGGATTCTAAACTTGGTTCTTTCTAAGCTGGTCCAATAGTATTTGGGGAGAGGAGGAAAACAGCGAATCTCATCCTTATCCTTCATGAAATCTGCAGTGAGTTTAATTAGATCGTTTGTGTATTGGTTTGATTTTTTACCGGATGGAAAGTTTCCCAGATACTTCAGATAAGTATAATTGATATAGTCCAAGAAGCAACCGGGGTCTCCCTTGCAATGGGGCACAGGAGTAAATTCAACAGCAAGTTGTGCCGATACATCTCCATAAAAAGTATCACTGTTCAACGATGAGTATTTCCAAAAGAAATTCTCATCCATACGTATTTTTTTATCACTGCCCTTTGTGAGGTATTTTTCATACTTTCGAAAAAAGATAGGATCGATCGACTGCTCGGGAGTAGTCTGAATCATTAGTGCTAAAGCCTCTCCCCCTTTTGTCTTGAGAAATAAATACTCATTCCCTGTGAAATCTCCCTCGGTAACAACTTGAAAGAGATATTCAACCAATTCGTAGCTATTGACTAGATTAGGATTCTTCCGTAGGATAAGTATCTTTTGGTTGATATCCTTGGATATGAATGCGAATCTTTTATTCGATGGGAATTCCAAGATCTGAGCTCGCATAACAAATCCGGACACTCCCTTTTCATCCACAATGGGAAGCCAATGAGGATTGGGATCAACCAGAAATTCCGGATCGTATTTTATATTGGCTCCATAACCAATTGTTCTGATTACTTCTGATTTTTTGCTGGGAGCCAAATGAAGAGGAACGGTAAAATCATTAATGAATATTTCGTGATTCTTGGGAAGAGCAGATGGTTGTTTAGTTGATTTGTGCTGCGAGTAAATACTAGTGGAAACCAGTATAAAGCTCGTTAAGATCGCTAAGGATAAAGACTGAGTCCTCCGAAAACAAACTCTCATCCAAGGCATGCTCGAATGAGAGTGTAATTTCGTTTTGTCCGAGGTCTCCATATTGATTTCTCAATGGCTCACTGAATGGAAACTATTGAAGATCCAGCACCATTTGCTTAATCCGATCCAATCCTTTCCGAATATCATCTTCACCTAACGCGTAAGATAGTCGTAGAGAATTGTCATCTCCGAATGCAATACCGGGGACAGCCGCAACTTTGTAATCATCCAATAACTTATCACAGAAGAATTTACTCTTGGAAGTCTCACCTGACTCAGCTAATGCCTTCGCGAATTTTGGAAATTGGTAAACCCCATCAATATAGGGAAATGCATAGAATGCACCTTGTGGAAGATTGCAACGAAAACCGGGAATCTCATTCAAAAGATCCACAATGAGTTTTCTTCTCTTGTCGAAAGCTACCCTCATTGTCTCCACACAAGATTGATCTCCCTTGAGTGCCTCTTCGGCGGCGGCTTGGGAGATGGAACTTGGGTTGGATGTAGATTGCCCTTGCATGGTATCCATGTTTTTGATGATCTCAGCATTGCCCGCACCATATCCAATTCTCCAACCGGTCATGGAGTAAGCCTTGGATACACCATTGATGACGAAAGTTTTTTCTTTCATCTTGGCGCTGATCATTGCCGGATTGATAAACTCATAACCGTCATAGATGATTTTTTCGTAGATATCATCGGAAAGAGTGATGATTTCTTCATTTTCCAGAACCTTACAAAGAGCTTCTACATCTTTCTTGGAATAAGCCGCCCCTGTAGGATTGGAAGGTGAGTTGAAGATGAAAACCTTGGTCTTGGGAGTGATTGCGGCTTTCAGTTGTTCGGGGGTGATCTGAAAATTCGCCTCAGGAGTTGTGGATACAATGACCGGAACACCTTCCGCCAAACGAACGATATCCGCATAACTCACCCAATAAGGAGCAGGAATGATTACCTCATCACCAGGATTCAGAGTAGCCATGAAAAAATTGTAGATTACTTGCTTACCGCCGGTTCCCACAATGATTTCATTGGGCTTGTATTCCAATCCATTCTCTTTTTTAAGTTTATCAATGATTGCGGCTTTAAGACTGGGAGTACCGGACACAGGCGTGTATTTCGTTTTTCCTGCATCCATTGCTTTTTTAGCGGCTTCTTTGATATGATCGGGGGTGTCAAAATCGGGCTCCCCTGCTCCGAATCCAACCACATCAATTCCTTGCGCTTGCAACGCCTTTGCTTTCGCAGTGATCGCAAGCGTAGGGGAAGGTTCCACTACATCCAGTCTCTTAGCTACCAATTTCATCCTGTACTCCTAAATACAATTTACAATCGTCTTTAAAATTAAACTGTTGCCGGCTCACCGGATTGAACGGACTCTCTGAACTGATCCAGGGTATAAATTTCATATTCATAACCTTGCTCAGTCAAGAACAACTGACGATTCTGTCCAAATCTCTCTTCATTGGTATCTCGAGAAATCAATGAATAGAACACTGCCGTATTGTCTTCCGATTTTGGTCGCAAAATTCGTCCCAATCTCTGAGCTTCTTCCTGACGAGAACCAAATGTTCCCGATACCTGAACAGCAATGTTGGCGTCCGGTAAGTCGATAGAAAAGTTCGCCACCTTACTTACCACCAAACGCTTAATCTCACCGGTTCTAAATGCTTGGTACAGTTCCTGTCTCTCACCGAGTGGAGTCTTACCGGTAATCAAAGGCATCTTAAAATGTTGGGATATCTCTTCCAATTGATTGATGTACTGACCAATTACAAGTAGATGTGCCTCTGGATGCTTTTGAATAACATACTCAATTC
>JAFIGA010000088.1 GCA_020831715.1 Leptospira sp. | reverse complement strand
GCACTACATTGCAAAGCAATTGGTGCTGTGGTGGTGAACTCATTTGCGAACGAATGTGAGCACCCAAATGCCGGCAGCTTCCCAACAAGCCGGCACCCCCTTTGCCAACGGCAAACTCCTGAATCTCTTTCTTAAATCCTCAACTATCAAAATTCAATACCCTTAGATACTCTTTGATAGTTTTTTCCAAACCCCATTCGAGGGCAGTGGACATGAGTCGGTGACCGATAGATACCTCTATGAGACCTGGGAGATTACGAAATAGAGTTAGGTTTTCGTGGTCTAGGTCATGACCGGCATTGATTTCGAGACCAAGAGATTGTGCGGATTTTGCCGTGAATTCAAATCGAGAAAGCATTGCCTTAGCCAACTTGGGATCACCCGGATTTTTATCAAAGGCATCCGCATAAGGACCAGTATAGAGTTCGATGCGATCGGCTCCCATATCTTTGGCGATTTGTAGATCTTGTACACCTGCATCTACAAATAAGGATATTCGAATATTTTCTTTTTTTAGGGAAGATATGATTGGTTCCAATGCCTTTTTGTCTTTTTCGAAAACAAAGCCATGGTCTGATGTGATTTCACCGGGTGTTACGGGGACGAGTGTTGCCTGGTCGGGTTTTGCCAGAAGAACCAATTCCAAAAATCTTGGGCTAGGTTCTCCTTCCATATTGAACTCTACGGAAGTTTGATTCGCATTGTTGTAATCGATGATCATTTCGCGAAGTGGGAGAATATCTGAAGTGCGAATATGTCTTTCGTCTTCGCGGGGGTGAATTGTAATCCCGTGCGCTCCATAATCCATGATTTTTCTGGAGAGGTCGATTAAATTAGGAATATTACCTCCTCTAGAATTGCGAAGGGTAGCGATTTTGTTTACATTTACACTCAAATGTATCATATTTTTTTCCTTGCGAATAAAATTTCTCTTTTCTGTAAACTAGCTGTCAGTAAAATTGGTTCTCAAATTATGTCCTTAAAAAGATTTTATTTTTTTGGTAAATATTAAATTAGAGAGTCTAAGAATTTAAAAGCTATGGCAGCAAAGAAAAAAACAACAAAAGTGGCATCCAAAAAGACCACCCCTGCTACGAAGAAAACCGCGAACAAGTCGTCTGTTTCCAAGGTCTCGGCTAAGAAATCTGCGCCTAAAAAGAAGGCTGCATCCAAGAAAGCATCCATTAAGGAACCTTCCAAGAAGGTCGTTTCCAAGAAAGGTCAGGCATCTAAGTCGACAAAGTCTTCTAAGGCAACTCAATCAGAATCGACATCAGTGATCATAGATCCAAATAACCCACTAGGCAAGAAATTCACCTGCTATAGTTGTGGAACAAAATTCTATGACCTCAATAAACCTGAAAAACTCTGTCCTAAATGTGGAGCCGACCAGATGGCGAAACCTGCACTCCGGTCCAGGCAAGCGGCACTTAGAGCCTCAGATTATGACTATGATGAGGATGATAATATTCGCAAGCAATCCGAAGATGATGAAGATGAAGATGCCTTCATCGAAGAAGATAGTGAAACCGGTGAGAACGCCAACGCGAAACCTATTGTAGAAACAGGAGATGATGACTGAGGAAGATTCTCTTCCCGGTATCGTAATCCTCACAGGACCCACCGGATCCGGCAAGACCAAATTGGTTACAAGTCTGGATTCGGATGTATACGAAGTAGTTTCATTTGATTCTCGTCAAGTATATAAGGATATTCCTGTAGGTACAACTGCACCCAATGAAGAAGAGCGTTCGCTCATGCCTCATGCTATGGTCGGCTATCTCAACTCCGATGAAAACCTTGATGCAAATCTTTTTCGCCACATGGCTAGGGAATCTGTCCAGTCAATTCTTAAACGTAACAAAATCCCTATACTTATGGCAGGAACAGGATTCTATCTAAGAGCATTTCTTTACGGAATGTATCCTGTTCCTAAAATATCTGAGGAAACTCGTCAAATAGTCAATAATTTATCCGATGTGGAAGTTTTACATCAATTGGAAAGTTTGGATATGCATGCCTACCAAAAGATATCTCCCAATGACTTTTATCGTTATAGGAGGGCATTGGAAGTAAATCTTTCGGGTCAAAAGTGGTCACAGTTAGGTGAAAAAACCGAAGGTGGCTTCTTGGATGAGATTCCCGGTGTCAGTATTTTGGGATTATTTATTGACTGGGATAGGAAAATTCTTTATGAAAGAATCAACCAAAGGGCAAAATCTATATTGGAGCCCATGATAGAAGAGGCAAAATCTATTTCTCTTAGATATGGGAGAAATTGCCCGGGTTTAAAATCATTGGGATATAATTTTGCCCTTGACTATATAGATGGTACATTGAATGTTGAATCATTCTACGAAGAGATTGCCAAGGCTCACAGAAACTATGCCAAGCGTCAGATCACTTGGTTTCGAAAGGAACCACTTATAAGGCCGGTTTCGTGGGATTATGCTCTTGGGACTCTCGTTGAATTGCAGTTGCTAAAAAAAAATAAAAAATAAAATAATGGAATAGCACTATGTCCGCAAAAAACAACATACAGGACCAATTACTTAACACGGCAAGAAAAGAAAAAATAGATCTCACGATCTATCTTCTGAACGGTGTACCTTTGAAGGGAAGGGTTGTGAGTTTTGACAATTTTACAATCATTCTAGAGAATGAAACCAAACAAAACCTGGTTTATAAGCACGCCATCTCAACAATTATCCCCGCAAAACCAATCCGTTTTCATGTTGAGGAGCCTCCTAAGGAGAACCCAACTGCGTGAAAAATTCCGATAAACCCGTTGTTTTAATCATGGCGGGTGGTAAGGGGGAAAGGTTCTGGCCAAGGTCTAGAACCAATAGCCCTAAGCAATTAAGGAAAGTTTATTCGAACAAAACTCTCCTTAAAGAAACCATTGATCGTGCACTTACCATCACGGATTTAGATCGAATTTTCATTGGAACCAATGCTTCACTCAAGAAAGCTATTTTAGAGCAAGAGAAAAGCTTTCCGGAAAAAAATTTCATCATTGAGCCTGAAGGGAAAAACACAGCACCGATCATAGCTCTTGCCTCGCTGCATTTTCAAGCAATGTTTGGAGATCCAATACAAGTTGTATTATCCGCGGATGCTTTCATTGATCCGGTTAAGGAATTTACGAAGACAATGAAGCTTGCCATTCAAGAAGCGGAAGAACATCTGGTCTTGTTAGGTATTAAGCCGTCACGACCCGAGACAGGATATGGCTATATATCTACAGGAAAATTTCTTCCTAAAGGCAAGTCACTCCAAGTTAAAGAATTTGTAGAAAAGCCCAATGTAAAAAAAGCAACCGGATATATCAAGAAATCCAATATGTATTGGAATCCGGGTATCTTTATTTGGAAGACTAGCCTAATTTTGGAAGAATTCCGAGCCTACGCAAATGATATATTGGCACCTTTGGAAAATGGTTTCCCTTTTAAGACGTTAGGTGGTCTTGGACAATCATTCCGTGTTATACCTTCTCAACCTGTGGATATAGCCATCATGGAACGTTCTAAGCGGATCTGCATGGTACCTGCAACATTTCAATGGGATGATGTCGGTTCATGGTTATCTCTGGAAAGGATACTTCCTCAAAAGTCCGGAAACCAACACCAAGGAAAGGAAGTCATCTATCACAATTCCAGTGGTGTGATATCATCTGTCTCGAAAGACTTGGTTGCATTCTTGGGAGTTGAGGATTTGGTCGTTGTCGAAGAAGAGGATGTTTTATTCATCTCGTCCAAAAAAGGCTTGGATGGAATAAAAGATATGCTTGGGCAAATGAAAAAAAATCGCAGTTTACAAAAATACCTCGAATAAGAAACTGACAGGACAGATAAGTTAAGGAGTTTTTATGCCCTCTGGTAAAAAGAGAAAACGAAGAAAAATCGCAACACATAAAAGAAAGAAGAAGAGAAGAGCGAACAGACACAAGAAGAAGAAGTAATCGTTTTTGCTTAAGCTTTTTCCACTAGCTCCGATAGTTGAAGTATGGAACTAGACGAACTAGAAACGTACAGGAGTTGGTGGAAGAAGCAAAATTCTACAATATCGGGTTTTACTCGCTCATTCATTGCACATACTCCTTCGGGAGATGTATTAGAAGCTGATTTCAATTTCCATGAAAAATTAGTTCGTCTTTCGGTAGAAATCTCTAACGAGAATGGAAAGAATTATGCCGCCACTATCAAAGACGGTTCCATTGTAAAAGAAAAAGATGTAACCAGCGGAAGAAATTATCCTATATCAAGAAAGATTCGTCCTTATAAAGATATTTTTTCCTGTCTACCTGATGCTGACCTTTTGGATACCTTAGGTGGCGCCTATGAGATATCGCTTACTCCTTTAGGGAAGAAAGAAAAGCGCCTGGGAAGAGGGATCTACCAGGAAGAAGAACTTGCCTCACCTTGGGGAGCTGATCTCCCTGAATCTACCAAATACGATCATATTTTTGGAATCACTCGAGAGACTTGGTTCCAGAAATGGATGCGTAAACGCTGGGAAAATAAATATACAAAAGAACCATTCTGGACTCGTTTTCGTAGAAGATTCTGGGCTGAAACCTTGGATGTTATTTTAGGACTGGGTCTTGCCTGGGTTGTTTATAATTACTGGTTTGACTATGTGATCTTGGGAACTGCTTTGGCGAGTTTTGGTTTTCTTTCGGGAGGATTCGACTGGGCACTCAGAAAAAGAGATCCTTTGATGATAAAAGTGTTGTCATTTATGTGCCTTGGTTCATACTTTTTTTATAACGGTTATACCCGTTTCTAGGAATCATGAGTAAAGCTACAAATAAACAGATTATTGATCAATATATTATCTTCAATTTGGGTGATGAGGAATATGCTGTTCCTATTTCGATTGTTGAAGAAATAGTTAAGATACAAAATTTAATCAAAGTTCCAAAATCGAAAAACTATTTTGCCGGAATTATGGATATCAGAGGGAAGGTCGTTCGCATGATTGATCTCGCCAAGAGGTTGAATATCAAGACCTCAGTTGATTCTTCCCATGACCGGGCGATTGTAATCAAAGTTGGTGGAAAGTCGGTTGGTATCATAGTTGATAAGGTTTCCCATGTGGTTACCTTTCCACAAAATCAGATTGATCCTCCCCCCCCATCAGTGAAAGGTATATCCAGCCGTTATATCATTGGAGTTGGAAAAAAAGATAACCGTTTCATAATATTGATCGATATTGAAAAAATTCTCACTGCAGAAGAAGTTTCAGAAATGAGTTTGGGCTAGGTAGAGGTAGTCGATAAATATGAGTTCAGCAATTGCCATATCTAAATTTTTCTATCTCAGAAAGAATTTATATAATATGGCTGAGATGGTCTTGGATCAAGTTTTGAAACTTGGTGATTCTTTGGAATGCGACAATTATAAGTTAGCAGAGGATATTGTCTCCAATGATGATTCTATCGATGAATTGGAAAAGGAAAATGACAATCTCTCTCAAAATGCTATTTTAGAAGCAATCGCTTCTCGAAACGTAATGGGCATGGGAAATGTAAGTGAAGATATCATTGTAAAAAAAGATCCCTTACGTTTCGCACTATCTTGTATTCGAATCACCCGAAATATTGAAAGACTGGGCGATCAAGTCGTAAATGTTGCAGAAGTATTTCGCAACGGGAATGTTAGAAAGAAATTGTTTAAAGATAATGAAGTAATGTGTAAGATCTTATCTCGTGTGATCACACTTGCAGGAATTGCCGTTGAATCTCTTGTAGAAGAAAAAGACAGGTTCATGGGATCGGTTAATACTATTGAGCAAGAGTTAAATGGACTCTGTAATACAGCATTTCATCAATTTGTAGCGAATCCCGATATGAGTAAAAAAGAATTCGCAGATATTTACAGAATGATTCTTAGTATGGAGAGAATCGGAGACTATGCTGTAAACATTGCTGAAGAATTGGTTCGTTTAAATACCGGACAAGATATCCGACATATGGATTTGAACAATTAAGAGCCTGTCCCGACAAATTATTCCGAGGAATAAAGTGCCGGGAATCTTTCTCGCACAATTCTAAAAGAAAACTCTAAAATCTCTGTAGCCTAGATTGAAGTTCTTCTGCTATTTTATCGAAATCCACTTTCTGAATCACTGTCATATAAGCTGATGCTAGGATTGGATATTTTTCCTTATCAATCTTCATGAGATTGGGGAGTACTTTCAATCCATAAAAACCATTGGTTATCTTGTCGGGAGTGGTTCCATTTGCCACATCGAATCCGTATTTTCTGTCTCTGGTGTCCGAACCAAAACAAGCTAACATAAAATCTGTGAGTCCCGATAGACCTTGGAAAGTTTCTGGTTTTCCGCCTAATGCCGTTCCAATTCCAACCATTTCATGGAAGAATCTATTCGAAATATGAAACAAAGTGTTGTCCACATTTCCGCCTAAATTCTTCTTGAAGTATCCTTCCACCAGTCCCATGGCTAGTGCAAAAACAGTCTTGAGCGCACCACCCAATTGAACACCTTTGGTATCCGAAGGATTGATTGCGGGACGAGAGAAAATATAACCGGTATTGAATAGACCTTGTATTCTATTATGCACATCCGGGTGATTGGTTGCTACCTCGAATCCGGTAATCTTTCGTTCCATGATTTGGTCGGGATAATTGGCTCCGGCGATCACTCCCAATCTATTGGGATCAATTCCGAATATATTTTGTAGATCTTCCAAAATCAAGCCCTGATTGGAGCCGGTAAAACCTTTGATTACGTTGATAATTGGTGCTTGGTTTTTTTGGATTTCAGCTTTGATGTGAGGATAAACTTCATCCATCTGCCAAGGATTGGTTCCTTGTATAAATAGAGTTGCCTTGGCACAGACAGATGGATCTGCACTGAATTCCATGTTGGGAGGTAATTTATAGATAGGATAGTGAACCACATCTCTTTGTTCTTCGTTTGATCGTGTACATTCCTCTTCATTGGGGTGGTAGATTGTGACCTTTACTTCTTTGTTGGCAAGTAGTGTTCCTACGGCTACACTCATATTGCTGGATCCCAATATAACAATTTCTTCTTTAGGTTTGGAAGGAACTTGAATTAGTACATTTTGTTTGATCTCGTCGCCCTTATAAAGGTTACGATAGGTTCCATGTTGGTGCTTATTCAGGTTGGAACCAACTAGCAGAGCTAAATTGTCAATCAAGAATTGCTTCTTGTCACCTTTTCCGGGGAATTGAATCTGTTCCAAATTGTCCGGGAAGAATTCCATCAATTTCTTGGGAAGTTCTCCCACGAGCACGGGCTTTCCTATGGTTAATTTACCTGTTGCTTGGTTGAACAAAAATCCATTGGTAGGAAGAATTTTTTCTGTACCTTCCAAAGAAATGGGAAGAACGATTTTATTGGCAACATAATGATAGACTGTGTCCACGAATGGCATCAATCTTCCATCTCGAGAACGCGTCCCTTCCGGAAAAATGGAAATGATTTTTCCTTCGGATTGCAATTTCTGAGACTGTCGGAAGGCACGCATATTGATCTTGGTCATTATGTCCGAAAGACTGGGCGTATCAGCCATATCTTTTTTGGAACAAACAAGCAAAGTTCCAAACATATACAATCCCAATCTGGTAAAGTCCGGTTCGAAGGCAAGTCTCCCGGCTATGAAGATCAATCTTTCGGCAATTTTTCTTCCTTGTTCACCGGAACCATACAAAAGGGCAAAAATTGCGGGAGCGTCTAAATGGCTCAAATGATTGGATATCAATGTAACGGGAATTTTGCCCAGAACAGGATTGAGGAGTTCTAAATTCTCTACCCCTTCCACTTTGAATTTTTTCATAATGGGCTCGAGGAAGCGAAGCATGAAGTCTCTAGGTTTAGGATTCATCTCTGTAAGCACACCTACTTCTTCGAGTTTTGTAGGGTCGTTGAATATTTCCATTACCTTGGGCTTGGGTGTTGCATTGGAAAGAATGAGAAATTCTTCTAAAATCTTGCGAGCTTCCGCTTCTGTAAGTCCCGATTTTGCCAGAACATGTATGTTTTCAAAAAATTCTTTGGACCATCTACCTAATGTAGCTTCTTTTTCAGTCATTTTCACTCCTCAAGACATATATTTTCTCAGTTTTGCTATCGTTTTGTCTATCTAAATTTTTTTTGATTTGGATAGAAAACAAGGATAAATAATCTAGTAATGGAAGTTTCTGAAATGAATACAATGAAAAATAGCGAGACCAAATGGTTACCCGATGGATTCCATTTTCTGGGTCCTACAGAGTCCAAAAAGCGTCGGAGTTTATTGAATGACCTAACAAGTTTTTTGGTGGATAAAGAATACCAAGAAGTAGTGATTCCTGCGATGGATTACTCCGTGAGTTTTCTGAATCAGATTCACCCCGACGAAATGGATACTGTTCTTAAATCACGAGATTTGTCGGGAAGAGAAATCAGCCCGGGAATTGATTTGACCGTGCAGGTTGTAAAGGGGATGGCGGGGCTTTCGCATTTGACCGAGTGTCAAAATGTCTTCTACCTTTCCAAGCGAATTCGAGATCATAAAAAGAGAAATGCATCTCGCCGAGAAATCCTCCAATTGGGTGCAGAAAGTTTGGGCTCTTCCCGGCCGGAAAAGATTTTGGAAATCTTACAACAAGCAGATGAACTCATAAAATTATCCGGTTTGAAAAAAAAGGCCGTCTTGGTTCTGGGAAATAATTCTTTTATCCGGATGATCCTGGATTACCTAAATGAAAAGGGATTGGGGCAAGAAGAGATTGATAGCTTGATGGATATGATCCATATCAAGGATTCTTCTTCTGTCAAGAAATGGTCATCTGAGAACCGAGTCGATCCGGAAGATCAAAAACTCTTGGTGGAACTTTTAGAAAATCAAAATTGGAAGGATGTTCAAGAAATTTTAAAGCATCATTCCAAGCGGATGGGAGAGGAATGGATTTCCCGATGCAGTGACTTGGAGAAAGTGGTGAATGGATGGGAATTGGGTAATCCTTTCATGGATATGATCATTGATCTTTCCTTGGTAAGAGATCTAAAATACTATACCGGTTTTTTATTCCAAGGATTTTTGGAAGGAGAGACGGAGCCTGTTCTTACGGGTGGACAGTATGATCATTTATTTGAAATTTTTTCGGATGAGAAGAGACCTGCTTGTGGTTTTGCCATCCATATAGATAGTTTAGAACAAGCGTTGGAAGTTTAAAAGGAGATATTATGCCAGCAAATTTAGTCGTAGGTGCTCAGTGGGGAGATGAAGGAAAGGCGAAGGTGATTGACGTACTTTCCAAGGATACGGATATTATTGTACGATACCAAGGTGGAGCTAATGCAGGACACACTGTTGTTGTTAAAGGGAAGAAATATGTGTTTCATCTCATTCCTTCCGGTGTAATTTATGATGATAAGATCTGCGTGATTGGAAATGGGGTCGTAATTGATGCCGCCTATTTTTTAGAAGAAGTTGCCGACATTGAAAAGGAAGGCTTCGACGTTAGAGGCAAGACCTATGTCTCCGATTCAGCGCATTTGCTACTGCCTTTCCACAAATTGATAGACGGAGCAAGAGAAGACGGATCAGTGGATGGTAAAAAAATCGGAACCACGAGACGTGGGATTGGTATGTGCTATGCCGACAAAATGATGAGAACCGGTCTCCGAGTGGGCGACCTTTTGAACCTTAAAACGGCACGTGAAAAACTAGAGCATATCATTGAAGAAAAAAATGCCGAGATGAAAGCACTCTACAATATTGATCCTCTTCAAGTGGACGATGTCTGGAAGGATCTTATGGCTTTTTATGATCTTTGGAAAGACAGAATCATCAATACATCTTTCTATCTTAACGAGGCATTGAAAGATGGTAAGCGAATCCTTTTGGAAGGAGCCCAAGGAACCGGCTTGGATGTGGATTTTGGAACCTATCCTTACGTGACATCTTCCAATCCAACAACCGGTGGTGCTCTAATTGGTTCAGGAGTATCTTACCACTACTTGCAAAAAGTGATTGGTATCTGTAAGGCATACATAACTCGAGTGGGCGAGGGACCCTTTCCTACAGAGCTTCACGGTGAAGAAGGAGAGAAATTGCGAAAGTTAGGTGGCGAATACGGAGCAACCACCGGAAGACCTCGAAGATGTGGTTGGTTCGATGTGGAAATGCTCAAGCATGCTATTCGAGTAAATGGACTCAATGCGATTGCTCTAACAAAAATAGACGTGTTGAGTGATTATGACTCCATACCTGTAGCTATTGGTTATGAATTGGATGGAAAGCGGTTGGATTATCTTCCTTCACAGGAGTTGGACCGAGTGAAGCCGGTCTATAAATTCTTTCCGGGATGGAATTCGGATATTTCCGGAATCAATGATTTTAAAAAATTACCAAAAAATTGCCAAGATTATATCAACGCAATAAGAGACTTGATTGGAGTTCCGGTGCATATTCTATCTACCGGACCGGATAGAGATCATACAATTATCTTAGGGTAATTTTTTTTCAGAGAAGGAAGATTTTTTCTAATAAGACGTTGACCCACAAGGTCATTCGAAATTTCATGTAAATACGAACAAAACACGAGTCGTTAGCTAAGCTGGTAGAGCATCTCCATTTTAAGGAGAGGGTCAAGGGGTCGAAGCCCTGACGACTCAATTT
>JAFIGA010000084.1 GCA_020831715.1 Leptospira sp. | reverse complement strand
GAATTGCGAGATAACTTCTTCACTAGTGATAAATCAATTGGGCTATCTGAGTTGGCACTTTATACATCTTTGGATTGGATGAGGTTTCGAGACGCATATCCGGTTAATGAAGATCCTATTTTTAGAGAATTTTTAAAATTTCATGGAACCAACGAAGATTTTCGAAATACGGAGCCTGTTTAAATTAGGTGCATATTTAATCAATACCCACCATATTCTATGTTTTTTCGCATAGAAGAGATTTCAACATCCAATGCTAGATTCTCAGATGCCAAGATTTTGGATCTGACATCTTCGGATGTTTTGAATATATCTTCCATGAGTTGATTGAGATTTTCTTTCCGTTTCTCAATCTGTTCCACTGAAGACGAAAGATTTTTATTTTTACTTTCTACGCTGTTGTATTTTTCCAATAAATCTGCGGTTGTCTGAGGAAAATAATTCAAAAATTGCCTAGCTATTCTATAATTTCCGGGGTTGTCCAATAATCCCGATCGTAAGGATTCCAAAGATTCAACAACCATTCTTCCTGTTGAGCGGAGTTTGGCATCGTTGATTTCTTCTATCTGAAGATTGATTCTTTGATTTAAATTGTCTAGATTTTCAATGGAAGACTTAAACTCTTGGAATTCTTCTTTCTTGGAAAAATTTTCTCTCAATGCCTTCCAATTTTCTCTACCCGGAACTGAACGGAATAACCTCGGAATAAAACTAAAAGGATATTTATGATTCTTTCCATAGCTTACTTTAATGACAGATACCAAAAGCAATGAGCCATGAATTAAAGTCATTAGAATATAAGAAAAAACCAGTAGAACTCTATCCTCCGAAAACGCAGATCCAAATCCAATATATCCAAAAGAAAGAATTGCTTGCAGGTAAATAGCTTCGAGAGACTGAATTGCAGAATAGGAACCTTTCTTCCGAGATATGCAGATCGCTAGCGGGAAGAGGGCAATGCCGGGAACAATCCAAGAAAAGGGGAATGGGAGTAATGCAAGTGGATAGGTTAAAAGTGTAGTTAGGTGAGATCGTCTTGCCCAAGTAATTTCTTCCTTGGGAAGAGTAGGATCATCGGATTTTAAAAATGTGGATGCCATTGCTTTAATTCACCTTACATATTTCAATTTTTTCGAAAAACTATCTGGTCTCCAATAGCTTTTGCTTGACTTGATTCTCAATTTTTATCAATTCTTGCTCAGCATCTTTTCTTTTCTTTCTGCCTTCTTCTTGAATTTTGAGCGTTTCATCAATAGTTTCCATTAGCTGAGTATTCACTTTTTTCAAAGTCTCGATTTCGATGATTCCCTTTTCCGATTCTTGTGCAATCTCAATCGAACCTGACTTGAGAAGTTCAGAGTTTTTCTGAATTAGATCATTCGTAGTTTTGGAAACTTCCTTTTGGGCTTCCAGGGCTTTTCTCTGACGTAGTAAACCGAGTGTAATTACAATCTGACTCTTCCATAGAGGTATAGTATTTAGAATTGAAGATTGGATTTTTTCTACCAGTAGTTGATTTCCATTTTGAACTAAGCGAATCTGAGGACCGGTCTGAAGTGAGAGAATTCTGGAGAGTTTTAGATCATGCACTTTTTTTTCGAAACGATCCACCATCTGGCTCATATCTTGGTATTCTTGAGAACTCAAGGTATCACCTTGGGACTCTGCTTTTTTCTTCATCTCCGGAAGAAGAGTCTCTCTCAGTTCTTTTATTTTTTCATCACCGGCAGCGATGTAGATTTGCAAGTCTTTGAAGTATTCCAGGTTTCTATCATAAAGAGCTTGGAGTAAAGTAATGTCTTTTGTTAAATTGGTTCTTGCTTGGTGCAGTTCGTCCACGATTTTATCAATTTGGCTATGAAGACTTTCAAACCTCGCCAGAAAATTTCTGGATTTATCAAACAATCTACCTATGAGCGGGATTTTCGCCAGTCCACCCCCTTCTTGGGAATAGCTGTCCAAATCCAAGTCTTTGATCTTGAATAAAAGTCCATTCAATAATTCACCGGCGTAACCACTATCTTTAGTTTTGATTTCTGATAAAACTTGGTCGGCAAATTCTGAAACCTTGGACTGAGCTTGGGAGCCATAGCCCAGAATATCCCCGGGATCTTTTAGGTTTATACCTTTCTTCACTTCTGCAACCTTGTTCATTTCTTCCGGACTAAGTTGCAATTCTGGATCTTTTGGATGGTTTTGGATATTTTCTAGCGAACTCATGATTATTACTATTTAGACTCCATGAATCATGACGGCAAGTATTTTATCGATTGTTCTAGATGATGGTTGGCATTAAAAAACCCGCTTGTTATCAAACGGGTTATCTAAAATTTAGGAGAGATAAAATTCAGATTTTCATCCAAATTTTATCTCCAAGTTAAGAGTCTTAATTACTCGGTGCGTTGAAGAATTGATTAGCTTGACAATAAGAGTCTGTTCCAACATCAACAATACTTCGATCACCTCTAAGACAGAAAGTCTGCCACCATCTTCCACTGTGGTTTGTGGGAACAGCGTAAGAACGAACCAAACCGGTAGCATTGTAAACTCGAATCACAGCTCCACTTTCGTTTAACTGAGCTCTTTTTGTACAGCCACCATACCAATTGGTTTGCAAGCATTCATTGCTCCAGTTATAGACAGAATATCCTCTTCTAGCTTGAGACCATGCAGATCCTTTAAGGGTGATTGTCTCGGGACCGTATCCATTGACAACGTCTACGTCCAACACAGCATCTCCTCCCAATTTGTTTCTGTCATTCCAAACAACTTGGTCAGGTCTTGCAGATCCGAACTCTAAGTGGGAATCCAAATCTCTGGGAGTAGCATCCCAAGAAAGAACAATACGAACTTCATCGGACTGTAATGTCGGTGAAACCAGTATGTTCTGACTACTTGGAGTGGCAGAACCTGCTGAAATTACAGTTCTGTATGCTGTAGATACACCTTGACCACTTACTTCCAAAGTATAGTTACCTGCAGGCACATTGTTGATAGCAAAAGAACCATTGCTAGCTGTCGTTACAGTTGGAATGGGAGTAGATCCATCAGCATATGTCGCTACAGCACCACCGGTAACATTGACACCAGGTCTAATACGAACACTTAAACCCTCCATACCCGAACTTGTATTGTTGATCGCATTTATCGCGCGACCTGCAATTGATGCCGGAGGATCCGAGCCGGGAATCATGGTAATAATATCAAAGTTTGTTGTTGTATTTGCTTGAATATTTACAATTCCTTCCACTGTTTTGTAACCGGCAGATATGAAACGTATCTTCCATTGACCGGCACTCAAGTTGAATATATTGTAATTCGGAGCATTGGAAAAAGTCGAAAATCCACTTGTAAGTGAAGACGGTTGCACTCCACCAATCGGACGATTTCCGCTCACTGGGTGAACTACTTCCAAATTGTAAGTTCCGGTGAAGGAATGTCCACCCGGCAGTCTTACACTACCGGCAAGATTTCCCGAGCCCACATTGGGAACTAGAGGAACGCTTACAGTTGGTATGCTTCCTGTAGAGGGAACATTCACTGCGATGTCCAAATCCTCAAAACCATCAGCTGTAATCCGTAGAATATAATTTCCCGGATTGATGTTGTTGATAAGAAATTCTCCGCTGGAATTGGTAGTTGGTCCCACCAATGTCTGATCATTCTGAGGATCAGCGTTTTGGATACGATTGGATGAAACTCCGCAAGTAAAGTTGTTGCTGAGCCCAGTATTGCAGTCCCTTCTAACATCGGCTACAAACTCGCCATTTGCCCCGGCTCTACCAATGAGAACAGTTGCAGTTCCAATATTTGCCGCGGATATTGCATTGAAAATATTTCCCACAATTTGCCTTCTGGGAAGGTGGGAAATAGTATTCATTCCTTGATTGTGAACAACAGGTGTAGTTGTATAGCTATCAGTTGCCGATGAAGTTGTATTTATGGCAAATGATCCATTTTGAGTGTGACCTAACGGATCAACAACTACAGCTTGGTAAGAGCTCTGACGGAAATTGTAAGCCTCACCTACTTTGTGAACAGATGCCGTTGGAGTATCGCCTACAACAAGGGAAGCTAAAGCCAAGGGTAGTGCTGTGCTAGATGCACCTGCCGCTAATTTGCCGACTTCAGTGAGAGCATAGCCAACACGGAGTTGATCTGTATTCAATGAAGGAGAAAGGGGTACCACGAAGGAGTTGGATCCACCGAAGCTATATGCGCCACCCGATGTGGATGTAACGTGAGCGACAGGGTTGCCGGAATTGTCTGTATTTCCAAGTAGAACGACCATCATTCCATTAAAACTGTCATGATTTGTAACTGCTCCTAAAACTCCTGATCTTGTATCATTGGCAAGAAGTCTATCAGCAACTCGGATGCTTCCCGCAATCTGCGAGCGATTTCCGCTAGGAGTAAGTGTTATATTTCCTGCATCATAGGGCTGACCATTTAGAGTGAGTGTCATAGGGCTATTGGGACAATCCGCTCCGCCACCATTGCAGTAATTTTGATAACCGGGAGCAGAGATATAATACGCCCACACTCCGGCTACAGCTTGGAAATAGACTGAATTATCAGCTCGCACTTCGTATACTTTGTTTCCATAAGTGGAATATGCCCAAGGTCCCGATCCTTGGTGAGTTCCAATGCAAGTCGGAGTGACATTTCCTGTGGCTAAACAATTTGTCAAGATTGCAGGAGATGATTCACCTAACCATGTTATTGCCAAATCTCGAATGCTGTCATCCTGAAGAAGATAGAGAAGATTAACCGGGGGTTGCGTTGCCGCCGGACGGAAATTGATTACCGATCCCGGAACATATGGCAAGCTAGCATCAGTTACTCTTCCTGTAATTTCGGACGGTTTAGGAGCGATGTTGATGTTAGTCCCGGATATAGTATTGACTCCACCTGTCGGATTCGGAGTGAATACAACCGATGAAGATGTCGGAAAAGTAGTTGGATTGGAAGATGTTCCGGCAAATGCCTGAACAGTATACACTCCGGCTGTTAAGTTGGGAGCGGATAGAGAGTAAGCACCGCTTCCGGTAATAGTAGTGCTATTCAATACAGCACCGGATGAACTCACCAGTTGAATAGTAAATACGGTATCTGAGTCAACTACTGCTACGTTCGATAGATTTCCACTGACTGCTATGGATGAGCTGGTTGCAGCATCCCAGAAAATATCTGTTCTTGGAATCTCTACGTTAGTAGTTAGCCCGGGATCATTGCCTTGAAAGGTAAAACGAACTGTTTGGGATTCATCGGAGAAACTTCTGCCCGAATCAGAAATGCCGGAACCCAATACCTCAACAATATAATTACCATTCGCTAAATCACTAAAGCTGAAAGAATAATTTCCCGATCCGTCAGTTGTTGTAGTGGCTATGACTTGATTATCATTGGAAGGGTCTCGTAAATTAACAACTACACCTGATTTCCCACCGGATGTAACAAGCACGCCTGAATCGTTAAAGCCCGGAGAGGATACATTGCCGGTCAGAGATGCCGGACCTCCGTTGAGATAGAGTCTTTCTGCTTCAATAGCTCCCACATTCACCAGAGTTACGCCGCCATCTGAAGTAGGATCATAAACAAAATTAAAATCTTCATGAGCATGGTTGAGCCCTAGACCGTTTTCGATTAGAACACGATAGTTATTGTTGGGAAGGTCATCGATGTCAAATTGAAAACTCCCGTCCGCATTAAGATTCGTTGTTGCTACAACCGTACCATTCGATGCAACGATTTGTACGGTAATTGCAGAATAATCCAGACAGTTTGGAGGAAGAGGAGCTCCTGCTTCACCGCAAACGTCGGGAGCATGGGAGCCATTTACAACCGCCTGAATGGATCCGGAAATCTGAGCCGGTCCTGAGGTTGCCACTTCTTGAACCGCACTGGGAGAAGGAATCACCCCTCCCGGTGCAGGCTCACCCAAATTTTCCGGTAAGGGATTGCCATTGGCATCAGTGGAAACTGAGGAACCGGATGCTCCACCGGCTCCCAATAATAACCAGAGCATAGGATCATTTTTCTTCTTCGAACAGGCTCCGATCAATGATATGGATAGAATCAATAGTGCTGTGGTAAGCTTACCCCAGCTTCGGGAATTTCTTTTCATTTTAACCTCTAAAAATCCAATTTTTCGAATAATGGGTAAAAAGCATCTATAGCCACCAACAGGGATGCAACACTTTGTACCTAGTGTACTAACAGACGATGTAACACATATAAATTCAACAATTTTTTAGTCTATTTTTCGGAAAATGTCATGAAAACGTTAAAAAAAGTGAAAATAAGGATAAAAATGACATATTCTTCTTTTTATTCTATTCAAATGGGCTCATTGGGAGTTTTTTTCCAATATGGAATTTTTGGATAAACATTGGGATTGGATAAAGATAGGATTTATTCCCTTCACTTATGGATTTGTTGGTTGGATTACCAACTGGGTGGCTTTGAAAATGACGTTTTATCCTCTCCAATTTTGGGGTATTCCTCCCTATTTTGGATGGCAGGGTATCATTCCCAGAAAGGCTCATAAGATGGCAAATAAAGCTGTTGATATAATCACTGAACGCCTTTTGAATATTGAAGAAGTTTTTTCCCGACTGGATCCGCGAGTGGTGGAAGAAAGACTCATGCCCACTCTTTCTCCTTATATTGAAGAATCCATTGATGAGTTTGGGAGGGCTATGAATGAAGGCATTTGGTCGAGGATGCCTCAATTGATTAAGGATGAAATTCGTTTTAAGGTGGAAAGGGCATCCGGAGAAACTTTGCGAAATTTCTTTAGGGATCTTCGTGAAAACATTGCATCTATTGTTGATGTGAAAGGAATTGTCTTTCATTGTTTAACGGGGAAAAATGTTGGTTTGATTGTCGAAGTTTTTCAATCCGTCGGTAGACCTGAGTTTAAATTTATCGAAAAATCAGGATTCTTTTTTGGATTTCTATTAGGATTGATGCAGATGATATTTTGGCTGATATTTCCCATTAGCTGGACTCTTCCCTTACAAGGAGTTATCGTTGGTTATCTGACAAATTATCTTGCCATCAATATGATTTTTCGTCCCCTCATACCGAAAATATATTTCGGTTTTATTCACTACCAAGGTCTTTTTATCAAAAGACAAGTTGATGTATCTAAAAAATACTCTCATATTATTGCTACGAAAATTTTGACACCGGAAAATATAGTAAAGGATATATTTACCGGTAAGGCATCTATTCAAGTTGCAGACTCCATTCAAAATGCTATAGTGGAACAGATGGATAGGATGACAATTATTGCCAAACCAATCATCTTGGGTGCAGGAGTTCAAGATAGGTATGAAGAAGTGAAACTACAAATTTCGGAAAAAATCGTGAAAGCAGTATTCGAATCATCCTATCAATTGGAAAGCTATTTGGATGAGGCAATAGAATTGGAGAAAACTATGGGTGAGAGAATGGCAAGACTCCCACCTCAAGAATTCGAAAGTATATTGCGAAGTGCCTTTCAAGAGGATGAACTTCTTTTGATATTGGTTGGTGCCGCATTAGGAGCGCTAGTGGGTGCGGGGCAAATGTTCCTCCTTTAGGACTCCCACTTCTTCCAGAAATCCCAAACTTCCTGCGGATTCTCCGGTTGCCTTTTCCACCGCCTATGCAACCAGAAGTAAGAAGCAGGATGTTCCAAAACTTTTGATTCCAAAATTTTGACCCAGTTATATGTGAAAGATTTTTCCCAATTTTCTGCATCCTCTTTCGGATCTAAGTTTGGTCTGGTAATTTCTTGAGTTCCAAAAACTAGTTTTCCATTTTCTTGGTATCTTGACCACATGAAATGAATAGGAACTTTTGTATTTCTGGCAAATACAGCCGGTCCTAAATAAGTCGAGGCAAGCTTCCCTAAAAAGGGGAGGAACAGCCCGTTTTTTCCGGCATCTTGGTCTGCAATGAAAGCAACGAGATTTCCCTTCTTTAACAAAGATAAAATAATTCGAGGGCTTTCGTCTGTATATATCAATTTAATGCTTTGGGCTCCACGAGTTTTTTCAATCCAAGAATTGGTTAGAAGATTAGTCTGACGCTTCGCCAAGACATAAAGATTCACTCCGGAATTTTTCAGCAATCGAGTGATAGCTACACCGTTGGTTTCCCAATTTCCCAGATGACCCAAAATGAGCATTCCACCGTTTTTGCAAACATTGGCAAATTTTTCTTCCCCTTCTTCATAATCAAAATGATCAGCCATGAAGCCCTCTGTCATACGAGGTCCTTCTTCGAAATCCACAGCCATTCTAGCGAGTATTTTCAGATTTTCTTTGTATATTTTATCGATATCATTTTGTTCCATATTGGGAAATGCAATCGCCAATCCACCACGAATTCTCTTCGGAATTGTGCTTGATACCGCCGCCAGAAATTTAATTACATTGTGGATGATCCCATATCTGAGTTTATATGAAAACAGTCCCAAAAAAGAAAATATAGATTTTAAAAATACAAATTCCAGGTAATGAGAGAATTTAACTTTGCTATTTTTTGCCATATTTTCAAACTATTTGACGAATCCTTGAATTATCTACAAATATTTGATTGATTTTTTATAAAAAAAACGTTTGACCCTGTGATTGGTATGATCAAAATAGTAATTGTAGATAAAACATATTATTAGCTTATTCTAATAATATTCAATGGCGACTTTTACGTCGATCACTGCATGCATCAATCCAAATCAGACTGTGTGCAACGTGAATTTATGGGAGGACATATGAAAGAAACAATACTAGACGAGCCGAAGGAACAGGATTTTGGACTCGAACCAACCAAAACAAGGGAATCAGATCATTATGCTAAGGAATATGTGCATTCATTCGTTGAAAAATGGGATGAACTTATAGATTGGGAAGCTCGTGCCAAAAGTGAAGGAAGATTTTTTATTGACGAATTAAAAAAACGCGGTAAGAAAAAAATACTTGATGTTGCCGCAGGAACAGGTTTTCATTCTGTTCGACTTTGGAAAGAGGGATTTGAAGTTACTACTGTTGATGGTGCACCCTCCATGCTTGCAAAAGCATTTCAAAATGGTCGAAAACACGATTTAATTCTAAGAACTATCCAAGCTGACTGGAGATGGTTGAATCGAGATGTGCATGGAAAATTTGATGCTGTGATCTGTCTTGGAAATTCATTTACGCATCTATTTGATGAAAATGATAGAAGAAAAGCACTCGCAGAATTCTATGCCGCACTCCGTCACGATGGCATTCTTATTATAGACCAGAGAAATTATGATTTAATACTTGATAGTGGATTTAAAACCAAGCATACATACTATTATTGCGGTGACAATGTAAAAGCAGAACCTGAGTATGTTGATGATGGATTGGCGAGATTCTGTTACACATTTCCGGATAATTCAAAATACCATTTGAACATGTGTCCTATTAGAAAGGACTATCTAGCCAATCTTTTGAAAGAAGTAGGATTTCAAACTGTATCAACCTATGGGGATTTTCAAGAAACTTACCACCAAGAAGAGCCGGACTTTTTTGTTCACATTTGTGAGAAATCATACATAGGTGATGCTCTGAAAGATTCCGGGCAAGAAGGCAAATACTAATCATGAAAGATGCGAATGAAGT
This sequence comes from Leptospira sp., assembly GCA_020831715.1. Lineage (GTDB taxonomy): Bacteria > Spirochaetota > Leptospiria > Leptospirales > Leptospiraceae. The sequence continues at coordinate 6,206 of JAFIGA010000084.1, read as the reverse complement.
AGTAGAAAAAGCAAGAAGCTACTACGATAGTTCGGATGCGGATGAATTTTATTTCAATTTCTGGGGAGGAGAAGACATTCATATCGGAATCTATGATCCACCCGGAATTCCCGTTAAGCAAGCATCTCTCAACACAGTTCGAAAGATTGCAAGTCATGTAGAAGATGCTCTTAAGTCGAATGCCAAAGTGTTGGATTTGGGAGCAGGCTATGGTGGCGCGGCTCGATACTTGGCGAAGACTTATGGCTGTCATGTGACTTGTCTTAATTTAAGCTCTGTAGAGAATGACAGAAATCGCCAGCTCAGCGAAGAACAAGGTCTTTCTCATTTAATTGATGTTGTGGATGGAAATTTTGAAGAATTGCCATTTGACAGAGAGAGTTTTGATCTTATCTGGTCCGAAGACGCGATTCTTCACAGCGGAAATAAAACGAAAGTTTTCGAAGAAATTTATAGAGTCTTGAATCCAAAGGGCAACTTGATTTTTACCGATCCCATGCAAGCAGATAATGTTAAGCCCGGAGTGCTACAACCTATTTTGGAAAGGATTCATTTGGAATCTATGGGTTCTGTTTCTTTATATAAAAATTTATGTGATAAATTGGGATTTGAATTTATACAATTTGAGGACTTTACCAACCATCTACCGATTCATTATGGAACGATTCGAAAAATCATACAAGACCGAAGATTTGAAATAGAAGGTAAGATATCCAATGAATTCTTGGATCGAATGTCTATCGGGTTGGGGCATTGGGTAGATGGAGGCTTGAGTGGATATCTCAGATGGGGAATCTTGCATTTTCGAAAAAATTAATCCTTTTGTCCTTTCTATTGAGCTAAACCACAATAAAAAATGGTCTAATTAAAAATTCTATTTTAGGTTGAAGAATATTTATGATATCCTACCCCATTTACAAGTTAATCCATTTGTTTGGAATCTTTTTGATGTTTGCCTCATTGGCAGGCCTTGCTTTTTACACTGCCAACGGTGGAACAAAAGCCAACAACGTTCTCCGTAAACAATCCGCCATTGCACACGGTGTTGCTATGTTTTTAATCCTTCTCGGTGGTTTTGGAATGCTTGCAAGAATGGGAATTACCCACTTCCCATGGCCAGTATGGGTTTATTTGAAGTTTGCCATTTGGATATTGTTTGGTGGTCTTGTCGCACTTGTTGCTCGTAAGCCAACAGTTGCTAAAGTTATGTGGTTATTGATGCCTTTCTTGGGAGTTCTCGCCGCATACATTGCCATCATGAAGCCCTTTTAGTAGTAGATTCTCGCCGCGACCACTTTTCCCCGTCAGGTTGCCTGCTTGGGTGTGCAAAGAGCCGGGAAAAAGTGGTCACTCCAGTTTCAGGGTGAAACTTTCCTAACTCTTGCTTCCTTGTAGAATGGCATAGCCATTCCTTGCGTATTTTCTGCCTGCCCAGCACTACATTGCAAAGCAATTGGTGCTGCGGTTGTTAACTCTTCTGCGAACGTATGTGAGCACCCCATGCCGGCAGTTTCCCAACAAGCCGGCACCCACCAGTTGCATAGCAACTCCCCTGAAATTCTTATCCCTTCAACACCACCGACTATTCCGTAAGATTCGCTTCCACCCAAATCCCTTAAATCCTCCTCATCCCTTGAAGTCTTTTCTTATTAGAATTCAGGGGATAAAGAGGATTTCCTCCCTCGGTTGCCCGGATTGAAGAGGATGAAGAAGAAATTTACAATGATGTATAGCATACCCCGAAACAGGTTGAAAAAATAAATGCTAAATCCAATATGAACTATGAAGTTCGGATCAAGACGATATATCTTTTTAATCTTAGTGATGGTTTTCATTCATTGTTCCCCGAGTAAAAGCAGTTCTCCCGATGATGAAGGAATTATAGTTTTAGCTTGGTTGCAACAACAATCTATAACTAGTCGGGAAAATTCCATTTATGATTGCAGTGACTCCGATGGAAGATTTCAGACTATGCTTGATTCCGGACCCAGGGAAGTCTGCACGCAATGTCATAATGAAGAGCTTAGAGTAAATGATTTTGTAATTACCAATTATCGGATGGTTCAATCCAGGACAATTCCGGGTTATCCCTCGCAAAGTCTCATCTATCTAAAAATCACCGAAGGTTCTATGAGAAATTATGCCAATTCTAGTATTCAAAAGGGTATTTATTGTTGGATATGGAATGGTTCTTTGAATTAATTTTATTAAAAAATCATTTGCAATTTTGGCGAATACGTTTGTTATTACTTATAGGGAAAGATTACATGCAGACAAAAAAAATAACTTTTCTATTAACTCTGGTTTTGAGTTTTACTTTTTATTCGCAATGCCAATTGTTGAATTATCTTGAGTGTCGATCCTTTCATGATTGCCCCAAAGACAACAGCCTATTGCAAGCTCTGTTGATACTTGCCATAGCATCAAGAAGTGATGGAGGCGGAGCCAACATACCCGCAGTAAATGCATCCGGTGCAACAGACGACCCGGGAGTTTATAATTCCAGTGCGGGAAGAATCAGTGATGCTGATTGGAATGAAGCGGCTGTTCGCAAGGTTTTGCACTCATTTGCCTTTGGTGGTGGAACAACCGATGCACAGATAAAAGCCTGGGCAGATATGACACCCGGTGAGGCAATCGTTCAGATCATTGGGATGTGGTCGGTGCATGATAAATTGTCTATTCCCTATGAAGGCGGTGGCTCTCCGGTAAGCCCAGAGGATGCGTCTCTTTCCAGACTTGCAAATTTTTTCGCATCCGGTAACCTTGCCAGGAATTCCAATGAATTCAATACAACAAATCGATGGAATAATTCTCCCGGTAATTCTTGGGTCAATGCTGTAAAGGTAAGAGGACTCAATCCTGTTCGTCAGAGGATCGCACTATTCGAAACTAACTATCATTTGGCTGTAAATTTGGATAAGAATGTAGATCCGCAACAAATGGTGATTTATTATGATCTAATCGCCAACGATTTAGCGCGAGGTCTTCCCTATCATGAAGTCCTTGCCAATGCCGCACTCACCGCCGCTGTGGCAACCCAATACAATCATAGAAGAAATGTTTTTGAAAACGGAGCCTTTCGAGGAAACGAAGACTTTGCTCGCGAATACCACCAACTCTTCTTTGGAATTTTGGGAACAGGAGTGAGTGGAACCTGTGCACCTGGCCAAGCAACCTGTTCCGGGAATCCGGAATCATTTGACCAACATGAATCCAGAACCATTCGCCAAACGGCGGAAGCACTCACAGACATTCAAGTGGAAGGGGGCGGCCAATTCCTACCTGTGTTTCCCCAATTTGGATCAAGCAGGCATTCGCCGGGTGAGTTAACTATCTATGGGAAGTCAATCGGAGGAAACAATGCCCAAGATCGTATCAAGGCAGTTTCTCCCGATTCCATCAATCACCCTGAAAGCAGAAACAATCTTCCTATCTTAATTGTAAAGGGTCTGGCTGATGAGAATATTGTTTCCGGGAATGATCGTTTAGATGGATGTGATACAACTTGTAATAGTAATATACCTGCTAAGTTAACACGTATTCGAAGTCTTTGGACTGCCTCCACTGCTACCAATGGACAGATCAATCTAATTGAGTTCTTAAGAAGATATGCTATTAGCGATGCCTTTCACAATTCTACACGGATTAAATTCTTAAGTTCTATCGAGAGATCTATGATTTTAGCGAATCAAGTCGCTGTGAATAATTCAGAAGTGGGAGCCGAAGTGATTCCTAGCTTTGGAAAGTTACGCAATGAAAATGTAATTCTGTTTCGACCCGAACATGATGTGTTTGGTGGTCAGACAGGAAGGGAAGCGGCAAACACCGACGATGTGTTCATCCAACAATACAATTCGGCAAGAAATTCACGATTCGGAGCAATTGGCTTTTGGAATGGAAGCAGAACCGAGGAAGTGAAGAACTTCAGAAATCTATTGGCGAGAGAATTCAACAAAAATTCCGATTTTGGAGTGAAAGATGTTGCCGAGCACCTTTGGAGGAGAATCACTGCGGATCATAATCTAACCTATTTTAGCGGAGCCGCTAGGGTTCAAGTCTATGCGCTTTTGGCAAATGGAAATGATTTTCTGTTTTTTAAAGATGTGGAATGTAGAAATAGAACTTGGGATTGTAAAAACACAGGTTTGAATTCTCCTAGTGCCACTGTTACTTCCCAAGACCGAGACATGAGCAATCTTACGGATGACGTCAGAGGTTTACAGAATTCGTTGTTATTTCGATCCGGAGCAGATGCCGATGTATTGGCACGAGACAATGAAAGAATTGGTTTTGCAATTGATTTCATAGCAGGGACACCATTTGCCTTTGTTCAGGCGAACCAATAATTAGGTTATTACGAGGTTATTATGAAAAATTTATCCAGAAAAGAATTTTTAGCAATGATGGGTGCCGGAGCCTTCGCAATGTCCGGCATGGGTCGTTGGAATGAACTGAGTGCGGCTCCTTCAACAACTCGAACATTGGTTCATATACTATTGGAGGGTGGCCCTGATTTTAGGCATTTGTTCGTTCCCCCTCCCAATTCCAATCGACAAAGCTATGGTTATAAATATTGGAACAATCGTGTCAGCACTACAGGACGCGGCTCATCCTCCGATAATCCGACTCGCTGGCAAGAAATCTACAATCGTTTTTATGAGCAGGTTTCCAGAAATGGTGTTACTTTTGGAATACTAAAAGATGCGAATGGTAGAGCCAATGCCAATGGGTGGTTGATCAATCAATTCAATGCAGGTAATGTCGCCATCATTAATAATGTGCACCATTCCACCAGCCGTGACCATGCGCATAGCTTACTTGTGCTACAATCCGGTAATTACACTACTTCGGCAGGAACAGCGAATGCAGGAGGCTGGGGTGGAAGACTTATTACTAATACAGGAGCAAATGATAAATTAGTTTCTTTTACTAGAGCGATTCGACCTTTTTGCAATACACCAAATAAAGGAAAAATCCTTTCATTTACCAACTCTCGAAGATTTGGTCTGGAACAACCGGGAACCAATACCAACGGAGCCTTAAACCAAAATGATAGAGGCTTACGAGCCCTTCAGCAGTATTATGCAAGCTCAGCAGCCTTGACTAATACTCCCTATGAAAAATTTCAAGATCAAAGATTGAAAATACAGGGGTTAACGAGTACTATTCGCTCTGCACTTCCCGCTCCAACTCAAGGTCAACAATTCGCCGATGTATTCTCTAATCGCATTAAGAATCTGTTAACCGGGAACAATCGATTGAACAATCAGGACTTTGCTCGCCAAATTGCCAATCTTCGGGATGCATTCACAGTTCGAAGCACGTTAGGCATGGTTCTTGCCTCCTTAAATTATGGAGGATGGGATAGTCATAAGAATCAAATCACTGACATTGAACCGCAGTTTGATGATCTATTCGGTATCGATAAAGGTTTGGATGCCCTCATCAAAGATGGTGTGAATTATAATGATACAACATTCCTCTTCACGGGAGAATTCGGGAGACAACTCAAGTCCAACGGAGACAACGGAACCGACCATGGTCGAGCCAATACGGTTCTTGTCATTGGTGGCAGTGTCAGCGGTGGAGTGTACGGTGAGATGTTTCCTGCCATCGAAGCGGCTGAAGCGGCAAATGGCAGAGCTCCCTATGATAATTTCAACCAAGACATCGAGGGAAGAACAGCTTTTAATCATGTTTTTAATCGACTTGCCGGTTGGCTTGGCGGAGGAACTCCCCTAAGTGCACCAAATTATACTCAAATAGGTCTGCGAAACCATGATGGTGGAATTGAGCGAACCGGTGTGACATCCGGCTCGGCAATTGATTTGAATTTTATTTAATTAGATATTATTTTTTAATAATGGAAGAGAAGACGATCGCGACCACTTTTCCCCGTCAGGTTGCCTGCTCGGGTGTGCAAAGAGCCGGGAAAAAGTGGTCACTCCTTTCCGGAGTTTTGTTCTGAAAATATTTCCTTAAAAGTTTATAATTTAATGAGCGCTTAGCGTTCAGCACTGAGCGATTAAAAAACCTTCCGTTTAGAATGGCATAGCCATTCCTTCCCTTACTTTCCGCCTGCCCAGCACTACATTGCAAAGCAATTGGTGCTGCGGTTGTTAACTCTTCTGCGAACGTATGTGAGCACCCCATGCCGGCAGTTTCCCAACAAGCCGGCACCCACCAGTTGCATAGCAACTCCC
>JAFIGA010000076.1 GCA_020831715.1 Leptospira sp. | reverse complement strand
CTGTGAACGAATGTGAGCACCCCATGCCAGGTTAGCCTGGCACCCCTTTTTGCCAACGGCAAACACCTGAACTTCTTGCCCTAAAAGCTTGGAATCCTGAACCCAGCGACCCGCTTCACTCGTCATTGTTCGTTAATGGTAACGATCTCGTAATTCTCTTCTTGGATTTTTATCGTTTTATATAAAAATTGACTCTACACTAATTAACTCTTTAATAGAAGCTTCATATAGTTTTCTATCTGATGTAATAAAACGATCCAGTTTAGCCATTTTTGCTGACGCTAATTGAATCCCATCCAATGATCTAATTCCATACTTTTTGAGCATTTCTATAGCCAGTAATTCGAGTGGTGGATTGAATTCGATATAATCAAAATCATTCATGTCTATTTGGTATTCTTCATTAGCAATTTCGTAGTCTTCTTTTGTAAGAAGCATAGTATTGATTAACCTTTGCATGGCAGAATAAAATTCTATTGAAGTAATAGGTGATAAAATAATTGCATCTGATTCTATAATAAGATTAGTTACTCTATCAGAACCAATTTCATCTATATACTTTTTTACCAAAGAAGAAGTATCTACAAAAGTTATCAATCTTCCCTCATGTTTACTATTATATCAGAAGCAACATCATTCGATTCCAAGCGAACCCTTCGTCCTTCTCTTTGCCATGACTTTTTTTTAATAACAATTTCAACACTGGCTTTTATATCAGGCAAATTAGAATCAGTAATTATTACTTTTCCTCTATCATATATTCCGTGTAGTATTATCATATATCGACAGTAAACCAATTTAAATTTGAGTCAATTGAAAAAAAAATTCTTATAAATAAAACTTGTTTACGAATTTTATGGATTCTTTTCCTGCGAACGAATGTGAGCACCCCATGCCAGGCACTTCCATATTAGCCTGGCACCCCTTTTTGGCAACGGCAAACTCCTGAACTTCTTGACCTCATAATCGTATTTATCTTCTGAAGTCTAAATCTAATTATTTGAAAAATGTTCCATAGCTAATAATAAGTGCAAAGAATGTAAAACCAATGCCCATAAAGCACTGGATCGAGCTAAACCGCTTATCTACTTGATCAAACCTTTTATCAATCTGATGGATTAAGTCATCAAACCGCTTGTCCATAGATTCAAATCGCTTATCCATAGAATCAAATCCATGCCTCATTTCCTGTATAAGCAGTGCAATGTCATGATTGCGAGGTGTGGAATTGGATAGTTCATAGTGATCTCTTTGGATATGAACGACTATATCATAAAGACCGTTTTCAACTCCTTCCCAATCAGCTTTTTGCATCTCGGAAGTTACATATTTAATCTTCCTTTTGGTTTCTTCTATATCGAAAGATCCCATAGTAATAATTATAAATAAGACGTATGTTTTGTCTAGTATTTTTTTATGATATACGCAGTTTTATGAATACTCATTCAATACAAAGAACGTTAATCAACAAAACCTACTCTCTAACCAATATCGATTTCCACCCACATCCCTAAAATCCTCTTCATCCCTTGGAGTCTTCTTTAATTGATTATTCCGGGGGATTTTGGGGATTCCCGCCCTCTGTCCCCCGGATTTAGGTGGAATTTGGTCTAAGTTAGGTAGTGTAAGTTGTTGAAGGATGTAGTAAGTAAAAAGAAAAAAAGAACGTTAATCAACAAAACCAACTTTATCACCAAACAGCATTTCCACCAAAATCCCCTAAATCCTCTTCATCAACCGAAGCCTTTTCTTAAATAAATCGATTAAGCCGCAATCGTCTCGAATACATCTCCCCGTCTTTGCAGAAGAGTGATACCTTTTTCTCGAGCAATTTGCTTCAATTCATCTTCGATAGAAAAGCTGGCAAAAGCAAGATGAATCCTGAAATCTTTATATTCCGGAAATAGTTTCATAAAATTAGGTAGTTTACGATCCAGAAAACGTTCTATATCTCTTATGTGGAGTTTGTATTTCACTTCCACAATATAGATAACATTACCATTTACCAGGATGATATCATATTCTTCTTCTATATCGCCTTTACTACGGGTTATATTTTTCTGGATGAAATCAAATTCTATTCCATTCAATGTCTGCTTGGGTTTTAGTGAGTTATAGAAGAACTCTTCGGCTACCTTACCCTGGTTGTTGCTAGCCCCGCCATACATTTCAGCAAGTCTGTTGAACTTCTCGTCTGACTTTGCTAATTTAGCATTCGTTTCTGCCATCTGTGCTTGTGTTTTTGCAAACTGTTCCTCGGTTCTCTTTTGATCTTTCGCTAAGCTAGCAACTAAATCCTTCAACTCTTGGTCTGTCATGAAAATTCTCCTAGATGTTTGGTTACGAAAACATCTTTTCTGGTTACATTGCAAAGCAATTGGTGCTGTGGTTGTTTTCCTCTCTTCTCCTGCGAACGAATGTGAGCACCCCATGCCAGGTTAGCCTGGCACCCCTTTTTGCCAACGGCAAACTCCTGAACTTCTTTTCCCATTTAGATCTAAATATTTGTCCCTTACAATTTACATATTTACCTGGCTATTTGCTCATAAACAGCCAGGAGTTTACACATAAATACCGCGTGTTTACCGATAAACACCAGGCTGTTCGAGTTTTTTTCGTCAAACAAATAATAAATCATCCTTTTTAT
>JAFIGA010000075.1 GCA_020831715.1 Leptospira sp. | reverse complement strand
AAATTTACAACTTGAGGATTGAGAAACTCCAGGATATTAAATGATTTAGATAATACTAGAATCATCTCATTCAGCCATCTTTCCATTTCATTAATCAGATCCAGGTTGTGCTGATTGCCCTCTTTGTCCTCTTCGTTGTATGCAAAGAAGTTTTCGAAAAAGAATGAATATTCGTAGTCATTGTGATTATCAATTTTATTTCTCAATTGGCTGTGAATTTTGTTGTAAGAAAAGTGGTTGCCTATACGAGATATTATAGGATTGCATCCTTCCCGATTGTCTCCTGTTTTTCCCACATAGAGATAAGTTTTGTTTTTACTTTCTGCAATAGCAACATATACGGAAAAGTATCGGAGTAGGGAAGGTTTTGTTATTTGAATGAATTCTGGCAATTTATTTGTTCCTCTTAAATATCTATCCTACACGAGCACACGGACAATTACTCGACAATTAGAGTTCTTTTCCAAAAGAAAAATCACCAATCCGGACTAGGGACTTTAGTCCCTTGCCGGATTGCAACATACAACAGATACTTATACTACTAAAACCCATCAGTATCCACCATTACATTTTTCTTAGTTCGATAAAATCCTGAGATGCCACGGGTTTTAACCCGTGGTGAATCAATACCCAAACCAATCCCCCGCGGTAGGGACCCAGCACCAGCCCCACCGCTGGGCTTGTCGACTCGGGGTCAAGAAATTGGAAACCACTGAAAATGCATAAATGACAACCTGACAGCAATTTCTTGACCGGAGAGGAGAGCCCGGTGCCCCGGCATGAATCGGTAAGCTTACTATTTTCGGTAAGAATATTGCTGGGGCAACCGCCCATAAGCAAAGATCCAATTCTCCCTCCAATATTCCCCCTGCCAAGACTTTTTTCCAGGGCTGACCGGAAATTATCCTATTCCTCTTAGATCAAGTTCTTCAAGACTATTGTGTTTCGAATCTCGAAGTCAGGGAAATTGGGAATATAAATGAAGAATAATTGGACTCGTGAAGAAACGATTGTTGCCTTGACTGCCTTATTTCATTCTGCCAAATATTATCGAAGCTTTCCTTTCCCGGAAGCATTTCCTGCCACCCGTAATTTCATATTCGAGACTGATTCCCTTTCGGCCTTGCCAACGAGGCTTCGGATTCGAATCGCATAACTTCCTATAGGGATATCTCGTAATTGGAATTGTATCTTTTTGTGTTCTGTTAGGAATAAGCACTCTTGGGGTATAGGAATGGACTTATTGCCTTGGACAATCCATACACCTGTCTCGGGGTGCTTGTCGGATATTTTTAGATGGGAGCCACGTATCTCAACCAAGTCGAGATTCCTATAGGTTGTCAGTGTGCTATTGCTTACATTTTGAATGCTCTCAATGTATGGCATCCTGCGGCTTGGAGGAATTTTGAGAGGAAGTGTTTTGCTTTGAACTGATATTTCGAAGCCGGGAGAGGGTGTATATCGAATCCGAATCTTGTGTTTTGCCGGTCGATATCGATCGTTCGGACCGGTGAAACTCCCGGATAGGGTAGGAGTGAACTTGCCAAGAGGTGTGCGAATCGCTCTGCCATTCTGAAGTTCCATTTGGAATATTTCAAAAATCAATACCCAGATTCCGGCAATATCGGCTTTCGTAAAACTTGTGCCAAAGGCAAGCTTCTCCAAAATCTGCTTCTCACTTAGGATTCCGTCAGGGCGTGTTCTTGCAATAAAACCCTTTTTTCCTTCTTTCCCAAAACTCTTCTCAATACTATAACTAATTGGCATATTTCAATCTCCACTTAGTTAGATTAGACTCATTAATCTTTGTTTTCTATCATTTTCTTTTTAAAAAAAGTAATCGACTTTGAAATAAAATTTCTAGCAATTTATATAATACTGAATAGATTGATGTATAAATATGAACACATATCTATAATAGCTTTTACACATTGCTAATTACATCTTACTACATATCTATACATGTATATACAGATAGCTGTTTACAATAAATTATGATGATAGTGTGGCTCATCGAATTGGGTATTGAGAGGAGCCAATCTTAGAACTAAATCGATTTCCATTGAATTTAGTGAATTTCTCAAAATTTTATCCTCTTTATCTTCCCAATGCCAAGACTTTTTTTGTCTATTTTGGTGTTCCGATAAGAGGATAATTTTAATAGTTAAGGACTTACTCTTTTATTATATTAAATATTTTTAGAAGTAAGAAGAATTAGAAAAGAGCTAGAGATGGAAAATCATGAAAATGAGAAATGAATGATATAAGTCTTAAATTAAATAGTAGTTTACAAAGGAATTGGTCAGTTTAAAATAAGGATATGAAGGGTACTGTTTACATTGAGACATCTGTAATTAGCTATTATACAGCCAAATTGTCAAAAGAAATCAACACTTTATCACGAGATACGTAAAAATCTTGTGTATGACACAATCAAGCGGCATTAACCAGAACTCCATTTTTAAATTTATAATCATTTAATACAAGGACTATTTTTTGAAAACCTCTTAGCCTTCTCCAGTTTTTTTGAGCAGACTGAATCATTTTAAAAACCATTGTAAGAGTTTCCTTTG
>JAFIGA010000074.1 GCA_020831715.1 Leptospira sp. | reverse complement strand
AGATGGAAGATTTCGGGTAATATCCCCGACTATGCCAAATCCATTGTTGTTACAACTCCGGAACCCAATAACACGAAAGATGTGAAGATTGTTTTTTCCGGATTGGATGCCAGTATTGCCGGAGAAGTGGAAACCTCTTTTGCTAAGGCAGGAATATATGTTATATCCAACAGTAAGAATCATAGAATGGTTCCGAATGTACCAATCTTAAGTGCTGAGGTGAATGCGGATCATTTGGATGTTTTATCGGCTCAGAATACTCCCGGAAAGATTATTACTAATTCCAATTGTACAATCATGGGTGTAACTATAGCATTGAAGCCCATCATAGAAAAGTATGGTATAGAATCTGTTATGCTTTTCTCTATGCAGGCAATTTCGGGAGCTGGTTATCCCGGTGTTCCATCCATGGACATTATGGGTAACGTTGTTCCCTTTATCGGTGGTGAGGAACCTAAAGCAGAGGTAGAGCCTTTGAAATGTTTGGGTAAGGTTGTGAATGGACAGATTGTTCCTGCTGATTTTAAAATATCCGCTCATTGCAATCGGGTTCCAGTTTTTGACGGACATACTGTATGCGTATCTGTTAAATTGAAATCCAAAGCAACCAAAGAAGAACTCATTCAACTATGGAGAAGTTTTAAGTCCACTCCTCAGGAATTGGGTCTTCCATCGGCACCTGCCAATCCTATCTTATACAGAGAAGAGAATGACAGGCCGCAACCTAGATTGGATCTATGGGAAGGTAGGGGAATGTCGGTTGTATTGGGAAGACTGAGAGAGGATCCCATATTGGATTGGAAATTTGTTGTGTTAAGTCATAATACAGTTCGTGGAGCAGCGGGAGCGGCCATTTTGAACGCTGAGCTGATACATAAACGAGGTCTGATATAATTTGTTAAAACCGGATCTCCCCGAACTCAAGGTCTTGGAGTATTCCCAAGCTCTTCAGAGGACTCAGAATTTAGAGTCAAGGGGAGATCTACAAAATAAAGGTATCTATAAATTATTGATTACCCTTTATGAATGGTCCGAGAAATTCTTGTCCAATAAAAGTCTTCCGACTTTGGAAACGTTGGATAGGGATCTAGGCATTGAAGAGGAAAAATTAAGATACTTTGTATTGGAATATGCAATTCGGAATAATCCACCGCTATTTAGAAAGATAAACTATGTTGATTTTTCAGTTGCCGGTGGAGGAGAATTAAGCAATCCTAAATCCTATTTAAAGCATTTTACTGTATTTTGTCGTCCAACAGCCGCCGATGGTGTAACTTGCTATCGTTATGTTACCGGTTTGAACGATGTGAGTATAGAAGCAATTCGGAGATGGATTTCCGAAAGAAGGGTTCCTCCTCCCAAGGATGAACGAAAAGATTTTTATTTTCGTTGCATAGACTCGAATAAACTATATGAAACTTACGCATCTACTGAGATTGGAAATTTATTTCAATGTGAATTCGATAAGACTAAGAAGTTAAGGGATACAACTCTCATACTTCACATAAAGCCGATTTTAAAGAGATTGGTGGATGAGAAATTAATATTTTTTCTCCGAAATGACAATGCTTCGAAGCCCGGTAATAAATCTATATTTTACTATTTTAATAAAGAAGAAATCTTTGATAGATTGGATATTTATATGGACTATCTAAGAGAAAAAATAGTCCCCGACTTGGTTCGACTTGGTGTTCTTAAGGAGCCGGATGAAGACGATTTTCGTGAAAGAAAGAATCTCGTTGAAACTGTTCGTGGTTATATGAACGAATCCTATGGTGATCAGAAAACCATAGTAGAAGAAATTCTTTTGTTGAACGACTTCTATGAAAAAGAAATGGATAAGGTCGAACAAGAGAAGAAAAGGCAGAATTTGGATCAGCTTATGGAACAGATAAAGAGTTCCGGAAAAATTATGGATCTGAATACCTTGAAAATCGATAACGAACCTATCAATGAAGATGCCAGAAATTTTATTCTGGAAAGTAAAAATATTTTATATACTGAGTATGCAGATAAGAATTCCTATTATGAATACATTTTGCATCGTTTAAATATGACACCTGCCATTGAGTCGGCAATTCAATTGTACAGAGCTTCCGAAAACGATTCAGAGATTACTATCCTTCGATTTATGGGAGTTATAGACGAAGTAGATGATTATGGATTGAAAGAAACATTTGAAGAGGTGGAAAGTAGGGCATTGTTTTCATTTCTGCCTTTTTTTACTTGGTTGTGGCGCTGGATTACAGGTAACAAAACAGTTCATAAGTACGAAGCAGAAGCAATTCGAGGTCACCTTCGCCAAGGAATCCAAGAAAAGATCAGAAAGAATAGAGTGGTATTTCTTGCAGAACAAAAGCAAAAGCAAGCATCATCAGAAAAAATCAAAGAATCAAAGAAAAACCTAAATAGTAAAAATAATTCTGCATCCAAAATTTCATCGGCAAGAAATGAGTTTTTAGATGAGAGTGGACGTAACTCCCAATCGAAGCCATTTGAGGATGATGAAAAAGACGAGATGGATCCTTTGGTGTTGGAAAACTTGAAAAAAATTGTCTCGGTTCTAAATGAGGCTTGGGAATTTGGTTATTATCCGGATAGGTCTTATCTCCTGGAGAAATTGGAAGGAAGCTTTTCCGAACAAGATCTAGTTCAATTTCTAAAGAAAAAAGGTGGTAAGGATATATATTCTTTCATGATTCGCAATCATCCCGAAAAATATCCTTTCCCTATACTCGTCACTCGAGAATATTTAAAAAAGAACGGTTCTAAATTACTCAGTGATGTCGAAAAAATCCTGGAAGAGCAGAAAAACCAAGCTTTACCGGATCAAAGCAAATTCGATAAAGCAGTCTCCATTGCCGAGTTTTTAGACCGAGTTCTGCCTAAGATAAAATAATATGGATAAAATCAGAGAACCCAATTCAATCAAATCTTCCCTTTCTTCACCCAAAGCCAGAAAAACAAAAATCATCTGCACCTTAGGACCTGCTACCTCGGATAAGGCTATGATTCGCCAACTTGCCATGGCAGGTATGAATATTGCCCGACTCAACATGTCCCATGGTGATCATGAATTCCACAGAAAGATTATTAAAAATATAAAATCGTTAAATAAGGATCTCGGAAGATATCCAATCGCTATTCTTATGGATACACAAGGTCCGGAAATACGAACGGGGGATGTGGACAATGAATTAGATCTAAAAGTCGGTGAGACCTTTACTTTCCATGTTATTCCCGGAAGAGAGTCGGAGGCAACATCTGTATTCGTTAATTATATTGATATTTTAAAAGATCTAAAAGTTGGAGATCGAGTAACGGTTGATAATGGTTTGATCAACCTTGCCGTTCAAGAAATTCGTGAGGGTGAACTTCTCTGCAAGGTATTGGATGGTGGTAAGCTTGGTTCGAGAAAGCATATCAATCTTCCCGGGATCCGTGTGAATATTCCGAGTATCACTCCAAAAGACAAAAAGGATATTTTGTTCGGCCTGGAAGAAGAAATTGATTTTATCGCACTTTCGTTCGTTCGTTCTCCGGATGATGTGGTAGAGCTAAGGAAGATTATTGAAGAAAAAGGTGCTCACGCACAGATTGTATCCAAGATCGAAGACCAAGAGGGTGTGAAAAACTTGGATGAGATCATTGCTGTTTCAGATGGGGTGATGGTTGCCAGGGGTGACTTGGGAGTGGAAGTCGCCTTGGAAGAATTGCCAATCATTCAGAGAAGAATTATTAAAAAATGTGCTCTGGAAGGGAAACGAGTCATTGTTGCGACTCACCTGTTGGAAAGTATGATTCACAATCCTTCTCCCACAAGAGCGGAAGTGACTGACGTTGCCAATGCCGTATACGAAGAAGCGGATGCAATCATGCTTTCCGGTGAGACTGCCATGGGGAGTTACCCGGTTCGTTGTGTAGAGATGCTAGACAAAATTGCGAGAAGAATTGAAAGCAGTGGGGGTATGGGCTATGTTAAACATAAAATTCCCCGTGATAAAAAAGAAGAAATGGCTAAGTCTGCCGCTTCTCTTGCCGATTCTCTGAACTCGCCCGCCATTGTTGTAATCACTCGTCGTGGAGTAATGGCGAATCATGTAGCCTCTTTCCATCCCGAATCGGCAATAGTTCATGCATTTACAAATATGACATCTGTTAGAAGGAAGCTTTGGTTGAATAGAGGGGTCATTCCTTATCGTATAGACTTTTCGAGTGATCCGGAGAAAACCATTCGAAATGCCATTGAAATTTTACAAAAAGAAGGAATGGTTTCCTCGGGAGATAGAGTCGTTATTCTATCTGATGTGATTGCAGGGGAAGATCGTGTTGATACTATTCAAATCCGTGAAGTAAAATGATGTTCTCATAGATTGGGAGAGCAATCCTTCTCCCGATCATGGTGATTAAAAGTTTCGGATTTGCATTGCAGGCAACGAAATATGTTGGATCTTGTTGTTGCTGTTTTCAGCAAGTTGAGTTATAATTTTTAAATCTTCCAAAACAGGTAGGCTTTCCATCTTACTTAAGAAAGGTATATTTTCTCTCATAGCAAGTTTCATATTGTAACGAGGTGCGCGGTAATCCAGGTTAATTCTTCTTGCCTTAATTAGAGTTTTTAGCTCTTCAACTACATCTAAAAAGGACACCATCCCGTCGGACAAACCTGCTTCGAAGAAACTTTTGGGTGCGAAAACTTTCCCACCGCTCATTGAAGACAATGTTTCTTCTCCTATATTTCTTGCTTCTTCAACTCTTTTTAAAAATAGATTCTCTACTCGGGATATTTCTTTTTTTAAGAAGTTAATGGATTCTTTCGATAGCTTTCCCGAATCGGAAAATATTTCCCTGTGAGGATAAAAACCGATTCTATCTTTTGTGACGCCAAACTTAGAATAAAGACCCTCTAGATTAAAACGCATCATTATGGTTCCGATACTTCCCACAATTCCAATAGAACCGGAGAAGATTTTTCTTGCGGCACAGGCAAGGTAGTATCCACCGGAAGCACAGGTATTGGACATATAGGCATATACAGGTTTTGTCTTGTCCAAATCTTTTAACGCTTGGAAGATTTTTTCGGATTCACTAGCTGATCCACCGGGGGAGTCGATCTCTAGGATAACTGCTTTGATCTTAGAATCCTCTTTCAATTCTTGAATTGTGTTTCGGATGGAATATCCTTCGATTACTCCTGATTTGGGTTCATTCTCTTCAGGCTTTCCCGATACAATCTGTCCTTTTAGTGGTAGGATTGCAATTCTAGGATCATGATTGCCCAGGATTTGGAAATTTTTTACACTGATTCTGGAATGAATGCTTCCTTCGCTGAGTGATTTTGTCTGTGGTTTATTTTTTTTAATAAATGTATGCTTGGCTTTTTCATCTTTATCGGTGGATTGTATTTCCAATTCACGGGTGAATTCAGCCGGATCGGAGTGAAGGAAGTTACTTTTGAAATTTTCTTTTTCGAGAAGCCCATGAAAAAATCCCAATTCTTTTAAGTTCCCTGAATTCAAAATAGGTTCTTGCAGTTTAGCTTCATCCAACCCGGTATTGTCTATGATACGAGATATCATGGACTCTTTTAAATTCGCAATCAAATCAACTAAATTGGATTTTGCTTCCTTGGAGAATGCTTTTCTGGTAAACATTTCACCGAATGATTTGTAGGGACCCGATTGGAATACATCTACTTTAACATTCCATTTTTTAGCCACCTCACCGAAAAACATTGATTCAACGGAAGGAAGAATGGAGTGAAATTCTCCCGTCTCCGAGCTATATCTTTTGTCGCAAACAGTCAGTAGATATAAAGACTTTAAATCTCCTTCATCCGAGAAACCCTGGATCGTAACATTGTTTTTCTTGATCTTTTCCAATTCTCTGCATATAGAGTCCACTTCTGCGAATCCAAATGACAACTTTGGGATTTCGATGCTAAGGTATTGAACACGAGGATCCTTTTGAATCATGTAGAGTCTTGCCAGGAATTCCGTAAAGAAGGGAGGATCTTCTTCTCCTTGGAGTTTTCTCAGAAAGAAACTTTTGTAGGAATCATTGAACTTGGATGGAATGGAAAGGTAGACGTGATTGCCTCTGGCTAGCAAAAGAAAGAAACTTCGGAGCAAGAGAAATAAGAGTCTAATAGGTAGAAATAGGATTGCAAATATTCTTTTCAAAGGTGCCCTCTTACGGATAGTATTTAAATAGTAGCCCTTGTGGAAAGTGGAAAATATGATTGTATTGAGGCTAATTCTTTGATTGACAAACTCAAAATTCGTGGTGCCAGAGAGCACAATCTAAAAAATATAAATGTAGATATTCCGCGAGACCAACTGGTCGTCATTACAGGTCTTTCCGGTTCAGGTAAATCATCTCTTGCATTTGACACCATCTATGCGGAAGGTCAACGTCGTTATGTGGAAAGTCTCTCCAGTTATGCCCGACAGTTCTTGGGTCAGATGGACAAACCGGACGTGGATTTGATAGAAGGTCTTAGCCCTGCAATTTCCATCGAACAAAAAACTACAGCACGAAATCCTCGTTCAACGGTGGGAACTGTTACTGAAATTTATGACTATCTAAGGCTTCTCTATGCTCGAGTTGGTACACCTCATTGTCCAAAATGTGGATTGGAGATAAGCACTCTCAGTGTGGATCAAATTTTGGATCGTATCAAACTATTTCCACAAGGCAGCAAACTCCAAATTATGGCACCCCTCATTCGCCAAAAAAAAGGAGAGCATAAAGATCTATTGGACAAGGCAAGAAAGGACGGATTCCTTCGGGCTCGTATCAACGGAGAAATTCTATCCTTGGATGAGGATATAGTTTTAAAGAAAACTTATAAATCGGATATAGATCTTGTTGTGGATCGTATAGTTGTAAAAGAGGGAATCGAATCTCGTCTCTCCGATTCTGTGGAAACCGCGCTCAAGCAATCAGAGGGGGTTGTCATCATCCATGACGATGCCAAAGATCATACCTTCTCCCAGAAATTATCTTGTCCTAAATGTGAAGATGTCACCTTGCCCGAATTATCTCCTCGATTATTTTCCTTCAATTCCCCCCATGGTGCATGTAAAACCTGTGATGGGTTAGGTTCCCTTTTGGAATTTGATGAGAACCTATTGGTAGCGGATGAAAATTTAAGTTTAGTGGAAGGAGCCATTGAGGCTTGGGGTGGTTCCAAGTCGAATAGCTATTGGTTTATGGCAACTATGGAAGCACTATCCAAGAAACTTAAATTCAATCCTACCACTCCGTGGAATAAGCTAAGTCGAAAAATTCAAGAAACCATTCTCTATGGAGATGAAACAATCCAGATTGATTATGATTTTCGTAAGGAAAACTCACATTTTGAATTCAGTCGTAATTTCGAAGGGGTTATTCCAAATCTAACAAGGCGTTTTAAGGAAACCAAGTCCGATTCTATGAGACAGTGGTTTGAAGGTTTTATGACAAATCATGTCTGCCCTGATTGTAAAGGCCGCAGACTAAGCCCGGAAGCCCTTGCGGTAAAAGTGAATGGAACAGGTATTGATGGTTATACTGAAATGTCAATTGAAAAGGGACTGAACTTTACTGAAGACTTGAAGTTTACCGGAGCCAATCAGGTGATAGCCGAACCTATATTAAAAGAAATCCACCAAAGACTTAGTTTTCTAAAGGATGTGGGAGTTGGTTATCTGAATCTCTCTCGAAGTGCGGGCACCTTGTCCGGTGGGGAAATGCAGAGAATTCGTCTCGCTTCTCAGATAGGTTCCAGGCTGATGGGAGTTTTGTATGTTTTGGATGAGCCGTCCATCGGACTCCATCAAAGGGACAATACAAAGTTAATCAATACTCTGAAAGATTTAAAAAACTTAGGCAATACTGTTTTGGTCGTTGAGCATGATTCAGAAACCATGGAAGAGGCTGATTATATCATAGATATGGGACCCGGCGCCGGAGTGCATGGTGGAACCATTGTTGCTATGGGAACACCGGATGAGATAAAAAAGAATCCTGCATCCAATACCGGTAAATTTTTATCCGGAAAGAAACAAATCACAAGACCGGAAACCAGAAGACAGGGTAATGAAAAGTTTCTAAAAGTAATAGGTGCGACTCAAAATAATCTAAAGAATATCGATGTTAGTTTTCCACTGGGTATGATGATAGTTGTGACAGGTGTGTCCGGTTCCGGTAAATCAACTTTGGTCAACGAAATTCTATACAAAAAACTCGCTCATGATATTATGAGAACCAAAACCATACCCGGAGCACATAAAAAAATCCAAGGAATGGAACACCTTGACAAGGTAATCAATATTGACCAATCTCCCATAGGAAGAACTCCCAGATCCAATCCGGCAACTTACACAGGTTTATTTACTCCCATTCGAGAATTGTTTTCTAATTTGGAAGAAGCGAAGCTTCGGGGATATGGACCGGGAAGATTTAGTTTCAATGTGTCCGGTGGAAGATGTGAAAAATGCCAAGGAGACGGTATTTTGAAAATCGAGATGCATTTCCTTCCGGATGTATATGTGACCTGTGATGTATGCAAGGGCAAAAGATACAATAGAGAAACTTTGGAAGTTAAATTCAAGGGTAAAAATATCAGTGAGATTTTGGATATGACAGTGGAAGATGCTGTTGTATTTTTTGAAAACATCCCTCAGGCTAAAAAGAAATTGGAAACTCTAATGGATGTAGGATTGGGTTACATTAAATTGGGACAACCTGCTACTACTTTTAGCGGGGGTGAAGCTCAGAGGATTAAACTGTCTACAGAACTCTCGAAAAGACCCACCGGTAAGACGCTTTATATCTTGGATGAGCCCACAACCGGTCTTCATTTTGAAGATATTCAAAAGTTAATGAACGTTTTGCACACTTTGGTTGACAAAGGAAACTCGATGATCATTATTGAACATAACTTGGATGTAATCAAATCTGCAGATTATCTTATTGATATTGGTCCGGAAGGTGGCGATGGTGGTGGCGAGGTGATCGCCTTGGGAAGTCCGGAAGAAGTGAGTAAAGTTAAGAAATCTTTTACCGGTCAGTATCTTAAGAAGCTATTATCATTATGAATTATCTTGTTTATGATTCCGGACAAAAAGAGATGGTAATGCAAAAGGTTTTGCCATTCTTGGAAAGCAATACTAAGTCTATTGCTTATCCTTATCAAAGCAAACCTAGATTTCGAAAAAATGATGTAGTAGTTCTCTTCTTGGAAGATTACCAAATTGTAGAGATTTTGTCGGATCTTTCGGATGCATCTGTTGCAATAGGATTTCTTCCTCATCCTCGATCCAAGGATATATTTCAAAATTTTGGAACATCCAAAAATTTGGATTATGCTCTTGAAGATTTGCATTCACTTTCCAGTATAACTAAAACAGATATCCTTTTCTGCAATGAAAGACCCGTTCTCCATTCGGTAAGCATTGGTGATGTGTTTACCATAAAAAACTCAATTGGTAAGAATAGATTTTGGAATAAATTCAAAGAACTTATAGGCAAGTTTCGACTTCTATTTTCGCTGCGACATTCCGGTTTTTCCATTCACTCCAGTGACGATAAAACATTTGATACCTGTGCTCTTGGTTTGGTTGCAGTTGAACATGCTGAAAGTTCTTTTATTACCAAAAAGTTGGTTCCACAAACCAACTTGAATGATGGGATGATGCATCTTATTATAATATCTCCTCGATCTGTGTTGGAGTTGTTGATTTTTTTGTTAAAGAATTTATTTCCTGAAAAAATTAGATCCTCTCATCTACCTGAATTTATTTCTCATATCAAGAATCCATGTCTCACTATTTCCAATTCCCAGGGAGTGGATTATATGGTGGATGGAGTTCCTCATTCGGCAAAAGAGATAGAAATCAAAGTGAAACCCGGTGCTATTCGTCTCATACCGGGTAGGGAGGTCTCCAATCCTGAAGAGGTCACCAAAGGAAAATCAACCTATAGAACCACGAATTTGCCCCAAGGTGAGACAAGACAAGAGTTAATTACTCAAACTCTTCCTCTCATCAATCGGGCTTCTACTGAGGATTTTAAGGATTTATTCATAGTTCTCCGGGAAAATGCTATAGCAACCCAGTCTTATCTGACTATGTTAGTTCTTTCTACAGTTCTTGCGATTTTTGGACTATTTTCCAATTCATCACCTGTAATAATTGGAGCCATGATTTTGGCTCCTTTAATGGCTCCTATTATTTCTCTATCGATGGCTGTCCTTAGACAAGAATCCAAGATGCTAAGAGATAGTTTCTTTACGATTTTAAATGGAACAATTTTATCTCTAGTGTTTGCTGCATTGATTACTCTATTGATTCCGCTTAGAAGTATCACCGATGAAATTGGAGCAAGGACTGCTCCTACTATTTTGGATATGGGAATAGCGATTGTTTCGGGAATAGCCGGAGCTTATGCCCATGCAAAAGAGGGGATCGCTAAGAGTCTTGCGGGAGTTGCCATTGCTGTTGCCTTGGTTCCTCCTCTTGCCGTTGCCGGTATCGGTATTGGTTGGTTGGACTACAAGGTTTTCTTGGGTGCATTTCTTCTATACATCACGAACTTGGCGGGTATAGTTATGGCAGGTAGTGTGACATTCTTGATATTGGGCTTCGCACCTTTTAAAAAGTCAACTCGTGGACTCTTGCTTACATTTCTTTTAGTAGTTGCCGTAAGTATTCCGCTTACTATGTCTTTTTTGGATATGAGAACTCGTGCTCTTATCAGGCAAGAAGTAGAGGGAATGGAAGTTCGTCACATTGTCATCAAAGATGTTAAGGTTTCATCGGGAAAGGATACAAGATTAAGCGTTCGCTTGGTAACATATACTCCGATTACTGACCAAGATCTGGAAGATATTAAAACAAAAATCAATAAAAAAATAGGACGGGATGTGAGTATTGAATTCATCACTTCCATTGTTCGCTAAATTAGGAAACCAATATGTCATTTTTTTCTAAGTTGTTCAGAAAATCCAAGCCCAATTGGCAAGAAAAAATTACCAAATATCTAAGTTCTCCCAAGAGAGTGCAGCGTACTGTTGAGAAAGAACTGGATATATTATTCGACTTAAGTTTATTGAATTTTTCCAATACAGGTTCTCCTGATCTGACTGAGTGGAGTAAGGCATTGGGTTATGTCAGTTTTCCCGATGGAAATCTCAATATTCCAAACGGTTGGAAACATTTGAAGCTATCCGATTTTCTTTCCGAAGATACCCAAGAACAGTTGATTCAGGCGCTTTTGCAACCGGGTCCTCATCCAAAGTTGGAAATTTTCCAAAAGATTATTGGACAGAAAGAAATTTCCAAAATGATAGCTGCTCAATTGCAAGATATCATTTTGGAAGTTAATAAGAAATTGAACCCCTTCTCGTCGGTTTTTAAAAGTACCGGATGGGAAGAGCAAATGTATAAAATCATAGAAGGGTTTGTTCCTGGGATTCAAAACTCTATCGCACAAAAGCTAGCAGAAAATTCCGGAGATGAAAGGCTTCAAGATATATTAAAAAATACTATCCGTATTGTTTTGGAGATATGTTGGGATGATTTTCATTTTCCCCCTCAAAAAGACTGGGATCGCTCTCAGGAATCAGGCAGGGAACTGCTTCAAAAATTATTGAAGGATCAAGTTTTATTAAGCAACTTAAAAGAAAGATGGAGAGAAGTTAAGGAAGTGATTCCTCGGGAATGGTTGGAGAAGTCGGGAAGAGAATTGCTTTTTGCCGGAGATCAGGATTATAAAGAATTTCGATCCGGCATTGCACATGCTATCACGGAGCAGATTCTTGCCTTCAATCAACAAACAAAGTATTTTGAAAATTCATTGGGTGTGTTGCTTAAAGATATAGCAGATTGACTCTTGATGTTTGAAAGTCAGTTCTTAGATGTGAATTGTGTCAAATCGATTTAAATATTGAAAAATAATAGACATATTGAAACATGATCATATGCCAAATCCAAAAGAGCGCTATGGTCAGAAAATCAAAGATTGGATAGGAAATGAAAAAATTCTATCCGTACAGACATACTACCTCACTGATTCAGGTGAAAAATTAATCCATATGATCCTATCTGAAATCCTTTCTAAATATGACCGAATGGATTTAATAGACATGGCATACTCAGCCGCCAAAGAATTGGTTATTAATGGAACTAAGGCCAATCTAAAACGAGCAGTGTTTCATGATTCCGGCTTAGATATCACCAATCCGGAAGATTATGAAAAAGGAATACTCCTATTTAAGGAAAACTTACAAGAAGAAAAGATAAGGTCTTATAAGGCAAAATTCAAAGAATTTAATATGCCCGTTACATGCACAATGTATTTCAATCAGAATGTATTAAATATCAAAGTGAAGAACAATTTTCCTCTTTTGGAGCAAGAAGAAATCAGAATTCGATCTAAGTTTGAAAAGGCTAAGACCTTTTCAAGCCTAATTGAATATTTTATGGAGTTTGGTGATGAATCTGAGGGCGCAGGTCTCGGATTGACTATGGTTGGAATCATGTTGGACGAATCCGGAGCCAACAAACATGCGTTTAGTTTGTATTCCAATCACGAATTCAATGAAACTGTTGCGAAAATTGAAATCCCATTGAAACCCGGATATAAACCCAAGAGGGAAGTTTTCGAAGAAGAATGGAAGAAATCCGGCTTGCCTATAGAAGAATTTCGCAAGAAGTTTTCTTATAACTACAAAGAGTTTCCGGTAGATTAGAAATTATCAGATTACTCCATGTTCTTTTAAGCTTCTGTGCAGGATTCCAATAGTTACCTTTAGAACAGAAAGTATTGGAATCGCCACCAGCATTCCCCATAGTCCCATAAGATTTCCTCCAACAGTGATCCCTATCAGTACCAAGATAGGATGGAGGGATGCGGATTTTGCAATTACGATCGGTTGCACCAAGATATTATCAACTAACTGACAGAACACCACAATTCCTAATATTGGAAACACAGCTTCCATATTCCCTTCGGTGACTAAGGCATAGATTGCCGGAGGAATCAAACCGATTGCAGGACCCAAATATGGTATTAGATTAGCGATGCCCAAGAATACTCCAAACAACAGAAAAAAATTCATATCTAGAAAATAAAATCCCAGAGATGAAATTGTTGCCATTATAGTCGATTGAATGACGACTCCTTTTAAATAATTTGTAAGCTGACGATTGATTCTATGAGTAATCATAAGTGCCATTTCGAAATGTCTATTGGGAACAAGAGAGATGAAATACTTCGAGAATCGTTGTCCATCCAATAAAAAGAAAAATGTTATTATTGGGGTAATAATAAGGATAGTAATGAAATCCGGGAGTGATTTAGCGAACAAATTTACAGAAAGAATTGCATAATCGATAATCTTTTGCCCAATCACACCTGGTGGGAAAGCTTTTTCAAATAGCGGTGAATCAAAAGAGATAAGGTCATCAATTTGTTCTGAAAAACGATTTCCATCAGGGTTTTGAAATTCCTTGGACCAGTATGTTAGAAATGGAGACACTCTATCTATGGCAGGAGGAATGTATATATTAAAAATCCAGTAAAATGCAAATCCCAAAATGCTAAACAAAATTATAATGCCAACACTTCTTGGGACACCGGTTGCCTCTAGAGAATCAATCATTGAATGAAAACTATAATAAGCTATTATAGACAGAAGAAATGGAACCATTAAAAAATTAATTCCGAGCGTTACAACAATTGCAACTGAAAGCAGCAAAGAGTAAAATATAAATTTTAAAGCGTATTCTTGATTGTCTAGTTTTCTAATAGGAGTCATCAAGTTTCTACTCGCTTTTTCTTGCCACGGAGATATGCCGTCTCAAGAAGTTGATTGGTATCTATCAAGCGCTTGGTGATTACTTTGGCAAAGTTCATCAATATAGAATTCCCAATTCTTGGTTTTGTTTGTATCAAAGTCTCCAACTCCGGCTGAAAAAAGCCCAATAATACAGAATCTGTTTTAGCCGTCGCTGTTGCAGACCGTGGCTCATCTGAAAATAAGGATAGTTCTCCAAAAAAAGAACCCTTTTCGAGATTTGCCAAATCCATCCGAATTCCATCTTGGTAAGAATGAATTTCTACTGATCCACTCATGATCAGGAAAACTCCGGCACCTATTTGAGATTGTCTGAAAATTGGTTCACCTTCAGAGTAATTTCTTCGATGAACCAATCGAGATACTTCCCATATATGCTTTTTGGACATATTTTGAAATAGGGCGGTGGTCTGTAAGAAGGAAAATATTTCCTTGACAGGGTCTTGTTTTTTGGTGAATATGGTATTCCAGAAGGGTAATTGCATAACTTAATACCCAGTCTAAACTTTTTAAACTCTAGTGTCAATAATTATCGTAGCAACCGGAACTAATATTGGAAAGACTATGGTTTCCTCTGCTATAATGGCTAAGTATGGTGGAAGTCATTTTCTTCATTACTGGAAACCAATTCAGACAGGACCCAAGGAAGACTTCGACTATGATAAAGTTCTGGAAATATCACAACTGCCGAATCAACTGATTCCGAATCTTTATGAATTCGCCTATCCTGCCGCTCCGGATTTCTCCGGCAGATTGGAAGGTAAATCCATTGACTATAGACACCTGCTTAATGTAACTCAAGATCATTTAAAATATCTGAAATCCAATAATTTCAGCTTATTGATAGAGCAAGCCGGTGGAGTCCTTGTTCCCATTACCCAAGAAAAGCAAAATATTGATTTCATTCAAGATGTCGGACTCCCTGTTCTCCTAGTTGTATCCATGCATTTGGGGACAATCAATCATAGTCTTTTGACATGGGAAAGCTTAAAAGCCAGAAGAATTCCGATTGCAGGATTTGTTGGTTGGAGTGTGGGCGAGTTCGATAAACCCATCTGGAAAGACTCTGCCGAAACTTTAGAGCGTATAACAGGATTAAAAATGTTAGGTGAGTCAAATCTCCCGGCTAAACTTCAAGTAAATGAATTTCGCTTATGGGCTAAGGAAAAATTTGATCCACAATTTACCATTCTTCATGCAATCCAATAGATCAATGGTTCATTCATTCGGGAAACAAAATGCTTGAACACCATAAAAATACGGTGTCTTTGCCTTATACATCAGGTTC
Organism: Leptospira sp.; assembly: GCA_020831715.1. GTDB lineage: Bacteria > Spirochaetota > Leptospiria > Leptospirales > Leptospiraceae. Next base: position 16,151 of record JAFIGA010000074.1, on the reverse strand, counting down.
TCGGATGTTGCATATTGGGATACCGTTTTTATACGGTGAAAAAAGATATTGAATTTGCAAAAAAAGTAGGAGCCAGGATCAGAAATCTTCGAAAGCAGAGGAATCTGACCCAGGAGAAACTCTCTGAATTATCGGGAATAGATTCCAAGCATATACAACTTATGGAGGGAAGCAATCCCAGTAATCCTCGCGTTGATACAATTTTAAATCTCTGCAATGCATTTGGTATAGGTTTGCAGGATTTTTTCTCGGATAAATTTCTTCTAAGTCATGCGAATGAACTCAACCCGAGTCAAAATAAATCTTCTTACTTGATAAAGGCTAAGTCGGGAGCTTCGAGCTCAGCTTCTCTTTCTCAAGGTAAAATAATTTTGGAAAATAACTCTTGGAAAATTAGCTTTCATAAGCAACCAAGAATTCGGGGTCAGATGCGTATTGATCCCAAAAGAAAAAAATGTCGTTTTGAAAATCTGGAGCCCGATGAAAAGCACTCGCTTTGGTCCATTCTGGAAGAAGCGATAGTTTATTTGAATCGAGAATTCAATCCTGATGGGTATAATGTTGGTTTTGATTTAGGAGAGTCATTCGGAGCAGAATCAGAATTTGTTCTTCATATTATTCCTCGATACAAAGGAGACCCGGAAAGTCGCTTGGGCGGTATAACTTCCATTCTACCTGAAAAGGTTCAAATTCGGTGAATTGATTTTTTATGGTTTGAATTAGGACTCATCCAATGGATTCACGTACGATCGATGCTTACAATCAAAATGCGATCCGATTCTACGAAAGATACAAATCAGTTCGTCATGATTGGAACGCTCTGTTCTCTTCCGATATACATTCTGTTCGTAAAATATTGGACATTGGTTGTGGGAGTGGGGAGAATATACTTCGCTATAGGGAAATAGGTTGGGAAGCTTTCGGTACCGAGAACTCATCCGGACTTCGAGATCGAATTCTCCAAGATCATCCAGACTTAGCGGATTGTATCAGCTTAGATAGCTTGCCTTTTGGTGATCTCTTGTTATTCGGTGGAAGATTCACTCATATAATCTGCCAAGCTGTTCTCCAACACATTCCTCCGGAGAGTCTCTTCCAATCTTTATTTAGCATTCGTAAGCAGATTGCTCTGGGAGGATTTCTTTCTATATCTATTCCGAAGAGTCGTAATGATCTGGATTCCACTTACCGGGATGCGGAGGGTCGATTGCATTATCTGCATGAACCGGAGAGAATTCAACTTCTCTTGGAGCGAATGGGATTTGTCACTCTGCATAGACGAGAGTCCGGTGATAGTCTTGATCGGGAAGGCATCGAGTGGGTAGAGATTTTGGTTCAGAAAAGACTCGAAGATATATCCTCTTTAGATAAAGTGGAATCTATCTTGAACCGGGATTCGAAAAATACTACTTACAAACTTGCTCTATTCCGGTCTTTTTGTGATATAGCAGTACAGGCGAATCACAGTGTGGGATTTGATAATGGACGAGTCCTCATTCCTCTGCATTTGGTTGCAGAGAAATGGGTTAGCTATTATATCCCTCTACTTGCAAATCATTTTATACCACAGAGAGAAGGAGAGACGGAATCTAAAAACCACCTAGCATTCCGTTCTGCGATGGAGGATATGATTGCAAGGATTTCCCCTAATAGAAAACCGGGAAGTAGAGATCCTATAGAGATATATGAAATCTTTCTATCAAAAATAGCTTTAACAAAAACAAATCGAATCATTGATGTTGATCTGGGCCAATCCATCAAGAGCCTATTGAAAATATTAGAGAAAGCTATTGTCAATGGTCCTGTAACTCATTCGGGTAGTTCTATAGTGATGAAGGAGAAAGGTAAGGAGGATGAGAAAATTCTCCGGTATAGACATCCTTCATCGAATTTCCCTATAGCTTCCATCTCAATTCCAATGGAAATGTGGAAGGAATTTTTAATTTTCGGTCATTGGATACGGGATGCGGTTCTATTGAAGTGGGCAGAAGAAACAGTTCGCTATGATAAAGGAAATACTTTTCGTGTATCGGCAATTCTAGAGATTCTACTTCTGGATATCTCCCCGGATAGGACACAGAATTTGTCCAGAAAAATATTCGAACCCATACCTGCAAAGACTTGCATCTGGTCCGGACAATATATCCAAGAAAATTATGCGATCGATCATCTGATACCTTTTTCGCTATCTCGTAACAATCAACTTTGGAATCTACTTCCCAGTGATCCAATAGTGAATCATAAGAAATCCGATCAACTTCCCGGGGAGGTTGTCCTGAAGCATTCTGAATCGAATATTTTTCATTATTGGGATATACTCTCCCAATCCGATTTCAGCAATCGATTCTATTATGAATTAAAGAATTTCACGGGTCAGAATCTGGAGAGAGACGCAGGGTGGAAAACCATTCTATGGGAAGCATTTCGTGAATCCGTCGAGACGATAGCTCTCCATCGGGGTGTGGAAAGGTGGGGTGGGTAAATGACAAAGACTAGAAAATTATTCTCATCAAATCCGGGTGAATAAATTCGTAATTTAAATATTGTTTCACCTTTTCATTGCTAATGATTTTATAGGACAGGCTTGCTGTGCTTCCTGAGTCTCCGAAATGGGGAGCGGGTGCACCAATATTTCTTGCTGCTTGAGAATAGAATTCTCTTTTGGTAGGATGGGTATCAGCACAACAGTTAAAAACTTCGCCCCAAGCTTCCTGTTCGATGATACGGCTTAGTATTCCTATGCAATCATCGCGGTGGATCAGATTTACTCCTGCATCCGGATTCGGAACAGTACGTCCTGAGGAAAAAAACTTTCCGGGATTTCGACTGTAACCAATTAGACCACCAAACCGAACAATGGTTGTCTTTTTATTCTCACAGTTCCAAAATAAATTCTCAATAGTGTATAAGGGGCTCGCCGTTGATTCTCCCCCATCTGACTCCCGCACAACTCTATTGTTGTCCTCATAAACTGAGGTAGAACTGACAAAGATTATTTTTTCCACTTTGGATTTGGCAATTTCTTGAATCAGATTTGCGAAAGCATCTATGTTCTTGGATGGGATATTGACGATAAGGATATCTGTATTTAGAAAATCACTTATATTAGGTTGTAAATTGTCAATTTGAATGACAAATGCCTCGCATGGAACGGATGATAATTCCTGCAATCGATTCGAGGAAGTTGTAGAGCCTTTAACGGAGAAGCCTTTTTCCACAAAATGTTCCACTAGTGGAAGACCCAACCATCCGGTTCCTAATATACTTATAGTTTTCGAAAAAAATTTACTTTGCATATTGAGTCTTCATCCTTTGTGTGATTGATAATCTTTATTACATTAAACACCCTCTGGCTTGATCCATCAATATTATTTTTGGTGTTGTTCATATCGAATTTTTTCTTTATGCCTCGTGGGGTGGGTAATAGGCTTGTGGATTTTATATAGATTAAAATTATGTACTGATAGGTAGCAGTTAGCCATACAACGATACCATTGATTGAGGTAGAATGGGAGCAGGGAGTGAAAAAAGGAGAAGAATTTCAATGAAAAATACAAGATTGGTATTGGATTTCTATCATCCTTGGCCCAATAGTATTGGTTTTTACAATGCAAGAAAGCAAGGATATATTGAGGGATTAAAGATTAAAATCTACGACCCGTTTTACGGAGATTCTTTGGATCATCTCTTGCAAGGGGAGGCTGATATTGCTATAAGCTATCCCAATCGATTCTTGGATCGGGTATGCAATGGTAGTGATTTAGTGGCACTATTTCCTTTGGTGGTAAAGCCTCTGGAATCTTTGTATTATGAAGGTGAAAAGAAAGAAAATATATTTCGTGATTTACAATCTGCTCGTGTGGGATATAGAAAGAGTCCGAGATTGAAAGCAATTTTGGAAGATTTGAATAACAAGCATTTTTCGGAGAATCCAATGAAGCTTGTAGAAATCTATCCGGAGGAACCTATGCCCGAAGATCTGGGAAGAAGATTGGATTTTTGTTTCGGGGCTCTTTACGCCTGGGAAGGTTTGTTCTCGGGAAGTAAAATTATTTCCAGCCACAGCTTTTCCGATTTAGGCATAGTATCTTATCCTGGTCAAATCTTGGTGACCACCCGCGAATTTTTTAATAAAAATAAAACGGAAATATATCCTTGGATGAATGGAATTAAAAAGGGCTATCTTAATGCTCGGTCCAATCTAACGGAATCTGCCGATCTAATTCATGAGTTCATTCCTTACTTTCCAAAGAATATTGTCCACAGGTCATTGGAAATTCTGATGGATTATTTCCCCAATGAGGATACATGGGGTCTGTGGAATTGGATGGCATTGGAAGAATACAAAGATTTCTTATTGAAGAACAAGCTATTAAATAAAAATCTAGAATTGAGGAAATACTTTTTATAACTAATATGGCGAATCGAGACAAAGATGAAGATTTAAAAGTTGTGGACAGATTCTGGCCGGAGATAAAATCAGAAGAGTTGAATTCTCTAATGTCCGCTTATCCGGCTCTTGGTGGATTTAAAAAGATAACTTTTCAGAGTTCCCGACCACTCAGTGCCGGCTGTTTAATTGAGACAGATCAAGGAAATTATTTTGTTAAGCGTAATTCTCCCGATATTCGATCCAAGGTAGATTGGGAGTATGAGCATAGACTTGTGGATTCTCTGAATCAAAGATCTACTGATCCAAAGGATTTTGATTTAAACATCCCTGCTATTTGCAAGAATAAAAATGGCGAGACAGTTCATCAACTAACAGATTCCGGAAAAATATGGTTGTATGAAGTTCAGACGATGGCAAAAGGGGAGGATCTTTATAAGTCATCCCATACCTGGTCGCCTTTGCTTGAGATTGACCATGCAAAAGGTATTGGAATAGGTTTAGCGAATCTCCATCATGCCATACGAGGAAGTGGATTCATGGATTCCAGGCAACCAACTTATCAGAAAGCTAATTTCGAAGTGTTCTATACTCATGATCTTTCAGCTTTTTTGCAAGACTTGGTGAGTAACATTCATGGTTTTCAAACCCTTTCCGGTTCGGATAAATTTATTGAAACAACTGTTTCTGTCTATAATTCATTTATCCTCGACTCCAAGCAACAGAACTCAATTCCCCGGATGGTAACCCATTCGGATCCCCAGGCTTCGAATTTTTTCTGGGAAGAGGGAAAGCCTGTTTCTATGATCGATTTTCATCTTACCAATTGCAATAACTACCTCTATGATCTTGCTGTGGCAGTGGATCGAAATTGTATCTATTGGTTGGATCTTTTGTCCGGCAAGGAAGATTCTCATAGCATTGCTCATTCTCAATCCATTTTGAATTCGTATAAAAATCGTAGCATTGAATTGGGATATTCACCTGTTGGTTGGGAATTATTTTCGAAAGCCTTGGTTTTACATCGATTGGAATTTGCCTTAAGTCTCTGTGACTATTACCTCAATGTGGAAAATTCTCCATTTAAGGCACAGTGGTGTCTCGATGTTTATATACAAGGTCATGGTGAGTGGTTTTGTAGTAATAGCGGGAAGAGATTCTTGGATGAAATTCTTGTATAAGGAAAAATTTATGATTACGAATAGAACTTATTTTGCCATTGTTATCGGCTTGCTTTTTCTCGGTTGCTTGGGTATGCCCAAGAACGTTGTACCGGTGAAGCAATTCGAAGTGGATCGGTATCTGGGTAAGTGGTATGAGATCGCAAGGCTGGATCATAGCTTTGAGAGAGGCCTAAGTAAGGTGTCAGCTGAATATAGCCTGCGAGAAGATGGTGGAATATCAGTTGTGAATCGTGGATTTTCCGAGACGGAAGAGAAATGGAAGGAAGCACAGGGCAAGGCATATTTTGTGGATTCCCCATCGGAAGGGTATCTGAAAGTTTCGTTCTTTGGTCCATTTTACGGTTCTTATGTGGTCTTCGAATTGGACAAAAAGGATTACGGTTACGCTTTCGTTTCGGGACCGGATACAGGCTATCTCTGGTTACTTGCGAGAACCCCTACTGTGAAGCCGGAAGTTGTGGAGAGATTTAAGAAGAGATCCGCAGAGTTGGGATTTGACACGGAGAAGTTGATCTTTGTGAAGCATTGATAGATTATTCGACACTATTTTCGTCTTTACACAATCCTGAATATAGGGGATTCTTGACTATATGGAGAACCTTGCTCGAAAACTTTTGACTGCCGATGAGTATTTCACTCTGGAAGAAAGCTCCGATGTGAGACATGAATTCTATCGGGGTAATCTCTTCGCAATGGCTGGTGCAACACGCAGGCACAATTTGATCACGAATAATTTAATGGTAATTCTTAGAGGCAAGTTTAAGGGAAAACCATGCGAAGTTTACACTCTGGACATGCGAGTGGAAGTGGATGAATACAACCACTACACTTATCCGGATCTCGCAATCGTATGCGACAAGAGAGTCTTCCGAGACAAGAAGGAAACCACCCTTTTGAATCCTACTGTGATTGTGGAAGTTTTGTCCGATTCCACAGAGAGCTATGACCGTGGAAAGAAGTTCCAAGCCTACCGGACTATTTCCTCCTTACAAACCTATGTGTTGGTATCCACGAATTATAAAAACATCGAAATATTCCAAAAGGGACAAGATGGTCATTGGACATTATTTGAACCGAATGGGGAGGGAATGCTTGCGATTCCTTCGCTAGATGTGAGTTTGGCGGTAGATGAGGTATATGACGGGGTTGAGTGGGAGGAAGGTGAGGGTGATTCTAAGGTGTTATAAGTTTGAAGTATTTATATAGACCGGTCTATAAAATTGAAATGAAGTAGAAATTATTGTTTTACTCCGTAGTAATTAGGAATCGTACGAATGAGGATGTTGAGGTATCTTGGCAATCAAGCTCAGCTATCGAAAGCTACAGAGTTGTAAGTCGGAAGATCCTTACTAATTTTTTAGAAAGCTGGCATGCATTCGTTTTTAAAAATTCTCATTCAATTGCGGTTCGTTCTAAGATATCTCAAGAAAAAGTTTTTATCCAGATCCAAAAGGAATTGATAGAAAAAAGTTCTACCCTGGAATCTCTGTTGTTTGGAAATTTATGGAATCAAGAAGAAATCTTATCAAATGATTCATCAAGTATAGATTCCTTTAATTTTACAACAGATTTGGATTGGAGCGGGATTCCATTAGAGATACTTAGTGTTTGTAAAGAAGAGTTTTCCCCAATTGCTTTAAGATTTATTGTTCGAAGAAGAATTCGATCCCGGAACCTTCCGAAGAAAGGGAAACTAGGTGAGGGATTTCTCTTATGGTTTTCGGATGGCAATCAGAAATCCATTCAATGCTCCTTGATCCAAGAGAGGGAGGATCTGGAAGCTTTTTTTGATAAGAAAGATATTAATTATTCTACGTTTATCTCTTCTTCCTTCCCATCCAACTCATTGATTCAAAAGTTGAACCAAGTTGAGTATATTCACTTTGCCGGACATTCTGAACAAGATCATATTCCTTTTAAAGATAATTCAAAACTTCTATGGTCGGACTTGGGAGGTCTTGATTTATCGAATCTAAAAGTAGCATTTTTTAATAGTTGTTATTCAGGATTACAGTCTTTGGAATCTACCGGAATTGTTGCATCTTTACTTGAATCAGGAGTATCCCAATTTTTAGGATTTAGTCACGTCATAGATACTGAAAAAGCTCAAAAAATTGGAGAGACCTTCTGGTGATTCAGTTTACTTTAATTCTCATTTTTTTGAAGGGAGACTGGGACAAATTCAACAAGAATGCAAAAAAATTCAAAATCTTTGAGGCAAATTTTCAATTTCAAGAGAGTTATATTCAGATCTCTTCTGAATTTTCCAATCCGATTCTAAGGAAAAATTGGGCTGTGGTTCTTTCCCTTTGTCGGAGGACTTCTTCTTGGGCTTGTATTGAAGAAGTCTAGTGCAGTAGAGACAGGAGTAGAGGATTCTGAAGAAGAGTCACTCGAAACTCCTTGGTATTTAAATAAATGGCTTGTTTCGATTGCTGTATTTTTCATTGGCTTAGCAATTCTTAAAGATTCAGCAGATTCTTCATCCTCTTCTTCCGGGAGATATTCGAATGATTCCGAGCAAGTTTCGGAAGAGTCAAGTTCTAAGACAAGATTTTATAACCCGGGTGCCACTGTTATATTGGATGATATGGAAGTTTGTCTTGTGAGTTGGGATTTAAAGCCCAATGTAAGAACAGGAAATCAATTCACGGATATACCTAGAGAAGATGGAGTGCAATTTTTGATTATGAAAGTTGTTTATAAAAATATTTCCCAGTCCACGATTACTTTAGGTAATCCTGGTAAGGTATATCTTGTATTGGGCGAGAAAGAGTATGTATATGATCGCAATGAAACCATCCTATTGGAAGGATGGATAATTCTTTTGAAAAAACTTGCTCCACTAAACACTTTTACAGTTAATCTCGTATTCAAGATTCCTCAAGAACAAGGGATTCGCTTATTTTGGGCACCTTCAAAATATCATCCGGATGACATTTTCATTTTGAATGAATGACCTGCATATCATTGCCCCGGGCAACCGGGGGTTTTTGGGCTTGATACAATGCAGAATTTAACGAAAAAAGATTTAGAATTTCAAAAAAATATACCTAAATTTGAAGGAATTTCCTTAGATTGGAAGACTTATATTTAGATCTTTCCGGATAATGTTCAACGGGAAGAAATAACACATTAGAAGGCAAATTATGAAAAAAACAATTCCGTTTCTGATTTTTTTCCTCTTGGTATTAAATATCCTAGGGCAAGAAGTAAAGACCAAAAACTTTGATGAATCCATTCAGGAGATAAAAAATGCTCATATAAAAGTTCGTGATTCGATGCTAGATGAAAAAATACAAGATAGAACGAAACCTATACTATTTAATCTGGGTATGTCATTGATATATAAGGAGATTGAAATTATGGATGCCCAGGATGAGAGAACTCATGGATTCAAAGATGAACACAATCGAATTATTGGGAATGTTCAGGACATCAATGGATATTTGGATACCTATTTTCCAGAGGTAATTTCTATGATAGATTCTTACAAAAATGAAACATCCCGTACTACAAGTTCCACTAACCATAATAAGAAAAAAATTGGTAAGCTCTACTGGCAGATAGGAAAGGCTTCCGCTTGGGAAGATTGTCCGATCCAACCCGGTTATTCAGAAATTCATGGAGAAACATTATGTGTCACAGATGGAGAAACGGCAGAAGATTATTGCAAAAAAATGAATGGAAGATTGCCTACTGTGAAAGAATTTTGGCTAGCATTTAAAAAGGATGAATCAATATCAAAAGATAGCCGATGGCCCAAATATTGGACATCGGACAAAAAGAAAGGCTTGCATCTAAGTATAACTTTATCTTCCTACCTAGCTGAAACAGTTAAGAATTACAAACCCCAATTGCAAAGCGACTCAGCCGCAAGCATTCGCTGTGTATGGGATAAGTAGCATAATACCCACCAGTCTCTTCATTGGGCAGGTCTGTTACATTTCTTGACATGATCTTCCCATTCATCCATTCTTGCCAAAGTGACCACCCCTTCCTCTAACAATTCCAATCACATCAAAACATCCATCCCTTCCGGTCTGGAAGAATGGGGTACAATGCCCACTGGGAAGAGATCCGCAATGACAAGGGGTAAAGCAAATAAATGAGACTTTCTTATTTCTTCGCTATACGAAACATATTGTCAATTAATGTTTGCAATTGTTGGATTTCCTCTTCAACAGGAATGTTCTTATCAAGGACATGAATGATAATTGAGCTAGTGCCAATTTCACAACTTGCTGTCCCGGGGAGTAAGCTGATCACCCAGGATAGGATTAGATTTTTCAGAGGATCCGGGTTGTTAGGTATGGTAATGAATTCTGGGTTGGTTGGAACAGTTTTAGAGTAGGCACGTCTTGCCACATCCCATCCTCCTCTCAGTGCAGTTATGAAAAAAAAGGTGGAGAACCGAAGGAATCCTTTCGGTCTAAGTATCCATCGACCGGGGGGCATGCTATAGATACTTATTGTTGTTGTAACAGCTAATAAACCCACAACAAACCAAATATCTTCCGGTTTTTCTCCTTCCAATAAAACAATCCAACCCAATCCAAAGAGGATAAACCGCGTAAGTATACTTTTGATTAAGATAATTTTATTGAGATTTTTAATGCTTGTTTTCGTGGTTGTCATATTTATCTCAGAAATAAAAATAAAGCAATGAAAAAAATAAAAAAGGCAATACCAACTACATCCCAACGCCTGAGATAGGTCTCTATATCGTCACTCACTTGAATTGTCTTTTTATCATCAATCAACCTGTACATAAATATTTCTATTGTTATTTTATTTTGGAAGTGTGATTGCAGTATTGCAATTCTTTTTTGAAAGATAGTATTGAATTTATCGAAGAATAGAATTATGATATGAATCAAGTCACCGGGAGGAACAATCGGATTTCTGTTCGATTCATTTTTCGATCCGGCTAATCTCTTATAGAGTATGAATACCACAACATATATACCTATACCCAAAAAGATTGGCAAGATGGAATTCCAAATATAGTAAGGATTCCAAAATAGAAACGCAATATTTATTTCTTGAGTGATGTGATCACGCAAATCCTCAGTTAGAAGTAAAGGAGATATGGTCCATAGACCTCCGGCAATCAGAAGGAATAACCAAGGTAGAATCATAAAAGGAAAACCATCAACTTCCGTTGCCGATATTTTACTCAATAGATGTAAAAAACGAATCAGTAGGATGGAAGTTGTAATTGTCGAAAGAATTAACAGAGTAGAGATAATACCTACACCGGGGACTCCGGATTGGTCAAGAAAGGTTTTGAACAAATATTTGGTCCAGAGTCCACCGGAAAATGGTCCTCCTGCTATGGATAAAACTCCATAGCCCAATCCTATCCACATAACAATACGTAAATGACCGCTAATCTTGGATGGAAGCGCCACTCCCAGAAATAAAATTGCTTTTGCTGTGCCATGGTTGTATGCATAGAGTGCAATTGCAGGCAGTAGAACATTTGCCGGTAATCCTTCATACAAACCAATTCCCAGAAATGCTGTCATGATTCCCATCTGACTTATGCTGGAATAGGCAAGATTGGTTTTCGGATCCACCTGAAATAGACCAATCACTGCTGCTCCCAACGCCGCTAAAAAACCCAGAATGATCAAAGTTAAACTTAGAGAATGCCAATGAACCAACCCAATAGGTGCAAAATGTATCCAACCAACCAATCCAGCTTTTATCATTGCTCCACTTAAAACGGCACTTGCCGGAACGGGAGCCGCAGGATGTGCCAAGGGAAGCCAAAAATACAAAGGTATTGCACCAACCTTTACTCCAAATCCTATCAGGGCAAGCCAGAAGATAAATGATCCGTTGGAAGATCCTGCCAAGGCTTGAGGAATATTTTTTAAGAGGATACTCCCCGATGCATCCACAGCAAGAAAAATGGAAGTTAATATAAATAGTTCTCCCATAATCGCCATAATGAGATAAATTTTGCCCGCTTTAAGTGCCGGTAATCCTCGTGTATGAACAATCAATCCATAGGAAGCAAATGTCATTAAGGCAAAAAAAGTATAAAATGTAATTACATCTCCTGCTATGAGCAATCCAAAATTTCCCGTCATGGAAGCCCCGAAGTAGAAATTAAACTGGGATTTTCTAGGATCGTTTTTTAAATAAGATCCGGCGAAAAGTCCGGAACTCGCCCAGAGAAAACCGCTGAGTAACAAGATAATTCGTCTTGTTGTGTCAATCGAAAATTCTGTTCCTAGAATCAACCAATCAATCCTGAAAGCGGATATTTCTATACTTCCCAGTCCCAACCAAATAGACGGAAGACTGGCTATGACAAAAATCAATCCGGAAAATCTTTTGCCAATATAGGTAAAGGAGGCAAGAAAGGTTGCTATAATAGGAAATATGATTGTATATATAAAAATCATGGTATATTCAGGAATAGTCCTTCGGCTATTTCACGGGCAATACGGAGAGGACTATATGGTAATGATGCAAATAACCCAGCTGAAAGGGAAAATACACCGGTAACCACAACCGGTATCAGCAATAGAAGTGGAGTCTCAAAATAGGATTTTCGAAGTGGTGGATTTATGGGTAGATCCGGATCGAGGAACCAAGCCTTGTAAATAATAGGAAGAAAGTATGCGGCATTCAGAGCACTACTGATAAGAAGAACCATCAAACCCCAATAGTTTCCAACCTCTATTGCTCCGAGGCCAAGTTGCCACTTACTAACAAAACCGGCAATAGGTGGTAAGCCAATCATTCCAAAAGCCGCTACTGTGAATGATGCCATGGTAAGAGGCATCCGTCTTCCTATTCCATTGAGTTGACTAATTTTGTGGTATCCATAGGTTTCTGCAATATTTCCTGCAGTAAAAAACATTGTGATTTTCATGATTCCCTGGTGGATTAGGTGAGCTATTGCTCCTGTGTTCCCCAGAACTCCACCCATGGTAATCCCCAGGGTTATATAGGAGAGTTGGCTTACGGTAGAATAAGCGAGTCTTTTTTTGAAGTCGTCTTGAAATAAAGCACGAACGGAACCATAGATAATGGTAAATCCTGCAAAATAGGAAAGGGGTGTTAGTAAATTCAATTCTGTAGTTGCACTCAGTCCATATACATCATAAACCAAACGCATGATTCCAAAAGCTCCTGCTTTTACAACAGCTACAGCATGCAATAAAGCACTGACAGGTGCCGGTGCAACCATGGATGCAGGTAGCCATCCATGGAGAGGAAAAATCGCCGCTTTTACAGCAAGCCCGGATAGTATTAGATAAAAAATGATTGAAAAAGTGAACTTATTTTCAGAAACTAGGCTTTCGATAATATTCGTTTGTCCAAAGGAAATGGATCCAGCCATAACTGTTAAACTAACAACTCCCAAAAATAAAATCGTTCCTCCTCCTATCGTATACCAAAGATATGTTCTGCCTGCTTCCACCGCTTTCTCGCTACCACGATGCACTACCAAAGGATAGGTGAGAAGTGTTAGGAATTCATAGAAAATAAAGAAGGTGATTACATTTCCTGCTATTGCTATCCCTGTAGTGGAGGTGACACATAGACTAAAAAAAGCAAAAAATCGTTTTCGATTATTTCCTCCTTCCAAGTAACCAATGGCATAAAGTGTTGTAACCAACCATAGTATTGATGACAGGCCTGCGAATAGAAGTCCCAATTTATCAATTCGCAAATTAAATATTAAATCCGGAGCTAGTACAAAAATGAATTCATAGGACTCACCTTGGAGAAAACCAAAAAATATCCATCCAACCAAAATGATTTTTGCAATCGCACCAAAAAGATTCAGAGAAGTTCTGATTGCTATCTGCCCTTCATCCAAAAATAGAATTATAATTCCGGGAACCAGAGAACTGAAAAGGATTAACAATAAGAGCAAACTATTCAGTTCCATGCACTTCTCCTCTATTCATCAATTCGATACCGGCACCAAAACTCTCACTACCTTCCAAGAATTGTATAAGACTCTCGGCAGGAATTGTGATCAAAAGCGAGGAAACAGCCAAAAGGAGTGCACATATTTGGAGGATATTGGGAACAGGTCGGAAATCAATATTTTCTATGGCAGGGGCAAACGCCAAACGAAGTAGTTTGAATACATAACCGGCGGTGAGTAAGCTTCCCAGCAATACCACAGGTGCCCACCACCACTGACCGCTAAGAAAAATACCTTTTAGAAGCATCCATTTTGCCATAAAACCACCACTTGGTGGAAGACCTATTAGACTTACTCCTGCTATACCAATAGCCATTGCAGTCATGGGCTTCCATTCCACAAGGTCTCGAAGAGACTCAATCCGGTCATGTCCCAATGAAAAAACGATAATTCCAGCCGATAAAAAAAGAGAAGATTTGGCAAAAGCATGAGCCATCACTTGAAAGGTAATCGCTGTCCATGTCGGCAAGAGCCAGTCAGCAGAAACGGAGGCTGTTCCCGAAGGAAGAATTAACAATGGAAAAGGTATAAGTAAATACCCCATCTGAGAAATACTGGAGTAAGCTACCAACATTTTTAAGTTAGTTTGTATAAGCGCTTGCCATGCACCCCAGATAATGGCTATTCCACCTGTAATTCCTAAAAGTTGACCGGCGGCATAAGTAAGTGAGACCCCAAAGATTTCAGTCCACAGGCGAAGCAAAACGTAGAAGGCGGCTTTCACCACCAATGCCGAAAGAATTGCACTTACCGGAGCCAGAGCGGAGGAATGTGCAGGAGGTAACCAAAACTGAAATGGGAATGCCGCCATTTTTATCATTAAACCTATTGTGATGATAATAATCGAGAAGGTTGTAGTTGCACCGGGTTGTATCACCTGACCAACAAGACCTATATCAAGATTGCCGGTACTACCATAGAGGAGGGCAACCCCAAAAAGATATGCCATAGAACCAATCAAGGCGGCTAGAAGATAGCGCAATCCGGCAATGAGAGCAACTGACTTACCCGATAAAACAGATAATCCTACAGCTGTTATAGTTATTACTTCAATAGCAACGTATAGGTTGAACAGATCATTGGATAGAAACAAGGCATAAAGACCTGCCCATAGAAAAAACCATAGTGGCCAAAATAGAGGCAGTCTTCCTTTCCGGATTTCTCTAGCTCGAAAAAAATACCATGAATACAAACTGATAAAAAACCCAACTATAGCTGTCAATCCAATGAAGAGAGCAGACAAGGGGTCCATTCTTAATAATATACCCAATGGAAGATCCCAAGCTCCCATGAGATGAATGATTGTACCAAATCTCGCAATTTCCAAAAATGAAAGCACAACTGTTAATCCAATCATCATACTGCCAAAAAGACCGATAAGAGCCCTTCCTTTGGATTTAAAGAAAAGACTCACAATTGCGATTAATATTGGCAAGGCAACTAAAATTGCAGGATATGGAGAGATATGCATTTCATTCACCTTTCATCATTAAAGCTTGCTTCGCCGGTGAGTTTATAAATTCGGCGAGCCAAAGATAGGGCAAATGCCGCCGAAGTGACTGCCACAACAATTCCTGTTATGACGAGAGCATGTGGGATTGGATCGGAAAATTCTGCGAAATCTCGTTTTGCGAAACTAACAAAGCACAGGAATACTCCTCCTCCCATTAAAATTGTAGATATGATTTTTTTCAAGAAATGGTTTGCCATGAATACTCCGGCAAGTCCAATTCCAAAAAGAAATACGGATGTTATGGCATATAATTGATAAGTTTCCATATTCAAATCCTTTTCCTATTATCAATTCCTTCGCATAGTTGTCACTTAGTTAAAAAAGCGAATATAGTCATAAGAGCTGATGCAATGCTGATAGCCGCCATTGTTTCGATCATGAGTATTATTATTCCTGCATACTCGACGGGGTATTCAAAAAAAGCTCTTCCTGTAGAAAGTAATACCAACCCAACAATCAGAAAAAAACTCAGTCCGATCGTTAAAAATAAATATCTCACTCTCCTTGACAAAATTGTAAATACAGACCAACCTCCGAGATGTAGCATGATCCCAATAGCACCCCATAGAACAGCCGCCTGAAAGGCTCCCCCCGGACCCATTTTTCCGTAATACAATAGAAAGCCACCAAATAAAAATAGTACAGGTGTAAATATTAGAATGACTTGACGAAGCAGAGGATCATGTGATGATTTCAATCGTACTTTGCGAAATTGCTTGAGTCCACCCGCCGCAAAGATCGCCCACAATCCCATAAGAATAACTCCGATCTCAAGCCATGTATCATAGGCTCGGTAATTCAATAGGACTGCTGTAACAGGGTGACTGACTCCGGATTTGGAAATCATTGCTTTTGCCTCTTTTGCCAATCCTCCCCCATCCGGTACATCCCATATTGCACTCAATGAGATTAAAATAAAAATAATAAACCCTGCTCCAAAAATAATTTTTTTTAATGGGCTAATATAAATTAATTTAATTGAATGGATTTTTTCCGTTTCCTCAAAATATTTTTTGTCCTCTTTAGACACAGATAAAAAATCTCGAAGAGAATCCAGCAGCAATACTCCCATAAATCCGGAAGCAATAGCCGCTTCTGCTATTG
>JAFIGA010000072.1 GCA_020831715.1 Leptospira sp. | reverse complement strand
GAATTTATATTGCGTTTTTTAAATTCTAAAAATGACTACAGATTAAGATTAATTCGAATTTTTCGATTGATACAAGGCTTATCCATCCTTCTATTAATTTTTGTTTGTTTTACAGAATCCAACATCTCTGTTAGAATATTTCCCTACGCCTCATTGGTTCTGATCCTAATTTTCATAGCTTCAATCATTAAAAGAATTCGTGATGGCTACACACCTGCTTGGTTTTTATTAATTGGATTCATTCCTTTACTATTCTTTGGTTTTATTTCCGCTTTGCGGTCAATTGGCATTCTACCCAGCAACTTAATTACATTATACGGAACCCTCTATGCCTCTGCTCTGGATCTAGTAATTTTGTCATTGGGTCTAGCATATTCCATTCGAATATTACAAAAAAATGAAATGAAAGCAAAACTTGCCAACCAAGCCAAGTCTGAATTCATCGCTCAGATGAGCCATGAGATTAGAACACCACTGCAAGGACTCAGCGCTTCTATTGATTTATTGGCAGAAGAAAAAGATACAAATCAGATCAAAAAATTAAGAGAAATACTGAACTCCAATCTTAAGAACCTTACTAATATCTTGAACGATATTTTGGATTTTTCTAAAATTGAAGCTGGCTTTTTTACAATTCATAAAGAAATTACGGATATCAACCAAATCCTTCTCGATCTTCATTTTTTTTACCAAGCGAAGATGCAGGAAAAAAAATTGGAATGGAGTATCATCCATCCTAAAAGTAAGCTACCCTTAGTTTTTACAGATGGAACCAGATTACAGCAAGTTTTAAATAATCTAATATCCAATGCAATCAAGTTTACCGAATCAGGCAAAGTTGAGGTTAGATATGAAATTAAAACGGCAAAACCTAAAGATCTCCTTTATTTTGAAGTGGAAGACACCGGGTTGGGAATTCCTAAAAAGTCAGTTGATAAATTATTCAATAATTTTAGCCAAGCAGAAACAAATACATCCCATAAATATGGCGGTACTGGGTTGGGTCTTGCAATATGTAAAAAAATTATAAACTTACTGGACGGTAAAATTGGAGTGGATTCCGAATTCGAAAAGGGATCTCAATTCTATTTTGAATTCCCCATTGATTATGCTGAAAAAGTTGGTATAAATCCAACCCAAAAAGAACCCTCTCCTTTAGAAACCGTTCATAAAATTCTGATTCTCGAAGATAGTTTAGAATTGCAAATGCTGATTCGCCGATCATTGGAAAAATTTGGCTATTCAGTGCAAGTATCAGGAACTGTAGAAGAAGCTATTCAATTGATTCATAGCTGGAATCCAGACGTGATTTTATCTGATTACCATCTTAAAGGACAAACTGTAATTGATTTTATGAAACTACTAAATAAAGAGTTAGCTCACAAGATGAATGCTGTTCCAAAAATTTATGTTCTAACAGGCGAAAATAGCAAATCCCTCCATAGCAATTGCCTCTCGATGGGAATCCAGAAAGTCTTTCTTAAGCCACTGGATTTTAAAGAATTCAACAGAGTTGTCAAAATTGATATTTCTTGAATTCACCCCATTTTCCCTTAGATCATTGAGAACAACTTTACGGATATAGCACGAACAAGATAAGATACAAAGGAAAACAATTAGAATCCATATTTTATAATGTGATGCTTTCATAGTTACTGTTGATACTTCAATATTACGGCATTACTGTCACCGTCCCAATCGGATTGTGCCGTTACTCCTTCATCATATGTATAGACATGGTCACTTTGCTGAACCCCGATCATATAGACTGCATTATCAGAATGAGTAGCAACACGAAGACATTCGTTCCTATTAGTTGTTCCGGAATCCACATTCAGAATGGAATTCGCCCAGATGGCAGTGCCCTCACTATCATATTTAACCAAACTCATATTATTAAGAGTTCCGGTAGCTACCCCTTGTGCAATTACCCCACCTCCATAATCAAACTCTCCATCAGCCCTCTGAGTCCCACATGCAAAAATATTCCCTGATGCATCGCTAGTTACCGAAGAATAATTTGATATACTAGGACCAACAACAGTTCTGCCCCATTGACAGACACCTGAAGTATTGTATTTCAAGAGCATGGATTTAGAGGATGCTCCTAGAATATTACAAGAAGCATCAACCCCGCCATAATCTGAATCACCGACTGTCAAACCAACTACCAAGAAATCATCATTATCGGTATTTTTTATTGAAAAAAATCTAGTAGTACTATCAGGATTGATAGGCGTAGTGATCTGTAAAGAGGTTCCATTACTCGCAGATCTAAACATATATGCGTTAGCTCCTGTATGAAGCGGAGCTGCAACATTAATTGAAATCCCATCTCCAAAATCAAATAATGTATGTCCAAAAAATGATCCTGCTGTAAAAATTTCATCTGTGCTACTTAAATCTAAGTCTTCCAAATTATTGTTTGGATTCGATGCAACCATTGTCCTTGCCCATTGGGCAACTCCACTTCCATTATATTTCACAATCAATCGATCTGGATTGCTAGGATCAGCTCCGGATGCTGTTTGTCCGTTACCAAAATCTAATTGGTTCGCATTTCCTGCGAAACCTATGATAACAATATTTCCCTCGCTGTCCAGTTTCACTTTTTTAAATTCAGCCCGAATACTAGTTCCTGAAATTCCTGTAGGAAAAGATGCCCATTGAGCCACTCCATCCGAATTATATTTAACCACAACAGGTGTTTTCGATGCAGAAGATGAACTATTCGATTGCACACTTACTGAATTTCCAAAATTCGTAGTGGATCCATTTGACCCATGGACACCTCCAACAACGATAATGTCTCCTGATGGATCAATTGCTATTCCGTCGAATCTCGGGCCATTATTAGCCGAGTTGGATAAATATCCGGTTGTTCCCCCATCTATGGTTCTGCCCCATTGAGCTTCTCCTAACGGATTGTATTTCACCAATATGGGAACAGTTCGATCATTTGGATTTGGACCTAACCCGGTGATTGTCACCCCATTCCCAAAGTCAAATGTTCCATTGCCTGTTATAAAACCCACAACGAATACATTCCCTTCTGAATCTACTGCAATATCATTGAATCGACTGTTTCCTTGTCCACCGGTAACTGTCCTCGCCCAATAGGCTTCTCCTGAATCCAATAGAGGAACGGTTGATACATCTTCTGACTCTGAGTCCTGAGACGAATTGAAACCGCCTCTATTTCCCAGAATTAGATTCAGTGTGGATATATCTAGAGCTGTACGATCCAAAGAAGGCAATGAACAAGATTCTAAACCGATCAAAATTAGGCATAAAACCAAGAAACCTTGAAAATTACACTTAGTTTTCATAGCTCTACCATTTTAAGAGATATTCAAAAAAAATCAATCATTTTTTCAGTATATTAAATTTAAAGAATATCTCTCCTGCAAATGCGCGGACTCTCTGTGACATAAAGTACCCACTCTGTAAAGGAGTAAGGGCTTTATCCCGACTCTTTGCACTTCCAAGCTAGCAATCTGGCGACACAGAGAGTTCACGACGCTTTTTTACCCACATCCACCCGAAAAGTAGGTAGAGAATGAGGATATTTCTTTTGTAAGAATACCAATAACTGTTCACGAATATCACAACGAAGATCCCAAGCCTTAGAAGCATCCTTTGCACTGATGAGAGCCCTAACTTCCATCGTAGTATTGGTACAATTTGTTACCTGAATTCCACAGACACGTTTGTCCCAGTTAGGGTGATTCTCCACAATTCGAGTCAATTCTTTTCGCAATACATCCAAAGGCACCGAATAATCCAAATAGAAAAAAATGGTACCCAAAATATCGGCAGATACTCTGGTCCAATTCTGAAAGGGACGTTCAATAAATTGAGATATAGGGACAATGAGTCTTCTCTCGTCCCAGATTTTGACCACAACATAAGTCAGTGTTATCTCTTCGATCCGACCCCATTCTCCCTCGAATATAACAACGTCATCCAATCGAATAGGTTGTGTTATAGCAATCTGCAGTCCGGCGAAAATATTGGCTATACTTTTCTGTGCCGCAAAGCCCATAATAATACCGGCAACACCCGCAGAAGCAAGTAGAGATAGACCGAATTGACGAATGGATTCAAAACTCATCAATATCGCCGAAAAGGAAATAATCAAGATCAAAACATTTAAAATTTGACGCATCACTCGAATCTGAGTTACGACTTTTCTTGCTTGTAGATTGTCCTCTTTTGTAATATCGTATTTGCTTAATAGATAGTCTCTTCCTACTGATACAGAACGTATCCAGAACCAGGTAATTCCGATTATAACTAAAATTTGTTTAAAATGGTTTAGAAACGCTTCGGTTTTAGATTCCCCAAAATCAAGATATGTTTTAAAAGCATTCATAACCATAACCGATAGGAAAAAACGAATCGGTCCACGGTAATTATCCCAATAATATTTTATCTTCATCCCCATCCATTTCATGGGATAGGTAATAAATAGTGGGAGAATGTAAGCTCCCATGATTAAGGATACGAATAGATAACCTAATTTCGATAAATATACCCAGTCTATAAGATCAATTATTTCTGAAATTGGCACTAATCATCCCCATCAAATGCATACCGAAGCTTCATAATTACTCCGGGATTGTTCTCGATATAGTACTCGACTCTATCTTTCGTTAAATAATAACATTTCACATCAGAAGTTGCAAGAAAATCATATTCTGATTTTTGCCCTTTATGTATGCGATGCATATGACCGATAAAATCACCCTTCGACAACACCGCAACAGGCAAGGAATCCTTAAGCACCTGAACTGTTCCCTCTTTAATGATATAAATTCGATCCAATTCGGTATTAGCTCTCTGAATCACCTTTCCTTCTCCAAACTCGATTGGATGAAACATAGACTCCAATATCGTCTTTTGTGTTGAGGTCAAAAATTGCAACGATGGACTTTCGGACAAAAGATTCCAAGTGTCCGCATTTCTAATAACTGCTAGACGTTTCAAGGTTTCCTCGAATTCAGTCCCTTGAATAAACTGAAGAAATTCTTCCCTTCGAATTGTATACATTTCCACATCCGTTTCGGCTATGATACTCGCTTGTCTCACACTTTTTTGAATCAATGCGACCTCACCAAAATAATCGAAACTTCCATAGATCTTCCTAGCTTTCAAATCTTCATCCTCTACATAGACATAGCCATGCATGATGATATAAAATTTATCTCCCTTGGTTCCCTTCTGAATGATGGTCTCACCTTTCTTAAACCTCTCCAATTTTAGAATTCGAATAAATTCTTCTGCTTTGGAGATAGGGAGCTGCCTATAGAAATCTATATGATCCAAAAGCTTTAACATATTATAGGTTTCTTCAAAACCTGATTTCTGAACATTAAAGTAATGGGTATTCTCGATTCCAAAAGTTGCTAGTTTCAGAGATGTCTCCTTAGGAAAATCTTTCTTGCTAATATGATAGACTGTGACTCGCTTTTGCACATCCTCCGGCAGAGAGTTTAGATAAGTAATTGGTGTGTGAAGCGGAGCAATCCCTGATTCATGGTAGATAATGTCGGCATCCCATGGAAAATTTCTTAACTCAACATATCTGTGTTTTGTGATGACTCCCTCTTCCAACATCTTGTCATGTACAATCGGGTCATTGTTATGATCGGATGAATAGGCAAATGTCTTTCCTTGAAAGTTCACCTTAAAACCAATTGTCGGAATGGAATGAAGAGTGTAAAACACTTCAAATTTTCCATTGTAAAGAAAGAATGGTCGACCCACTTTCACTTGTACAAAATTAAATAATCGCAATAAATATTCTTTGGAGACCCCGGCGAAAGTAGAATATTTCAGTAGAAAGCTATCCATGATAGTCTTGGTTGTATAAACAGTAATTTTACCCTCTTCCAAAATTTTCTGAAAAGTTCCCGCATCATGATCCGCATGGCAGTGAGTGAGAATTATACTGTCAATATACTTAGGATTCACATTGGACTCAGTCAACCACTCGGTCGAATTCACCGGTGGATCCACCATGATTCCCCTCTCATTCAACCAAATAATATAACCCGAAGTGTTGTCATCGGGGTCAAATCCATGACTAGGCCCCAGGCATGTTATCCCAAAATTGGGCGGAAAAAACGGATCCGATAGCTTACTTCCCAATTCAAAAACCGGCTTGTAATCAATCTTACTCGGTACTGATCCCAGAATTTCATCGCCCATAGTAACTTGGAATCCATCCTTGCCTTTATGAATGGTGATCCCCTTTATTGTAAATTGATTATTTTTAAATATTCCAAATCTTACAAGATCCGGAAGCTTGAACCCATTCCGAAAATATCCCATCTCGGCACTTAGATTTGCTACATCTTCAGGATCATCCGTTTCATAGTCCTCTTCCAATTTCAAAACTTTGGGACCAAATACAGATTCTCGCAAAACATGCTTAAATCGGTGAAACTGCTTTTCCGAACATATAATATAAGTCGGTCTCTGCTTTAGAAAGAAATTATAATAGAGAGGAAATTCTAACTCGGCAACACTTATCCCCTTGATCCAATTAAAAAACTTATCCGGTAGAACAAATATTTGCGGTACACCTTTCTCCATAGACATAGTGTCTTTGATTGTTTCCGGAGGGGATCCAAATTGGATGTAACCCTGGGGAGTATCCAAAAGATATCCACCGCGGCTGAGCTCGATTGCTTTTGTTTCTGCCATGAATTTGTAAATTGCCTGCTAATAAAACCTTTGTAGCATTTTTGTTATTTCGTTCAAGATTGAAAAGAATTTTTTTAAAATTCTAATACCCCCATCGCCAATAGACTACACCAAGCATACCCCTCTTCTTAGCTTCCCTTTCCCAATGGCGCAGAAAAAGATTACTAGGCATATACACAATTTCATTTTTCGACCTACTCCAAACCAACCCATCCATATCCGCTTCTTCAACTGCTTTGATTCTTCTATTAGGATAAGCTTTCAGATATTTACCCGATTGATTCCAGGAATATCCATACAATGGTAGCCCTAAAACTATTCTTGAATTCATTACAGCCTCAGATTCTCCGGTAGCTTTATAAATCAATGTTAAATTATCTTCAATCCATTGTGAACTTGTAACCTGCCCCGGACCGGTTCTGGGATTGTGCATATCATACATCATAACGTAAAACTTATCTGCGCAATTTTTCAGTATACTCCAATCATGAAATCCCTTGTTGTCAGGATGATTCGGTGGAAAAAGTGCCAAGCTAAATTTTATACCTTGTTCGTTGGCAAATTTTTTTACCTCACAGGAAAAATCAGAAAAATTCCTTTTGTCCCGAATAGGAAACCCCTCAAAGTCGAGTTGGATTTCATTCAATTGAGTCCCATTTTTCTTCAACTCAAGAATCGACTTCTGAAAATTCTTTCTAAATCCTTCTTGCATCCAATGATTTGCCTTGGAGCTTCCGGCAGTAATCAGAATCTTGCGAACATTTCTTCCGATTGGAATTGAATTTTGAAATTTCCCTACTTGATTCAACTTCAAACCCACATGAATGAATTGATTGGATCCCAATGATTCATCTTTGGGAATTGCATCCTTCATAAGTATATAATAACTTTTGGAAAATACATGAGACTTCTTTACTTGAATATTTTTATGAACCTCATCCTCATTTTCCATTATCCCCGCAGAATTAGAATCCCTGGCATCCGTGCAAAAACTTACAAATATCCCAAAAAAGAATAAAAATACATTTCGAACAAATTTTTTACTTGCAATTATACCCATATGTTTATTATTTATAGTCCCTAGACTTTGGGAAATAAATTATCGTAGGAACGAAATATGATATCCAAATATTTCAAAATCGCAATATTAATTCTCTTAACTCATGCATATTCAAATTGCATGCAATTCGATGATAAATCTGCCGATGCAGAATTGTATCGCATGATCGGGAACCTAGCTTTAGCTCAGAGTCTTTCAGGTTCTACCAACACAACCAGAGTCCAAGACATTTCCATGGGTAGAAACTTTACCTGTGCCCTATTGGAAAATGGCACCGTTCGTTGCTGGGGAGATGCCGCCTACGGAAGACTGGGCATGGGAGACCGAATCTCCATCAACGATGCCACCATGGCAAGAACCATTCCCTTCGCTGAACCGGTAGTGAAGATTCAATCCAACGAATATTCAACTTGTGCATTGTTGGAATCCGGCAATTTAAAATGCTGGGGAGGAGACGATCCAATGGATTTGTCATTTTCACTAGGATATGGAATGCAAAACTCCATTGATGATCCTGTGAGTGCTCCGGATTATGGTTTTGGTGCAAGAGTCATTGATTTTGCACTTGGCAGAGGATATGCTTGTGTTGTCTTGGAAGGAAATTTCTTGCGGTGCTGGGGACATAATGATGATGGTCAACTTGGGATAGGGAATAATGACTCTGTAGGTTTAGCAGTTAATGCAACCCCAAACAATCTAGTAGAGATCACGATAACTTCCCAAGTAACAAAGATTTTCTCCGGATTACGCTCAAGTCACAATTGTTTAGTAAATAATGGAGGAGCTGGCTGGTGCTGGGGTAGTGGATTTAACTTTCAGCTTGGTAATAACATTTCTGCATCTATAGAATCAATTAATAATGGTAACCCTCTCAATTTACCGACAATAAAAGAAATTATTAATGGGCAAGACAGGACTTGTGCCCTATTGGAAACAGGAAATCTTTCCTGTTGGGGGAATGTCGAGAATTTTGGTTATGGTACAGATTATGAAAACATTCTTGAATCAAATCAATTCATCCTCGACCTTGGAAAAAAAGCTAGCCATATCACATTGGGGTTTTTTATGGATGATGGAAATGGTCATGCAGGTTGTCTAACCTTTGAAGATGGAAGTGGACGTTGTTGGGGAGACAATTATGATATTTCACCGGCTCTCGGAATTGGAAGTTTTGAGTCCTTACCTCAAGATTACAATCTAACTGATATTAAAGATTTAGTTCTCCAACAAGGAAGAAGATTCGAAAAAATTCGATCATCAGGTTCACATAGCTGTGCGGTTATGGAGAACGGTGCCGTTCGTTGCTGGGGCTATGGAAATAGAGGCAGGTTGGGATATGGGGATGAAGGCAATGTAATGTCGCCATTTGTTGCCAAGGATATTTTCCTTCCGGCTCAATAAAAGATTTTACAGAAACAGGAGTCATTCCATGGTTTAAGGAATGACTCCGAAAGAAGCCGGCAAGATCAATCGATATTTAAGTAAATTATCTGGTATAAGTCTTCCTTCTAAGATATTCATAGATAATCTCCATTATCCCTATTTCGAATTCTCGGAATACTATTCACTTCCGACAAGTTCATCCTTGGATGGGATGGATTTCAATTCATCGATGGAATACATACAAGAAATATCTCGTTTCATACCAGAATTGATATCCAATTCATTTATTCTTCCCGAACCCAAGCCTAAAAAAGAAACAGGAAAAATCTTTTTGGTAAGACAACTTTCCAAAATTGGGAATCAGAGTTTCATCTGGGTTCTAACTCTCGAAGCAACATATCTGGGTGGAGCTGAAAAAAGTAATATTCTTCAACCGGCTAGGCAGGGTAGAACCACCTCAATTCGTACTAACCGTATCTATTTTAAATCATTTGCCATTCCTGTCGAATCCATACTCAGAGAAAGAGATGAGATTCGAGGATTCGATCCCTATGAGATTCGGGAATTATTGACAGATATTGCTTCGGGGAATCAACCGGATTCTCGAATCAAGCCTTACTCGGAACTTTTCGATGAAGCGGACTACAGTGAACAAGAAAAAACCATTTTGAATATCTACAGTATCAACTCTGATAATTGGAAGCCCGGCAATGTCTATAAACCTTTGGGAATGGATTATCTATCCTTAAGTGTTCGTTTTTTGGAAAAAAGTTTCTCCGATATAGAAAGCATTTGGTCAAGAATTGGTAATTCTATATGGATCAATCAAGAAAAAGGAAGTATTCCTAGCTCTAACAACGAAAATTTTATTGAGCTTCACGAATATTTAAGACAAATTGACTTTCGCTCGGATCAATCACCATCGGGAAACCTTCGATGGGAAATTTATAAAAAAATTTAGCAGTTGAACCAATTGGACTGGGTGAGAATCTAGACCTATTATTATGAGTAATGCATCAGGAACTATAGATTTTCCCATAGACGAAACCCAACGAAGGATGGAAGTTATTAAAGTTAACTCTCCCGGGTTTATGCTTTTTGCCAGAAACCTCCAAAAGGAACTAAGAAATTTCCAAGCAAAATCCGATTCAGAAGAAAAACAACAGATCACTAAATCCGATCAATTGATGGGTAATTTTTTGATGGAATTCTTGACTCGTGCCTTTCCCCAAGATGGAATTCTCATGGAAGAACAGGAACCGGTAGTCGGTAAGAGCGATTTTCGCTGGGTTGTGGATCCGGTTGATGGTTCCATGAATTTCATCAAAGGTCTGCCCATGTATGCGGTTGCCATTGGTCTTGAACACCGCGAAACTCCTGTGAGTGGAATAGTTTTGGTTCCCGCACTCGAAGATGTATACTTTGCAATCTTGGGCGAAGGGGCAACCAAGAATGGAGATTCCGTATTTCCTTCGGTAACCGATGATTTAACTAGGAGTATTTTTACTCCCAATCTACCGACAAAAAGAGCCAATCATATACAAGAGATAATGGCTGATCTTACAGCTCTCATAACCTACGCAAGAAGTATTCGAAGATCAGGCTCGGTAGTCCTGGATCTTTGTTGGATTGCAGAAGGATGTTTGGATGGATTATGGGAGAAATCAGTAAAGCATTGGGATCTATGCGCAACATCTGTTATACTAGGTGAAGCCGGTGGCAAGATCACAGACTTTCAAGGCAAGCACTATTGGACAGGCAATCCCGAGATTGTTGCTACCAATGGCTTCCTTCACGATTCAATAATAAAAGTATTAAAACAAGCGAGATCCAATATAGGACTAAATTAAATTCTCAATAATAAATTATATATTTTATAATGTATATTATATAAAATTCTTTTTTAAAAACAAATCTATATCCGGTTTTTTAAAAAGAATTTTGATAAATAAATGAAAAATTATCTGAAAAAGAGTGAATCAAAATGAAAGAAAAGAAATGGTTACTATACGGAGCTACCGGTTACACAGGCGAATTGATTGCCGAACTATGTAAAGAACGAGGCATTAAACCGGTTTTAGGTGGAAGAAATTCTCAAAAGCTAAAGGCTATGGCTATGAAGCTTGGAATGGAATGGGTGAGCTTTCCTCTAAATGATGCCAAGACCGTAGCTCATAACTTAGAGGGATTCTGTGCTGTTCTGCACTGCGCAGGCCCCTTCATCGACACAGCAGAAGTTATGGTAGATGCGTGCTTGGAAACAAAAACGCACTACCTCGACATCACCGGCGAGATTCCCGTTTATGAGCTTTTACATAGCAAGGATTCTCTAGCACAAAAAGCCGGGATTCTTGTCTTACCGGGAGTGGGATTCGACATTGTACCAACTGATTGTGTTGCCGCCCAAGTGAAAAGATGGATGCCGGAAGCCACCGAATTATCATTAGCATTTGTTGGATTGGGAGGAGTCTCCGCCGGAACAGCAAAATCGGCACTTGCTCAAGCACCTTACGGCTCCAAGATTAGAAAAGATGGAACTATTGTTTCTATTCCTCAGTTTCAATTGAGTCAGAATTTTATGATCAACGGGGAAGAGAAAAAGCTATACTCAATTCCCTGGGGCGATGTTTTCACATCCTATATTTCAACCGGGATTCCCAATATTTCGGTCTACACTCATGTTCCTGATGAGGTTGTTCGCTTGTCACAGATTATGAACTCGGCAATGCCTATTTTTAAGAATAATTGGATACTCAGTGCCGCCCAATCGGCAATTGGCTTTTTTATAAAAGGACCGGATGAGAACACAAGAAATACCGGTAAGACAACAGTCATAGGTCGCGGAACCAATCCCGAAGGTAAATCCATAGAAATAGAAATCCAAACAATTGAGGGATACCGCTTTACTGCGGAGGCTGCACTATTGGCTGTGCAAAAAGTCCTGGAGAATCCCCCAAAACCGGGATTTTCGACTCCGAGTTTAACATTTGGTGCGGATTTTGTCTTGGAAATTCCCGGAACCAAGATCTCTGAATCATAGCACAAAATTAAGCTTTACAAAGTCTAATCATCAGAGAAATTAGAATTATTCTAATAACTAGGAGAATATAAAATTTATGGAACACAAACTTCCGGAACTGCCCTATGCAAAAAATGCTCTGGCTCCCATCATATCAGAAGAAACTTTGGAATTTCACTATGGAAAGCACCACCAAGCCTATGTAACCAACCTGAACAACCTAATTAAAGGTGGTGAATTTGAAAATGCATCCCTCGAAGACATCATCAAGAAATCCAGTGGTGGAATCTTCAACAATGCGGCACAAGTTTGGAATCATACTTTCTACTGGCATTCTATCGCACCCAACGCAGGTGGAGAACCTACCGGAAAAGTTGCAGAAGCTATCAACAAAAGCTTTGGATCCTTTGCGGCATTTAAAGAAAAATTCTCAGCAAGTGCTGTAGGAAACTTTGGTTCCGGATGGACCTGGCTTGCCAAGAAATCTGATGGAAGTCTAGAGATTGTGAACACAAGCAATGCAGGATGCCCTCTAAAAGACGGAGTTCATGCAATACTAACAATTGATGTATGGGAACATGCTTATTATATCGATTATAGAAACGCTAGACCAAAATATGTGGAAGCATTCTGGAATCTGGTAAACTGGAAATTCGCAGAAGAAAACTACAATAAATAAATTAGATTTCTAATCATACGCGGAGGAGGGGAAAGTTTTAAACTAAATCTTCCTTCGCCCACATCTCTCCAATTTTTTCACCCAATCTCCCAACTCTTCTTTTTTATACTCATAGGGGCTTTTATATTTATCATCCACAACAAAGTCAAGTGGAGTATTGATTTCAAAATTCTCGGGATGAGGAAGTGACCAAAGCCCGTATACGAAAGTTTT
>JAFIGA010000065.1 GCA_020831715.1 Leptospira sp. | reverse complement strand
CGGGATATCCGGGCATCTGAAAAGCGGTTTTACCAAAAAGTGCGCGACCTGTTCGCCCTCAGCAGTGATTACGATGCCTCCGACAAGGCCACCCAAATGTTTTTTGCCGAAACGCAGAACAAATTGCTTTATGCCGTGACCGGTAAAACGGCTGCTGAAATTATCATTTCAAGGGCAGATGCCTTACAATCCAATATGGGGCTTACCTCATGGAAAGGCAATACCGTACGTAAGGGTGATATCATCATAGCTAAAAATTACCTCACCCACGATGAAATTGATACACTCAACCGCTTGGTGACACTGTTTCTGGAAAGTGCCGAACTAAGAGCCAAAAACCGGAAAGATCTGACCATGTCCTTCTGGCGGGAAAACGTAGATAAAATTCTTGAATTCCAGGATAAAAATGTGCTGAAAGATGCCGGAAGCATATCCAATGTCGCAATGGAAAAACAAGTGAAAAAAGTCTACGCCTTATTTGATGAAAGACGAAAAGCAGCGGAAGCCCAACAAGCCGATGAAGCCGACCTTGAAGAATTGAAAAAGCTGGAAGCAAAAGTAAAGAAGGGAAAATGAAAAGATACGATGCATATAAAGATTCTGGAATTGAATGGATTGGGGAAATTCCAGAACATTGGGAAATGAAAAGGATTCGACATGTTGCTAATGTATTTGGGAGAATTGGGTACAGAGGTTACACAGTTTCCGATTTAGTTCACGATGGAAATGGTGCAATAACTATCAGTCCTTCGAATATGAAAGATTCAGGAATGGATTTTTCAGAATGCACTTATTTAAGTTGGGAGAAATATGAAGAATCTCCTGAAATAAAAATATTTGAAGGAGATATACTTTTTGTAAAAACAGGCTCTACCTATGGTAAAAGTGTTGTTGTACGGCAGTTACCAAAGGAAGCTACGATAAACCCACAAATAGTAGTTCTTAAAGACATTAATTGTAATAATATATTTTTATGGTATTCCATTAAATCACCTTTTATCCAATTACAAGTTGAGGAAACAGTGGTAGGAGGCACTATTCCAACTATTTCTCAATCAAAAATTAATAACTATACATTTCCTGCTCCGCCACCTACAGAACAAACCACCATCGCCCACTACCTCGACCACAAAACCACCGAGATAGACGAACTCATAGCCAACAAAAAACGCTTGCTCGAACTCTACGAAGAAGAAAAAACAGCCATCATTAATGAATTAGTTACAGGCAAGAAAGTATGGAATGGCCATGCCTGGACTGAGCCTGCCGAAGTCAAGGATTCAGGCATTGAGTGGCTGGGGAAAATACCGAAGCATTGGGAGGTCATAAAAGGAAAGTATCTCTACAATATTCTCTCAGGGTTTTCACCGAGTACCTTTGAGTCAGATGGACAAAAAATAGAATACTTCAAAGTTGATGACTTAAACTACCTAAATAGGGGGTTTTTGTTAAAAGGTTTAGGGAACAAAGTTGAAGAACTTGAATCTTATCATCCTTTTCCAGAGGGCACTATTCTTTTTCCAAAAAGAGGAGCAGCCATTAACCTCAACAAAATTGCGATTACTGAAGAGTCTTGTTATTTCGATACTAATTTGATGGGTTTGGAAATCATATCTGAAAAAATTGAACCTGTATTTTTATGCTTTTTCATTTCAAGTAGGGGGTTGATTGATATTGCTGATACATCAACTATTCCCCAATTAAATAACAAGCACATAGCACCAATGGAAATCGTTTTACCCCCTATAGAAGAACAGCAATCCATCATCCTCCACATTGAAACTGAATGCAGCCTAATTGATACGCAAATGGAGCGCACCAAAAAGCTGATTGATTTATTAAAAGAATATCGGGAGGCCTTGATCAGTGAGGCAGTTACAGGAAAATTAAAAGTAATATGAGGACATACTTTGCAAATACCGAGAATCGTTGTACCTTTGCACTAACAGTACCCGTGTGGCATCCCGTCAGATCTGCTCGCGGGTCTTCTCTTTTTATAGACCCTGCAGTACGGTGTAGCCCATCCAAAACGCGCTTTCATGGCTAAAGACCCAAAAACCATAGAAGAGCAAATCGAACTGTTGAAAAGCCGGAATATGGCTTTTCGGGATATAGCGAATGCCCCTCATTTTTTGGCAAATATTAGTTATTATCGCCTCAAAGGCTACTGGTGGGAAATGCAGGATGACAAGGTCAATCATCATTTTTCGGACGGCAGCTATTTCGAAGACGTCATTGACCTTTACAATTTTGACCGCCATTTCCGTCTGATCGTTTTCAATGCCATAGAACGGATTGAAATTGCCTTGCGTACCAAAATGATCTATCATCTATCCCTTAGTCATGAATCCGAGTGGTATCTGGACTCATCGCTTTTCCCTAATAAAAAGTATTTCAGTAAGTTTCAGAGTAAACTACATGAAGAACTCGACAGAAGCAGCGAGGAGTTTATAGTAAAGCACTATAAAAAACACCCTAACGAAAATCCGGAATCTTGGAAAGCGCTGGAAGTGCTGACCTTGGGTGCCCTGTCTAAATTATATCAAAATATCAATCACCAACTACCGGAGAAAAATACAATTGCTAAAGAATTTGGTCTCTACAATCAGAAATACATGGCCAGCTGGCTGATTACCATCACCCTTATCCGAAATATTATAGCGCATCATGGTAGGCTTTGGAACCGGGTGATTATCAATAAATACGACTGGCCGAACAAAATACCCAGACCAATTTTGGATTACATTCCGGATAATTATCAACGCAGGAAGATTTTCCCCATTCTTTCCGCCATTTTGTACTTGAATAACTTTATCAGCCCCGGTCATCACATAAAAACAGAACTTCTGTCACTGTTTGATGAATTCAATCACGTGCCACTGTTCAAAATGGGATTCCCAAAAGGATGGGAAAATCAACCTATTTGGAAAAATGAAACAACATGAGCATCACATCTGAAAATACATTTGAAACTGCCCTTGTTCAATCACTTGTAGAGCAAGGTGGCTATACCGAAGGAAATTCCTCGGATTACAGTCCTGCTTTGGGAATGTTCAAATTCGAAGTGATTAAATTTCTTCAAGAATCACAACCCAAACGCTGGGAGAAGATATCGGCCATTCATGGAGCAGATGCAGACAATCGGGTCATTCAACGGCTTTATAAAGAAATGGATTTACGTGGTAGTTTGGATGTACTACGTAACGGCTTTGTAGATTATGGAGTGCGTTTTCAAATGGCCTATTTTCAACCTGCTTCGGGTCTCAATCCGGATGCGATGGACTTGTATAATAAAAACAGCTTAAAAGTCTATCGACAGATATATTACAGCACAAAGAATAAAAATTCAGTTG
>JAFIGA010000062.1 GCA_020831715.1 Leptospira sp. | reverse complement strand
TCACCGGTTCTAAGACCTTTTTTCAATACGGTGCGGATAGCTTCTTCGATCTTGGTGGCTTCGTTTTCCATATCGAAAGAATAGCGAAGCATAAGTGCCGCACTCAAAACCTGCGCGATTGGATTGGCAATACCTTTTCCTGCTATGTCGGGTGCTGAACCACCACTGGGTTCGTATAGTCCAAAACCAGCCTCGTTGATGGATGCGGATGGTAGCATTCCAATGGAACCGGTAATTACCGATGCTTCATCGGACAAAATGTCACCAAACATATTTTCGCACAACACCACATCGAATTGCGAAGGTCTTACTACCAATTGCATTGCCCCATTATCCACATACATATGATTCAATTCACAATCCGAAAATTCTTTCTTATGAAGAGCGATCACCACCTCTCTCCAAAATACGGAAGTAGTTAAAACATTTGCCTTATCAATGGATGTTACTTTTTTATTTCTTTTTCTTGCGGCTTCGAATGCTTTTCGTGCAATTCGTTCGATTTCTCGGCGAGAGTAACGCATGGTATCATATGCATTTTCTTCGGCTCCCGATCCTTCTCTTCCTTTGGGTTGACCAAAATAAATTCCCGATGTCAACTCTCTCATGATTAAAATATCCAATCCATCACCCACAATGTCCGCACGCAACGGAGAAGCATTCTTTAATTCAGAATAAATGATTGCAGGACGTAGGTTGGCAAATAAGTCAAAATGCTTTCTTAGTGGGAGCAGTGCTCCTCTCTCCGGCTGAGTTGCCGGTGGAAGATTTTCCCATTTGGGTCCACCTACCGATCCAAAAAGGATTGCATCCGAGTCTTCACATAACTTTAATGTTTCAGGAGGAAGGGGGCTTCCTGTAGCATCAATAGCCGCTCCACCCACCAATGCTTCTTTAAATGTAAAATCACTCGCTTTGGACCCCAGAGCTTGTTTCACTACATCGAGTGCAACCTTCATTACTTCCGGACCAATTCCATCTCCTGCTAATACAGCTACTTGCTTCATTCTTTCTCCTAATTTTGTGTTTTTAAAACTTTTTCTAAAATATCTAGACCTTCTCCCATCTTATCTTGATTGATATTGATGGGTGGCATGATTCTCAATACATTGTTTGCGGTAGCATTGATGATGAGTCCATTTTGCATGCAAGCTTCGGCTATGGGTCTTGCGGGAATTGTCAATTCCACACCGATATGCAAACCTCTACCTCTCACATCTTTGATGAGTGGTATAGATTCTTTCATTTGTTTCAATCTGTCAAAACTATAATCCGAAATTATTATGCAATGATTCAATAAATCTCTAGTGTGAATAACTCGAAATGTTTCGTAGGCAACAGCACAGGCAAGGTGGTTTCCCCCGAATGTGGAGCCGTGTTCACCTTTTCCTAATATATCTACGGATTTCTTTTCTACTACAAGTGCACCTATGGGAAATCCGCTTCCGAGTCCTTTCGCCATAGTGAAAGCGTCCGGAGCAAATCCGAAATGCTCGAAACAGAACAATTTTCCGGTTCGACCCATCCCGGTTTGTATCTCATCAAAGACCAAAAGAGCTTCATTTTCTTCTGTAAGTTGTCTTGCCAATGTGACAAATTTTGGATGTAGAGGAATGATGCCTCCTTCTCCCAAAATCGGCTCCATTAAAACACCGGCAACTCTTCCTTCGTATTTTTCAAAAGCTTGTATGAGTGCAGTTTCATCATTTTCTTTTACATAGTCCACACCGGGTACAAGTTCTCCGAAGCCTTCTCTTATGGATTTATTACCGGTCATAGACATTGCCGAGGTTGTTCTTCCGTGAAAGCTGGATTTTAGAGTGAGGATTACAGGCTTTTCCATTCCTTTTTTATAGGCATGTCTTCTCATCAATTTGAATGCCGCTTCAATTGCCTCAGTTCCTGAGTTGCAAAAGAATACCTTACCGGGAAAGCTATGTTTGATAATGGCTTCCGCAAGAAGGGCTTGTTGTTCGGAATAGAAAAAATTGGAAGTGTGGATTAATTTGTCAATTTGGTCTCGTATCGTTTCAATGATATCTGCTTCACTGTGACCCAAGTTTGTAACAGCAACACCACATAGAAAATCTATATAGGCCTTATTGTTGGAATCATAGAGCATTTCTCCCACACCGTATTTAAAAGATACGTCATAACGATTGTAGGTATCCAGAACATATTGTTCTGTCAATGACTTGATTTCAGCATGAGTTAGTTCAGTTATTGTCATTTAAGCCCTGCCAATTTGGCGAATTCGGTTTCTGCATTTTTTAATTCCTTGGATAATTCTTGCATCAAAGAGGGTATTTCTTCGATGGATTTTGGTTGTGCCTGACTTGCATAGGATGAATAGATCTTCACTTTTGGTTCTGTTCCTGACGGACGAATTGTAAGTTTTGCATTTCCTTCCAACTCTACTTGGATCACATTGGACTTGGGAAAACCTTTGAATATAGTTGGGCTTGCTTTTCCCTTAGTTGTCTGAGTCTTGTAATCCATAATCGAGATAATACTTCTATTTCCTATTTTTGAACCTATGAGGTTTTTGGATCTTAAATTCTCTATTGCTTTGGAAATTTTTTCTTTACCGGAGGTGCCCTCCAAGGTCAAGGATAGTAAACTTTCCAAATACAAACCGTATTTTAAGTAAATTTGATTGAGGTAATGGAGTATATCTCCTTTTTCGGCAATGACCTCGAGGAGAATGAGAGCCGATGAGAGGGAGTCTTTATCTCGAACGAAATCAACCGGTAGGTATCCATAAGATTCCTCTCCTCCAAAAAGAAATTTTTCATTCTTTTTGGAGTCCAATTTTTTCATTACCTCAGCGATGTATTTAAATCCGGTGAGAACATTCCAGAGCTTGATCTTATTTTTATGGGCAATGCTTTCTTGGAGATCTGTTGTAACGATTGTCTTGACTAGATGGTATTTGATTGGTTTTTGCTTTTTCTTGGAATTATTTCTTTCTTCCATTACTCTTTCCGATAGGTATGCGGCAAGAATACTTCCAATCTGATTTCCATTCAAGAGAGTATAGCCCCCCTTATCGTTCAAGACTCCTATACCCAGTCTATCGGCATCGGGGTCGGTAGCGATGAAAACTTGTGAGGAAGTTTCCTTCGCCCACTTTTCACACAAAGCCATTGCTTCTTTTTCTTCCGGATTTGGATATTTAACAGTGGGAAAACTTCCATCAGGTTTGGATTGTTCCGGAACCAAAAAAACATTTTTATATCCAAAATGTTTCAATGTGTCCTTCATATATTTGCCACCGGTTCCATGAAGAGGCGAATAGACTATTTTCAAGTTCTTTCTGTCTTTTTTGGTAACTTTTTGGCTAATAAGGTCTGATTTAGAGAGATCCTTTAAATATGATTCAAAACATTTCTTGTCAATTTTCTTGACTCTCTTCTTGTATAAGGGGTCGGAAGGAGATAGGAAAGAAATTTCATTCCAATCTTCTATGGATTCGATTCCTTTGATAATTTTGGCATCGTCCGGTGGAACCAACTGTCCTCCGTCACTGAGATATGCCTTGAAGCCATTGTAAGCGGGTGGGTTGTGTGATGCTGTAATCACAACTCCACCGGTAGCTTTATAATAACGAACAGCATAGGATAACATAGGAGTGGGTGCCACTTCGGGAAAGTAATAGACTTGAATTCCCAGACTTGCGGCAATACCCGCTGTGACCTCACAGAATTTCTTACTCTTTTCTCGGGAATCGTAAGCTATCACAAGAATTGGTTTTTTGGATTTCTTGACTAGATAGCGTGAAAAACCAAGTGCGGCTCTTCCCACTGTGTATTCATTCATTCTTCCAATTCCATTCCCTAGTTTTCCACGAATACCACCCGTACCAAATTCGAGTGGATAAGCATAAGCATCTACAAGATCATGAGAGTTTCCTTTCTGGAAATACCGTAAAGCATTTTCAGCTTCTTTTTGTATGGAAGGTGGAAAGGGTTTTTTAGTCCAAGGTTGAATGAATTTCTCGCTCATACTTCCAATTTTAGCTTAGAGAGTCTCCTAGCAAGCAGAAAATCTCATGGATAGAAAATCGATTCATTCTAGTTTGGACTATGTGGAACTTAGAGAATTTTTCATAGAAGATAGATTGGAGAAATACCGTCTCGAAGCTGAATGCAATTTGGGTGAAAGTGGAATTCGAAATTTTAGCTTGGGAGAATTACTTCGGAAAATAAATTTAAGTCCCAAGGATTTGGAATCCATCAGTCTTGCTGATTCGGCTAACCAAGGATCAATAGGTCTTCGCAGAGAAATTGCTTCTCTCTATGGAAACTCGATTTCTGAAGAAAACGTCTTGGTAACCACGGGAACGAGTGAGGCTCTTTTTCTTTTTTTTCAAATCTTTGTTAAGAAACAAGCTCGCATATCTCTATTTACACCGGCATTCCAAGCACTCTATGAAGTCCCTCAAAGTGTGGGAGCAATCATCTATCCTGTGGATGTTGTAGAGTCTCAATTGGACATAGATGCACTCTGGACTCATGATCCGGATTTGGTAATCATTAACCACCCTCACAATCCTACAGGAAAGAGTCTCTCCGATTCCGATTGGAATAGGTTGGAAGAAAATATAGAAAATCACAAAGCAATAGTTTTATTTGACGAACACTATCGATTTTTGGATTTTCATGAGGATTTAACACCTACGGGAGCTGATCTGGGAAAAAATTGCTTTGCTACCGGTAGCATTACAAAGTGCTTTGGAGTGGTTGGGCTCAAAATTGGTTGGATAGTCGGAGAAAAATCATTCATAGATAAAGCCAGATCTTTCAAGGATTATTTAACTCATACCGTGAATCCTATCTCGGAATTTCTCTGTGAACAGATTTTAATCCATCGTAAGAAATTAATTGATCCCATTAAAAAATCAGTTTTATCCAATATTGAATATTTCCAGAAGCATCTTGCAAAAATTCCCGGGGTATTGGATTTTCAAGCTCCCGATGGTGGTTTGGTTGGCTTTATAAAATTGGAACCGGGAATAATGAGTGAATCTTATTGTGATGATTTGTACAAAGACACATCGGTTTTCCTGTTGCCGGGAGCGAATTTCGAGAAGGAAGGCTATGTTCGAATTGGTTTTGGAGAAAGTGAAGACAGATTTCGAGATGGAATAAACCGCTGGATAAGATGGGAGAAGTATTTTTCCCGATGATTTTATGTTTGGATGAGAGTGAGATATGATTCGAAATAGTTTTATACATCTTACGGGAGTTACAAAAGAAATAGAATCCTATCTATGGTCTCGGGGAATTCTAAATTGGAAGGATCTGCATAACAATCTGAACATTTTAAGAGAAAAGCTTCCTCCTTGTTTTTTTGAAGAAGAACTTCCTTGGGAAATTGAAATGGCGGAAAAGGCTTTCATCCAAAAAGACATTCGCTATTTTTGGGATCGGTTGCCCTATGCGGATGCTTGGAGAATCTTCGGTGATTTTTCGGAATATTTCCTTGGTTTGGATATTGAAACCACAGGTTTGGATGATCCTCACAAAGTAACTTGTATCTGTGTTTCTAATGGAACGGATATCCATCAATTTACCAGAACTAAGAACTTGGAAAGTTTCTATGACTTTTGGGAGGGCAGGGAAAACGCAATTTTAGTTACCTACAATGGTTTTCGATTTGATCTTCCCTTTTTAAAAAGGTCTATGAAATGGGTGAGTCCTCTACCGCATATGGATCTAATGCACACCTTACATAAAATGGGAATTAAGGGAGGACTCAAAGGAAGTGAAGAAAAATTGGGAATTCGAAGAAGCCCCGAAGTGGAAGGCTTTACCGGCAATCATGCGGTGCAACTTTGGAACTCATATGTTGAGACCGATATTGTGGACTATTTGAACCTACTTGAAAAATACAATCAAGAAGACACTGTTAATTTGATTCGAATCTTAGAAATTATCTACGAGAAGAAAAAAAGTCAAATTTTCCCTTTACAAGGCAATTTACCTTTCGGAAATTAAAAACTACAAATGGAAAAAGAAAAAGAATCAACTACAAATTTGAAAAATCCCAAAAAATCCAGCCTATGGAAAAGAGGATTGTATTTCTTCCGTCGGATTCCGGGAAGCAAGAAAGATCATTTCTTTTTAACGATTGTACTTATTGATTTATTCTTTTTTATGCTGGAAGACTCTTATGGAGCTTTTCTCTCATCTGACGCTTTATTTGTATTTTTGATTTTTGATTTTTTGGTAATTATTATCTGGGGTGTGGATCTATTTCGAAGATTTCGTAAGCATGAAGATAAGGTGGATTTTTTACTTACCTATTGGTATGAGGTTTTGGGGATTTTGCCTTTCAATTTATTTCGACCTTTTTTGCTTCTTCGAGCAGTTAAGATTTGGCTTGCCTATGCAAAGTTATTTGGAAAAGAAAAAGATGTTGGAAAGTTAAATACCAAGGAACTTACATATAAATTTCGGGATATGATTCTCGATACGATTTCAGATGCGGTATTTCTGAAATCCTTGGATCGAGTGGAAGAAGTAATGGTAAGACTTGATTATGCTTCTCTTTCCAAATCCATCATAGAAAAATACGAAAGCCAACTTCTCTATGAATTCAATGAGTCTATGAAAAAGAAAGAAGTAGCCGGTGCAATGGCAAGAATGCCCCTTTTGGAAAAATTTTCTAAACAAATAAGCGAAGACTATGCCAAAGTCTTTAAAGAAATGTTGGAATCTGAAGTAATGGGTGAAATTATCAAGGAATTTACCAAAGCAATCATGGAGCGAATGGCAAGCCAAGTAAAAAATTTGGATGTAGAGAGGTTGGTAGGTTCCACTGATTCAAATTTAGCAGGTGAAGATCAAAAAATATAAAAAATATTCAAAAAAGGTTGACCTAATTTAGCCTACATGCTACTATTGGAGAGATTTTTGTAATAGGTAGTATTTTAATGGATTCTAAGATTTATGTAGGCAATCTTAACTTTCGAATTTCGGAAGAAGCACTTCGCAATAGTTTCTCATCATTTGGGAACATAACGGAAATTCGTATGATTCGCGATAGAGAAACAGGTAATTTTAAAGGATTTGCCTTTATCAGTTTTGAAACTCCCGAATCGGCACAAAAGGCAGTTTCAGCGATGAACGGAAAAGACTTTGAGGGAAGGGCTATTCGAGTAAATATTGCCGAAGACAAACCAAGGGCACCCCGCCATTAAATTTGCACTCAGAACCCAGTAGAAAAAAGATCCGGCTTGTAGATTACAAGCCCCCATCCTACAAAACAGATTCATTGAGCTTGGAATTTCATTTGGATTCCAAGCATACAATTGTATCTTCCGATTTTGTAGTTTATCCGAGTCATGAACAGGATGAGCTGCAAGATTATAGATATTTATTTCTAAATGGTATCAATCTTCAACTTCTAAATATCAAATTAGATGGCAATGAGCTCTCTGAATCTGATTATCAATTAACATCCAAAGGATTGGAGATTTTGAAAAAGATCAACAAACCTACCCGGTTGCAAATTGTGAATTCTATTCGACCAATCGAAAATTCCGAGTTATTGGGTCTCTATCAGTCTTCCGGAATTTTTTGCACACAAAATGAGCCTGAAGGATTTAGAAGAATAACTTATTTTTTCGATCGTCCGGATGTATTGTGTACCTACAAAGTTAAAATTGTTACCGATGCAAAAATTCCCTATCTCCTCGCCAATGGTAATCTATTGGAACAGGGTTTAGCCGGTGATGGTAAGCATTACGCCATATGGGAAGATCCCTTTCCCAAACCTACCTATTTATTTGCTTTGGTTGCCGGAGATTTGGAAAAAATCACAGATAATTATACTACAAAATCCGGAAAGGTTAAAAAACTCGAAATATATACCAATATAGGTAAGTCTCATTACGCAAATTTTGCCATGGAATCTTTAAAACTTGCCATGGAGTGGGACGAAGATGTTTTTCACAGAGAATATGATTTAGATACTTATATGATAGTTGCTGTAGATGATTTCAATATGGGAGCTATGGAAAACAAAGGATTGAATGTATTCAATTCCAAGTTGGTTTTAGCGAGTCCCGATACGGCAACTGATTCGATCTTTGAAGATATACTTTCGGTAATTGCCCACGAATACTTTCACAACTGGACGGGAAATAGGATTACTCTCAGAGATTGGTTTCAATTGACTCTAAAAGAAGGACTCACTGTTTTTCGAGATCAACTCTTCAGCCAAGACAAAATTGGAGCTGGTGTTAAGCGAATAGATGATGTGGATTTCCTTCGGAATTACCAATTCCCTGAAGATGCCGGTAAGTTATCGCATCCCATACAACCTAAAGAATTTTTGGATATAGATAATTTCTATACAAGAACTGTTTATGAAAAGGGTGCCGAAGTCATTCGAATGATTTATACTATAGTGGGGAGAGAGAAATTTGTCCAAGCACTCGATCATTATTTTGAAGATTTTGATGGCAAGGCAATTACAACAGAAGAATTTGTTTCTGTATTTGAGAAAAATCTCGGTGTTGATCTAGTAACTTTTCGAAACTGGTATCATAGAAAGGGAACACCTGTTTTGGAAATTAACGACACATTTGACCCCAAAGCCGGAACCTATACAATTGAATGGAAAGACTGTAACCATTCTGAATCCGCTTTAGATCTTCATTATCCTGTGCTTTATACAATTCACAAGAATGGAAATTCCAATCCGTCCAATAAATCGTTTGAATCCGGTTTGTTTCATTGGAAGGGAAAGGGGGGAAGGGAGCAATTCACCGGTCTTGTTGAACGACCTGTTCTCTCATTGCTTCAGAATTTTTCGGCTCCGATTCATTTGAGATGGAGTCGCCCGAAAGAAGATCTTTACTATCTTTGGGTTCATGACAGTGATCCATTCACAAGATGGGATAGTGGATTGAATATTAAAATTCAAGAAATAGAAAGACTGAGTTTAGACTCCAATGCCCATGTCGATAGAAATATCATACAATCTTATAGAGAATTGTTAATCAATCTACCGGGTAGTTGGGAGGGTTTGCGTTTGCTTTCCTATCTTTTGCAGATTCCCGGTCTCACTTCTGTTACTAACTTGCAAGATGTCTATAAGATTGATGAAAGCTTCCGCTCCATCCAAAAGTTGGAATCGTCAATCACCGCAGAATGGAAGTCAGTTTTAATATCAATTTATTTGAATTATAGTGAAAGGCTGAAAAGTAACTCCTTCGATAGGCTGGAAGCCAGTAGCTTGAGATTGTTTAAGAATACCATATTGGGTTTTTTGTTCGAAGAAGATGAAATGTTATACAAGCAGTTTTCCGAGTCTGAAAGTTTAACCGAAAAAATTGCGGCATTAAAGATCCTTTCTCATTCTGATTCACCGCTTAGATTGCAAGCCTTAGATGAATTCGCATACAATTGGAAAAGCAATCCACTGGTAATGGATTATTGGCTATCTATTCAGGCATCCTCGTGCAGAGAGGATACCTTGGAAACTGTTCGTAATTTAAAAAAATCAGATTATTTTGACATTCGCAATCCAAATAGAGTGTCTGCACTTTTAGGAAGTTTTTCAAGAAACCGACTTCGTTTTCACAGGGAAGATGGAGTAGGCTATGAGTTTTTGGTTGAAGCAATTACAGAACTTGACGGGATTAACTCCCAATCCTCATCCCGACTGGCAAAACAATTCACTGATTTCGCAAAACTTCCTGCTCGAAACCAAGAAAAATTACGCATTGCTTTGAAACCTTTGAAAGATAGTAAAAGCCTATCTGACCTTCTCTATGAAGTGGTTCAATCTATTTAGGTTTAAATATATTCTTCTTTGTTCTTCTTGAAAATGATGAGTCCGTCTTCTTCGAGTCTTCTGGCGAGGGAAAGTATATGTGACCTTGCTTCATTGATTTCTCTAAGAGTAACCTTTCCTCGCATTTCCATGTCTTCTATGATATCGTAGGCTTTATTTTGCGACATTGCCGAAAAGAATTGATCTTTCATTTCTTCACTCGTTCCTCTAAGAGCAATGGCAATCATGCTATCGTCTTGGAGCCTTGTGATGAGAAGTCTCATTTCTTTCTTGTCAAGAGCAAGCAAATCTTCAAATGTGTACAATTTGTCTCGCACCTGATCGGCAAGTTCCGGATTGTTCTCTTCTAACTCTTGCAATATGGTATCTTCCAGGCCTTTTTCCATATGGTTTAGGATATTGGCGAGAGCTTCAGATCCTCCGGATTCACTGTATTCATGAGAATCCCTGGAATCATACTTTTTCTTGATGACTCTGGCAATTTCACGAATGGCATCCGGATGAGTTTTGGAAGTATTGGCAAGTCGATATGCGATTTTAGCTTGGAGTTCCTTGGCAAATAATTTTAAAACATCTGCCGCTTTTTTAGGTTCCAAAAAGGACAATGTGACTGCAATGGTTTGAGGTGCTTCTGTTATAAGTAGAGAGTGCAGTGTGGGTGCATCAATATCATTCAGATAGGCAAAATCCGAGTCTATCCCCTTTCCCTTCAGCTTATTGAGTATCCCCTGAGCTCTGTCCTTGCCCAAGGATCCCTCTAACAATTCTCTTGCGACGTCTTCACCGGCTTTCATGTCTTGAGATTGTTCTATTGCTGTATGGTGGAATTCTTCTAAGATGGACTCTTTTTCTTTTTTGGAGATATATTTTATCTTGGACATTTCCAAAATCACTGCTTCGAGTGATTTGTCGTCTAGATGTTTGAGGATTTCCGCTGCTTCGTCCTTCCCTAGGGAGAGCAAAAGCAAGGCTGATTTTCTGGCGCCGGTCATGAGACATAAAAAAAACGAAAAATACGACAGGTCAAAGGTTTTTTTATCAAGAATAAAAAAAACTTGTACGAAACTAGATGTATTAGAACTTAAATAAAACACAGGAAATCAACCAGAATGCAAACAAATAACAAATTCAAAGAAACTCTAGAAAGATACATCGGCTACAGAGGTATCGACATTGTCCTCCATTTGAAAAATGGCAACATTGTAGAATTGGACAAAAACAGAAAACTAGAAGGGGAATTTGTTGTTGGAAACTTGGAGCAAGGCCAAGTCAAAATTAACTTGCAAGAAATCAGTAAAGCTGATTTCTTCGCGGCTTAAGTCCAAGGGTTAGCAAACCCATCATCATTTTAATTCAGATCTGATGATGGGCTAACTTAAAGAAACTTATCTTACTTCAATCTAAAAAATATCTTAAAACCTTGACTTGATTTCAATCTAATCGTTCAATAGAAAATGGATAGGTTGGTTTGAAAGGTATTAATTCAGAGTTAAATGACAGGGAACTGTCGCTTCAAAAGATCTGCAGCAAATTCCTACAAGAATTTGGAATAGAACAAGCAATCATTCAATTTCCATCAGAAAAAATCTTTCGAAAATCCTATTCAATTGATCAAAATTTAAGCATAAAGTATCAAGATGAATCAGAATTTGATTCATTTCAGAGAGGAATCAATCTATCTCCTATAGAATTTGCCTTAGAAGACATCCAGCTAAGAGGGAAATTATATATTCTATGTAATAATTCCCTTCAAATTAATGTCCCCGATGACTTGAGTTTCTACATTGAACAGATTCAACTATTGTATGCTAAGGAAGTTCTGGCAGTCTCACTAGCTGAAAAAGAAGATAAGCTATTAAACCATTTGATTGAAATTGATGATTTATACAATAATTCTCCGGTGGGTTATATAACTCTGGATTACAAAGGATTCATTAAAAAATCCAATATTACTTTTTTGGATTGGGTGGGACATTCGAGAAAAAAGATACTCTCAAAAAATTTTTTGGATGAGTTTGTATCACTTGAATACAAAGAAGCAACTCAAGAATTTCTCACAAGAATTCATCTGGGGAAAAATCTCAATGATTTGGAAGTTGAAATCATTGGTACAAATGGTAAAAAATTAACCTGTATGATTTCCGGTAGATCTCATTTTGATAGGGAGTTTCTGGCTAGGCTATCCATTTTTGATATTACTGAGAAGGCTATGGTTCAGTCACTTTATAATGAAGAAGTAAATAAAGTAATTCAACAAAACACTGTTCAGAATAGGGATTTAAATATTGCGGCAAAAATTCAGAA
Organism: Leptospira sp.; assembly: GCA_020831715.1. GTDB lineage: Bacteria > Spirochaetota > Leptospiria > Leptospirales > Leptospiraceae. The sequence goes on along the minus strand of JAFIGA010000062.1, from coordinate 834 downwards.
AAGACTCCTCCCATCTAGAAATCTATTCCCCAATATTGAGTATAGATATAAACCTTTGGATCAGTTAGGTGGAGATTTTTGCGATATTTTTCCCTTTGGTGATTATATTGGAATTTTTATTTCCGATGTTGCCGGACACGGAGTTCCATCTGCTTTTGTAACTGCGATAATGAAAAGTAGTTTGGATAAGGCAGAATCCTATGTTAAAGAAGATCCAAGTCAATTGCTAAGTTATCTGAATGAATCCATTGTAGATTTTTGTGATGGTAGATTTGTTACGGCATTTTACGGGATTTATAATAGAAAAACCAGAGAATTGCTTTTCTCTGCCGCCGGTCATCCAAACCCAATTTTAGTTCGAGGCGAATCAGTATCGGAATTGAGAATGGAAAAATCAGGCAGACCTTTGGGAATTTTTTCCGCCAGTGATAAAAATTCAAAGTTTCAAAATTATATAAATCAAATATTTTATTTAGAGAAATCAGATCGTATATTATTTTATACAGATGGGCTTGTGGAAGCATCCAAGATTGAAAAAGGAAATTATATTCAGTATGAAGACTATTTGGATGAATCCATTTTAAGATTTAAGGGTCTTCCCTTGAATGAGTTTTTAGATAAGATATTAATGGATCAAAATCTATTTCTACAGGGTGCCCCTTTGGAAGATGATATTTGTATGATAGGAATGGATATAGAATAGCAGTGAAAATCAAAAAGTTATTTTTTCTTATTTTTATGACTCTTCCCAAAAAAACGTGATGGGGTGGAAAAAAATGGTATACAAAAGCCCTATCTCCAGAAGAGATAGAGCCATGTTTTTAACCTTAATAA
>JAFIGA010000175.1 GCA_020831715.1 Leptospira sp. | reverse complement strand
CGGAGTTCCTTTCCCGGAGACATCTGCTATCATCACAGAAATTTCCGTCGGACTGTGAACGATCATATCATAGAAGTCTCCACCAATATCCTTGGAAGCCTTGTAATAAGAGGCGAATTCCAAATCTCCGTAAGATTCGGGTATATGTGGCAGTGAGTTTCTCTGAATTTGAGCGGCAACTTGCAGATCTCTTTGGATGTATTTCAATTCTTCACTCTGCTCTTTTACTCTGAGTGCTGTGAATGCTTCTGCAATTTGATTCGAGATTGTACTTAGGATGCGAAGATCCGATTCCTCAAATGGCTTCTTGTCAGTTCGGTCTCCAATCAAAAGTATCCCAACAATGTCTCGATTTCTCTTGATTGGGATAATCAAAAGTGCATCTGTAAAGAATCCTTTTTTAACCAACTCTTCCGAGGTCGAACTGGAGTGGTGTTGCAGAGTGATCGTCTGACCTACCGTTCGCACCGAATCAAGAATTTTCTCGAGAGGACCTTCTCCGTGTTTTAGGGTTTCAATGGAGTCGGGGAAGCCATGGTTGTGGATGAAGTCATAGCCTTTGGATTCGGATCCCTGGAATAGGATTGCCACCTTTTCAGCTCGCATAACATTTGATATGGACTTAGAGCTGGTTGTCAAAAATTGCTTAATATCTATAACATTGGATAATGACTGAGATATTTGGAAAAGACAATCCAACTCGTTGGCACGTGATTCCAGGGTATCGATTAGCTTTCGGTTTCTTATCGCAATTGCCGCCAGGTCAGAAAGGTAGCGAAGAATTTTAATGTCTTTATCCGTAAAATCTCGATTGTCTGCCGAGTTAACGGCTTCGAGTACACCTTGAACTTCTCCGTTGGCAATCATGGGAACACAGATTAGGTTCCTGGTCTTAAAGCCGGTAGAGGCATCTATATTTTTATAAATTCGAGTATCGTTTTCGGCATCATTTACAATCTCTGATTGCAATGTTTCCAGAACCATACCGGCAATCCCTTTCCCACGAGGGACTTGTAATTTAGCAAGGGTTTCTTGTTTCTCTCCTGCCGTAATGTCGAAAATAAGGCAGTCCAATTCTTTGTCATAGAGGAGTAAGGAACATCCTTCTGTATTGAGTACATTTTTCGTTGTACTGATGATTGCGGGGAGCAGTGACTCCAGATCATCCGATGAATTGATTCGAGCTGTGATGTCCGAAATTAATTTGAGTGTGAGTTTTTTTTCTGACATTTTTATTTCGACTACTCTATTAGACTTCCTACTCCTGTATCAGTAAATACTTCAATCAAAACCGAATGAGGAACGCGACCGTCAATGATATGAGTTCTTGCCACGCCTTGGTCGATTGCCGAAAGACAGCACTCTACTTTTGGGATCATTCCGCCGGTTATTTCTCCCGATTGAATATATTCCTCCACTTTAGCACGATCCAATCCTGTGACAAGCTTTCCTTGAACTAAAATTCCTTCTGTATCCGTAAGAAGAATCAGCTTTTCCGCCTTGAGTGCACCTGCAATTGCCCCTGCCATTGTATCCGCATTGATATTCATGGAAAGACCTTCTTTGGAATAGGCAATGGGCGAGATCACCGGAATAAAATTATCTTTTTTGAGGCTATCTAGCAATTCTGTGTCAATGTGAACCACTTTGCCGACTTGACCCATGTCGAATTCTTCTCCATCCACAATCATGGGCAATTTTTCTGCCAAGGCAATCTTGCCATCCTTGCCACTGATCCCTACAGCCTTCCCACCTTTTTCGTTGATTAAGGAAACAATTTGTTTATTGACTCTTCCCGTAAGCACCATTTCCACAACATCCATGGTTTCGGGAGTGGTGACTCGATTGCCACGAATGAACTCGGACTGAATGTTCAGGGCTTTTAAAAAGCCATTGATCTCAGGACCACCTCCATGAACTACAACAGGATGGATTCCTAAGAATTTCAATAAGACAATGTCGCGTGCAAAAGAAGCCTTCAATTCTTCTTTCACCATGGCGGCTCCACCGTATTTTATCACGACGGTTTTCCCATAGTATTTTGTGATATAGGGGAGAGCTTCTAGTATATGGTTTACTTTTTCTATTTGCCTTTCCATTATGACCTTGGTACAATACTTGTGTATTTTCCCAAGGTTTTTTTATGCAAAATTTCAGAACAGCTCTCATCCAAATCACAAGCTCCAATCACCTCCAAGAGAATCTCACCAAGATTGAAAACTTTTTGAAGGAAGCCAAAAGCAAGGGAGCTCAGTTGGTCTGCCTACCGGAAAATTTTTCCTTTTTCGGCACAGAGAAGGAGAAGTTGGCAAATCTCAAAGAGATCTCCGAAAAAACCCAAAATTTTCTATCGGAAGAATCCAAAAAGCACGGAATCTTTCTTTTAGGAGGGGGCTATCCTTTCCCAACCCAGGCGAATCCCTCTGGGCAAAATCCAGATACCTGCTACAACCAAGCTTCTATCTACAATCCCGATGGAAAGGAAATACTTCGATACAGGAAAATGCACCTTTTCGATACCGACCCCGGAGACGGAGTGTCCTACCAAGAATCCAAAACAGTCACAGCAGGAGAGTCAACACCGGATGTTGTGGGCATAGGGGATCTGTGCAGGCTAACAACATTTATATGTTATGATATCAGGTTTCCGGAAGTATTTCGAATTGCTTCTCGGAATGGCGCAGAGGTGATCTGCCTTCCTGCTGCTTTTACAATCCCCACCGGACAGGCTCATTGGGAAGTATTGCTAAGGGCAAGGGCAATTGAAAACTTTTGCTATATAATAGCACCGGCACAAGTCGGAGTCCATGATGAAAAATCCAAGAGAAAGACTTACGGTCATTCCATGGTCGTTAATCCATGGGGAGAGATTATCGGAGAGTTGGAAACCGAAGAAGGGGTTTTGGTAGTGGATCTGGATGCAAAAGTTTTGGAGGAATCCAGAGCTCGAATTCCGGCTTTGAAGCATAGAAGATTGTAACTAAGCGAGAAACATCCGTACAAAAAAGACTTGCCTAAATACTCCATTCTGCTGTATTGTGACAGTATAAGGTCGAATAACGGGAGTATATGCGAAATAATTCGTATATAAATATATGCAAAATCTGAAAATTATCTGTGAATTGGCAATATGCCAATAAATTCCGAATGTAAATTTATTTTCCAACCTATATTCATATGAAAATCGTATGTATAGGAACATATCCACCCCGTGAATGCGGGATTGCCACATTTACCAAGAATCTTTATGAATCAATGGTATCTAATTCTTCCGCAACATCGGAAAACGATAGTAGTAAAGAGGAATCCATTGAAGGCTTTGTTGTCGCTATCAACGATCATGATCTAAATTACAACTATCCCGAAGAAGTTAAATTGATCATAAGACAAGAACAGCAACGCGACTATTTGGAAGCTGTGAAATTCATCAATCTAAGTGGAGCCGATATATGTATATTGGAGCATGAGTTTGGGATATTTGGTGGACAGAATGGATTGTACATTCTTCCCCTGATTCATCGCCTGAATATTCCTTTAATAGTTACACTTCATACTATATTGAAAAGCCCTTCCTACAATGAAAAGGTAGTGTTGGAACAAATTTGCAAAATGGCCCTCAAAGTGGTTGTAATGAGTCAAAAAGCAATAGAGCTTCTGGAAACTATCTATGATGTAGATATGGACAAAATTGTTTTTATGGATCATGGAATACCCGATATTCAATTTTCCCAGGAACAATCTAAGAAGGAGTTTAAACTCGAAAATAAAAAATTATTACTGACATTTGGAATACTCAGTCGGAATAAAGGGATCGAAACAGCTATTTTAGCATTGCCTAAAGTAATTGAAAAGCACCCGGATGTAATATATATGATTTTGGGAAAGACCCATCCCAATGTTCTTCGTCATGCCGGAGAAGAATACCGAAACTATCTTCACTTACTGGTAAAGAGACTTAAGCTTCGAGACCATGTTATCTTTATAAATAAATTTATAAGCCAAAGGGAATTATTCAAATATCTATCGGCATCCGATATTTACATCTCACCCTACTTGAATGAAGCACAGATTACAAGTGGTACCCTTTCTTATGCCGTGGGTGTCGGTTCTGCGGTTATTTCGACGCCTTATTGGCACGCTGTGGAATTATTGGCTGACGGGAGGGGTCGATTTTTCGACTTCCATGATTCAGAGGAACTTTCAAGAATACTGATGGAATTGTTGTCAGATCCATCAGAGATGAAAAAAATCAGAAAGAAAGCATATGAATATGGGCAGACAATGACTTGGCCTAAGTCCGGAGCCAAATACATTGCTATTGCAAAACAAGTTCTGTTGGCAAAACCCCAAATTGTCCTTAAGACACAAACTTTAATCGATCCACTTTTACTTCCTCTCTTTTCCTTGGATCATATTAAACGATTAACAGACGATACCGGAATTATCCAACATGCTAAATTTGGCATTCCCAATTTAAAAGAAGGATACTGCCTCGATGATAATGCCAGAGCCTTACTTATGGTACTAATGACTTATCGTCAGACAAAAGATGAAGCCTCTCTAAAGTTGGCAACTATATACCTTAGTTATATTCATTACATGCAAAACAAAGATGGTACATTTCGAAATTTTCTCAGTTTCAATCGAAACTTTTTGGATGAAGTTGGATCGGAAGATTCCTTTGGCAGAACCATATGGGCGCTTGGTTATTTAATAAGCAATGCACCCAATGACTCTTATATACAGACCGGAAGACTCATTTTCTTTGATGCCTTACCTAATTTTGAAAAACTACAATCCATTCGAAGCATTGCCAATGCAATGGTTGGTATATCATACTATCTAAAATCGAATTCTTCCGATGAGTCAATGATTGGAGTTCTAAGAACTCTTGCCGAGAAGCTAGTGCATCATTATGAAGTGTATAGTTCTTCGGAATGGGATTGGTTTGAGTCTTTATTGGCTTATGACAATGGCTTCTTGCCTCTTGCCCTTTTGCATGCGGCTGAAATTCTTGGCGATGACAAAATTAGTTCTATTGCTTTTAAGACTATGAATTTTCTGACAGAAAACACACTGAAAGACGGATATCTATCGATCATTGGAAATGAAAAATGGTATGTCAAGGACGGAGAGCGATCCATGTTTTCACAACAACCGGTGGATGCCCTCGCCATGATTTTAATGTACCATCAGGCTTTTCATTTGACCAAAGAAAAGGAATATCTTGAAAAATTATTTTCCTGCTTCATGTGGTTTTTAGGTGAAAATGACCTTCGCATGAGTTTATTTGATTTTGAAACAAAAGGCTGTTGTGATGGTCTTGAAAAATACGGAGTGAACAGAAACCAGGGAGCTGAGAGCTCTCTTGCCTATTTGATTTCTCATTTAACCGTCTTGCAAGCCTTTGAAGAGTATGAAAAAAAGATTTTGTAGATTCCCAAAACCGGTTGAGGATATCGGAAGAAACCATGTTAATCCAAAGATACAATAAAAATCCGATTCTTACAAAGGATGATGTCCCTTATCCTGTAGCCACCGTTCATAATGCAGGAGTTGTAAAATACAAAGATAAGTATATAATGATTTTTCGCTCTCATAGACTAAATGGAAGAAGTATATTGGGGAAGGCAGAAAGTGATGACGGATTCCATTTTACGGTTGCTAAAGAACCATTTATGCTTCCTTCAGAAGACGAAAAATTCAAAGAATACGAGGAATATGGGATTGAAGATCCGAGAATTATTGAATTGGATGGTGAGTATCTAATAACTTACAGTGCCTATTCCAGAAATGGAGTCAGAATTGGTCTGGCAAAAACAACAGACTTTTCAACCATTCAACGTGTCTCCCTTATAACGGAAGCAGATTACCGAAATGTTGTTATATTTCCTGAGAAGTTCAATGGTTTGTATGCTCGTTTGGATCGCCCACATTCCGAAATATCTCCTTGGTCAATTTGGATATCCTATTCTCCGGATTTGATATATTGGGGTGAATCAAAGTTAATAATGAAACCCATGCAATACCATTGGGATGAAATGAAAATTGGTCCGGGTGCTCCTCCCATCAAAACAAGCAGGGGATGGCTCAGCATTTACCACGGCGTGTTCCCAACCATGGATGGTAGTGTGTATAGATTGGGTTTGGCGTTGCATTATCTTGACGATCCATCGATTATCATCGCTGTCTGCGATGAATGGATTTTGCAACCGGAAGAACCGTATGAGATTACAGGATATGTGCACAATGTAGTTTTTACTTGTGGTGCAGTCCCCGAGGATGATGGAACTGTAAAAATATATTGGGGAGGAGCGGATACGGTAATGTGTGTGGGTACAGCCAATTTGGAAGAGCTTGTAGATCATTGTTTGAAAAATAGGCGAAGTCCGAAATAGCATGAAGATAGCGATCTTGTCCCCCATTGCATGGAGAACTCCTCCCGAAAAATACGGACCTTGGGAACAAGTTGCTTCCAATATTGCGGAAGGTTTGATTGAAAAAAATATTGAAGTCACTGTCTTCGCAACAGGGAATTCGATTACCAAAGGCAAGTTGGAATCTGTGACTCGTGATGGTTACGCCGAGAATACTGAAATCGATCCTAAGGTGTGGGAATGCCTTCATATTGCAAATCTGATGGAACAAGCGGATCAATTTGATCTAATCCATAATAATTTTGATTTTCTCCCACTCACATATTCTCGATTGATCAAGACACCCATGCTAACCACCATTCATGGGTTTTCCTCGCCTTCTATTCTACCGGTATATAAAAAATATAACAAAGATAATTATTATGTATCCATTAGTAATTTTGACAGATCCTCAGATCTGGAATATATGGCAACAATTTACAATGGACTGAATACCGGTCAATTTACTTATCAGGAAACACCTAAAGACTATTTGTTGTTTTTTGGTAGGATACATCCTGATAAGGGAACTTACGAATCAATACAAATTGCCAAAAAATCAGGAAGGAAATTAATCATATCGGGTTTGATTCAGAATCAAGAATATTTTGATAGTAAGATTAAACCATTTGTCAATGGTGACGATATAGTCTATGTGGGCAACTCGGAGTCTATAGCAAGGGACAAATTGCTTGGGGAGGCATTTGCTCTTTTGCATCCAATCAGTTTTCACGAGCCCTTCGGTTTGAGTGTCGCCGAATCCATGATGTGCGGAACTCCTGTCATTGCATTCAATATGGGTTCTATGCCTGAGTTGATAATTAATGGTAAGACCGGTTATCTAGTAGATACCATAGATGAAGCCGCTGAAGCTGTGAATCAAGTTCAAGAAATTATTAGAATAAACTGCAGAGATTGGGCTCTGTCAAAATTTAGCAGAGAAAAAATGGTAGAATCTTACTTTCAAATCTACGAAGAGATTATAAGATAGCTATGAGTATTGATATGTGTAATCTTTTTTTAGAAAAAATGGAAAAGATTCCAAGATGTGAACTAAACAAAATAAAATGAATAAACTAAATATTAAAAGAAGCAGAACTAAAATTGTCAGGAATGCATCCAGGGTAATAGTCCGACCACATATTCTGGATACATCAAGAATTCCAGGACTAATCTCTAGAGTTGTATCTCTTTCGGAAGTCAGGGCAAAGGATTTGCTAAAAAAAGTAAATCTCAATTTTTCCCATAGGCATAAAGACATCGAAAGTGTATTCGATGAACATTTTGGTATGATATCACAGTATATTCCTCGAGAGCAAAAAATTAGCAGTACTAAGAAACAATTGATTGGAGCTTATTTTTCAATGGAATATTCTATTGAATCTGCGGCTCTTTTCAACCCTTCCATTGTTCCTCACCCTGACCAAGAAGGAGTTTCTTTAGGTAATCTTCGTTTTATTATGAGCCTCCGTGCGACAGGGGAGGGTCATATCTCTTCCATTGTATTTAGAAGTGGTATAATCAATAGTGATGGTACATTTCTGTTTAATCCTGTAAGTGAATTTGTAGAAACTCCCAAGATTCGTCATGATCAGTCCTATGTTCGTCATTTGTTTCAGTTAAAGCTGAAAAGTATGGAATCATGGAATGAAACCAGTAAGAAAGTATTTGAAAAACTACCGGAATTGTTTACATTTCATCAGTTGAATCATCGTATATCAGAGATTCAAATGAATGCAATGAGCTCGATGGACAACGAAGCAATCGATAAAATTCTCTGGCTTGCCGATTCGAACTATTTTATAAAGTTTGATTCTAAAAATGATATTTCCGAAAGGGTCATCTTTCCCGTATCCAAAAACGAGAGCAAGGGAATAGAAGATGCAAGATTTGTTCAATTTTTTTATGAAAATGGAGATGTTGCTTACTACGCAACTTATACTGCATATAATGGAATATGCATATTGCCTCAATTACTTGTCACCAAAAATTTTATTGATTTTGATATAGCCACTTTAAATGGAAAAGCTGTTCAGAATAAAGGGATGGCACTTTTCCCCAGGAAAATTAAAGGAAAATATGTTATGCTTTCTCGTTTGGATGGGGTGAATAATTTTATTATGTATTCTGATCATTTGCATTTTTGGGATAGAGCAGAAATGATTCAAGAACCAACTAAGCCTTGGGAATTTGTCCAGATTGGAAATTGCGGTTCACCACTTGAAACGAGTGAGGGATGGATTCTAATTACTCATGGTGTTGGACCAATGAGACAGTACTCCATAGGAGCCGTTCTCCTTGATCTTGAAAATCCATCCAAGATAATTGCCCGACTGAAAGAT
>JAFIGA010000056.1 GCA_020831715.1 Leptospira sp. | reverse complement strand
GGAATTCGATTGGGAACACCTGCTCTTACCACTCGTGGACTAAAAGAAGCAGAGATGTCTCGTGTTGGCGAACTGATTTGTGATCTATTGGATAATCTAAATGATAAGAGTAACCATGAAAAGGTGAAGGCAGGTGTTGCGGAAATTACCAAGGCTTTTCCAATGGATAAGTTCCGTCTAGGATAAGCAAACTACCCTTCCCAATACACCACTCTCCAAGGTTCCGATTCTGAAATTGTGAGAGTGAGTTCGTATTGTACAGAGAAATCAATCTTCTCCTTGCTGTGCAGAATCAAGATTCCAAATCGATCGCAAGATCCTAGCAATTCCCCATGATTTTCTGACAATTTCTTTCTCTTTTCATGGATCTCCCAAGCAATTCTTCCCAGACTCATCCGAAAGTTGATCTCAGAGCGAAGGCGAATCTCACCTGTCTCCAGTAAATAACCGTCCCATGAAGCAGGGCCTGTGTAGTCTGTCGAATCCCCGGTATTGTAGCGAAAGTTTTCCCAGTTTTTTAAAACTCCTGGATTCTTCGTAAAAAGTTCACGGACATTTTGTAACCATTCAGGGGAATTGGCATTGTAGAAAGTACATCCTTTGAATTGGAAATCTTTTCCAATGACCATTTCAGAGATTCCCAAAAGTTTAACAGATGAATTACTAAGAGTAGACTGAAATTCTAACTCTAATAATGTATTATGACTCGATACAGAATTCATTTCCGGGCTTGTAAATTCCAATAGCACACCAAAGTCATGCTTTCGATTTTCGTGGAAGGTTTCCATTACAACAGGAAATTCTAATTTACTTAAACGGTGGTTATCCCTAGCTCCTCTCCAGAGGACATGACCACGTCCGGAAGAGGAATATTCTGCCTTGAACAAGAACGGTTTTAATTCTGCTGAATCCATCGAGTCAGTGGAGTCCATTTTATTAGACAAGATGTCCTGCAGGTCATCGACACTTTGTATTGTGCGAATTTCCATATCTTCGAGTAGAGAAATTTTCCCTCCTTCGATGAAATCATCCAATGATTCTTCCATTGAAAAATTCCATTGATTGACTCTTGAATTCCAAAATGCAGACGCTTCCCAGATGGATGCATCCGCTTCAATTCCTGAATTTGTAATAGAACGCACTCCACCGAATTCAATCAACTCGCTTTGGCTTGTGTCTACTTCATTTAGGATTCTTTCGTTTTCGGGAATCAGTTTTGTGTTTATAATTCGATTAGTATGAATCCAATTTTTATCTTTCCAATGTTGGAGTAACTTAACAGGAACAGGTTCACTAACCAAGACGATATCATCCGGTAGGGACAGGGCAAGAAACAGGCGTTCTAAAAATGCATTGCGATTTAGCTTTTGTCTGTTGAGTGTGGGGAGTTGCCCTGTCTTGACCAGAGAAGACAACTCAGCCTCAAACCAAGAATTGAATCTATAGATCTTCGCCGGCAATTAGTAGATTCTTCGGATTGCTGTTGCGATTCTCTGAATATTATCTTTTGTTAGATTCGGATAGACCGGAATACAATGCCCTTTTTGAAAAAGTCTCTCTGCATTGGGATAGTCCGATTTATTCAATTCCAAGATGGAATGGAGTGGTTCCTGGATTGTTTTCATAGTTCCAATCTGGATGGAATCAAAATATCTCTTGGTCTCATCATAGGATTTGGAAGGAACTACAATAGGGAATCGATTGAAAGTATCTTCTGTGGGATTACGAAAATAAGTTTCAACCTGGGAAGTGGTGATTGCTTGGAGATAGGTTATTCCGATCTTTCTCTTCCTTTCCAGTAGAACACCTAACTTGGAAAGTTGTTCAATTCCCAGAGCCGCTTGGTAATCAATTAGGTTGTAATCATACTGGGCAAGATCTTGGATTCTGGATTTGGATCTTCCGGTAATCATAGATCGCATTTTAGTATTGAGTTCAGAATCCGCAGTCACAAGCATGGCACCATTTCCGGTGGTGATCACAGATTCCACATTCAATCCCGCCAAAGCGATACTCCCTTGCTTGCCAACGGAGATGGTTTCCGAATCGGCACCGATTGCTTCTGTAAAATCTTCCAAAAGAAAAGTACCTTCAGGAAGAGAGTAATTTTTCGCATTAACCAAAGAACCGAAACTATGATCCAGAACAACAACTTTTGGAACAATTTCTTGAACTACCTTGGCGAACGCTTCAGTGTCCATATGGAAGGAATTCTTGGCTATATCAACTAATACAGGTTTTGCTTTTAACAAGAAGATTGCATCGAGTGCCGCAATGGGCGCGATGTCGGATAATAATACAGAATCCCCTTCGCCAACTCCGAGTGCAGTTAAGGCACAGTGGTATGCGGAAGTAAGACTGTTTAGGCTAAGTGCATATTTGTATTTGAAAGTATGGGCGAAGTTTTTTTCAAATTTTTCTACCATCTGCCCTGTTGAAAGATTGTCCTCAACAAGACATTCCAAAACACCTTTCAGATCCTCTCGTGAAAGAGTGGGTCTCGTGTATTCTATCGAGAGATTTTTTTTCTGAGATCTTTCCAGTATATCAAGTGCCATATCCAACAGTCCTTTTCATGCCTTTAATGAGACATAATCCTATATTCTTTTTGTATTGTCCAGTATATTTTGATCAAAAAAAAGTACAAGGTTTTTTGTGGATTATTGATAAAAAACTTTTACCTTATTTCGATAGGAATCTAAAAACTGACTTTATGAGAGAGATATCGAAATTTGCCCTGAAACTGTCCGAAGGGGCGGGAATCTCCGAACTCATGAAAGATCTAGGTATTGGTCTTGCGAGTGCGAGAGAGAAAGGCTTGGACTTGTCGCTCATGGGTGGTGGGAATCCGGCACATATTCCTTCGGTCGAAGCCATCTTTCAGGAAATCTGGAAAGATTTAGGAAGTGATAGTAATAGCATTAATCAAATATTAGGTGATTACTCCAATCCGCAGGGAGATGATTCAATTCGCGAACAGCTTGCATCCTATCTCTCGGTGCAACTCAAGTCGGACATAAGTTCCGAAAACATTGCCTTCACTTTGGGCAGTCAGTCCGCTTTTTTCTTACTCTTCAATTCATTTGCCGGAGAATTTCCCCATGGCAGATTCAAGAAAGTTCTTCTTCCTATTACTCCTGAATATATAGGCTACGCAGACCAAGGGATCCGAGAAGACATGTTCACCTCTCTTCCCCCCATTGTAGAGACTGTATCGGATCATCGATTTTTTTATCTACCCGATATGAATCGTGTGGAAGATAGATTGAAGCAAGGGGATATTGGTGCCATCTGCCTATCGAGACCGACCAATCCTTCCGGTAATGTAATTCCATGGAACTATATAATCAAGATGAAAGAACTTGCCTCTCGGCATTCTATCCCATTTATTCTGGACAATGCTTATGGATATCCTTTTCCGAATATTCTCTTTCGCGAGCCTAAGATTCAATGGGATCCCGAGATGATTCATGTTTTGAGCCTTTCCAAGTTAGGTCTTCCCGGGCTCAGAACCGGGATCATTGTTGCTAAAAAAGAAATCGCTTCCCGTATCTCGGAAATGACCGCTGTGATGAATCTTGCTCCGGGAAATATTGGACCAAAATTCTTGAGCAAATTATTAGAGAATGATCTGATGAATAAAATTTCCCGGAATATGATTCAGCCCTACTACCAAGAAAAATCCATCCAAGTCCAAAGTATCATAGATAGCCTATTCCAAAAAGCCGGAATAGATTACACCATGCACGAAAGCCATGGAGCTCTGTTCCTATGGGTGCGTTTTCCCTATCATAAGAAGAATTCCCAGGATATATACAAAGAAGCGAAAAATCAAGGTTTGTTTTTGATCCCGGGAGATTGGTTTTTTCCCGGACTGGAGGAAACTTTTTCACATCGGAATGAATGCATTCGGTTGACATATTCAAGGAATCTCGAAGAAGTAAGTAAAGGGATAGAAATTCTCACGAAGATTCTCTCTTAACTCAAATATATGGCAGATACTGAAATATTCCAAGAAGATGATTTTTTCTCCAATGCCGGTGAGAAATCATCCGAGCTACCCACAGGTGGCAATATCTATGTCCATTCAGCCGATAGTTTGGGATCACTCTCCCAAACTGCTCGAGCAATCATGGATGAATTGAAAGATTGGCATAAGAGAGTAGAAAAGCATGGAAGCAAAGAAATTCACCCCTCCTATCTTTTGACTCTTGACAAAATCCCTGAAACTTTGAATAAATTCAATACTCTTTCGGCTCAGGCAAAATCCGAACAGGCAATTCATATGGCAATTCGCCAAATTACTGATTTTGACCATCGAGGCCAACATAGAGTTGCCTACATCTATCCATTTCTTGTACGATCGGGCAATAAGATCCAATCTAAAATCTGTATCTTCGCCCCGCAAAAAGAATCGAAAACCGATGCTGTTCCATTTCGAACTTCTTGTTTCAAGGCATCTCAAGAACTCATGGATATGATTCTATCCCACCGAGCCAAGAAAATCCGAGTTGTTGATGAAGACAATCCGGGAGCTTTTCTTTTTGCCAAGACCAAACAGGAAGAATCTTGGTTATTCCCTAAATTTGGTGCAATCGAAGCGGAAATTACTCATCTTGTTCGTAAAGGTTTTCATCCCATTCCTGTAATTCCCATACCGGAATTCACACAAGATTTCATCTTCTATGCCAAGTCCCATAAAGCTGTGATTCCAATTTTAAACGACTATCATGTGATAGTGGACGAATTGAACCTAAATGAAGATGGAAGTTTTCAGACACAACCGGAAATCATAAACCAATACAGAGCACAAGTGGATGGTTTGGAAAAATTTGCCATGAGCCAACTTCGTAAACTCGCGGCTGAAATGAAATATGAAAATTTCATTCATGAGTTGGACGACTTCCACTCCAATTATATTGCAACAGCACAGCCGGGGCGGAAACAAAGTTCCGACAAGGCGAATGCTCTGATCAAATTGGTAGAGTCATTTCCATTGGATCAGGCAACTTCCAATTTTGGTAAAAGAGTCCGCGAAACCATCCACCTATCATTGAAAATACTAAAAAAACTCATTCAAGAAAAAGATATGATCTTGGAGAGAAAAGATGAATCACTTTATGTAAAAATAAGAAAGGAAGTTCTGGATCGCATACCCGAATTTACAAAAAATAACAGCACTTTGATGAAGATGAATTTTCGTGAAGAAATCGAAAAGATGGGAGTGAAAGAAGAATCCAGAATTGATGATCTTTCCGAAAGACTGAAAGAAGATGTCTTGGCTAAATACTCTTATCACGAAATCAAAAAAGACAATGGAGACTCCTTGTTTTTCATTGTAGATCATGGATATATGGCGGCTGTAATGCACAAGCTTGCTTCAGAAGCAGATAAGAATCCTGAATACAAAAGACAATTGGATATTGCCCGCTCGATCAATGATAAACTATCGAATCCCAAGCATCCGGAATTGAACTCTAAATTAAAACCGGAAGATATTGTAAAACTCAGCTCCCATGTACGTGAAATAGAAAGATTGAACCAAGAAAAACTTCGAAACCAAGAATTCCAAAAGAAGGTCAATCTTCCTGCCGGCTTACTTGCCTTTGTGGCAAGCACTTTAATTTTTGTTACAGGATCTTACTACTTGCAGAGTTTAATTCCTATCGTTTTTGGAGTGCCTTTTTCATCTATAATCGGTGTATTCGCCGCTTACTTCTTCAGAGAAAAATCTCGCGAAGAACTCAGAAAAGAAGTGATGGAATCCGGGAAAATTTCAGCAACAGGTGCCGGAGGCGGAGGGGACTGGAACAGTGGTTCAGCAAGCTTTGGTGACAGTTCTTCCTCCCGATCAGGGGGAGGAGATGACTCAGAAAAGAAAGATGCAAAGGTTGTGGACATCTACAAAGCCGCAGATGGTCACATCTTTCCTCAGAAGTTCAATAAGATTACCGATAAGGTTTTGGAATTAAAAACAATTCAGAAAAGAATCTATTCTTCATTAAAGGACATTCGAAGAAAGAACCTAAATCTTGCTAAAGAAAAGGACGATGATAAGGTTGCTTCTACCGTGGAATATGCAATTGTTCAATCCTGTTCCATTATCAATGTTCCCAATGATGTTGCCATTCGAACAATGCCTAGCACTCTCTATATTTTGAAGAATGACTTGAAGTCTCCCCTATTCCGAGAACAATTGGCGGATCAATACAGAGAAGAAATGAATAAGAAAAAGTTCGATAAGAAATTGGTTAAGTACTACACCTTCCTAATCAATACAGTAGAAATGGAATACTACAAATATCTTCCCAAGAAGAAACTGTAAAGAAAACAGCACAATTTCACTTAAAATTGAAAATTTTTAAAATATTTTCTTGCCTCGAAATTATAATTGAGTTTTCTAATTCAAATAACCATTAGCCACATACTTAAGTATGTGGCTAAATTATAAAAACTGAATTTCTCGAATCACATCCTTGTGACAGTCTGTTCGGTCTTCTTCGGGTGTGATTTTCTTTAATTTGGAATACCAATTTCCATCTTTGTAGAGCAAATCAATCCACATACTGTAAACTGTAGCCGACCCATTTTCGTTTTTGATTTTTAGAACAGAATATTCTGTTCCCTGCAAACCACTGTCTTTTTGAAATGATTCTCCGGATTTCAATTGAATCAATACAGAATTAGGCAACATTTTGAACGCTGTTCCATCGTTTTCTTTTTTGTGTATCTCTGCTTTCCAGGTTTGGATTCTAACCTTGTCTATGGTATTGGTTTGGATGGTCTTTTGGTAGCGAATTCCATCTCTTATATGGTGAAAGGTAATTTCTTTGTTCTTTTCCAACCAACTTCCCACAATCTGCCTTCCATCACATAAAGTGACCCTCAGCTTTTGCTCTTTTTCATTGGAATTATTCTTGGACTCTTTAGAATCTTGAGATCCTTTCGTTCTATCTGTCTCTCCTCTTTGGTCAAGACCATCCACTTGGGGTTCTTTGGGTAGACTTGGATCTTTGGGGTTTTTCTGAGCGAAGATTGCGCAGGAAAAAAAACTAAAAACAATGAGTAGGACAATGATAAAAGATTTTTTAGAAACTAGAAGATTCATGGGAACAGAATTTCATATCTTATTTGCTTGTCAAGGATTCACTCTAAATCCTAAAGTCTAATCAATATGGAAGAATGGTTCGTTCACCTCATTAAATCCCTCCCCATCTATGCAATTTTAATCATAGCGGTATTTTCAATTCTAACCCTCGGTAAAGGTGCCGATATGTTGGTTGATGAAGCAGTGGCTCTCTCATTGAAATGGGGCGTTCCCAAAATATTGATTGGTGCTACCATAGTCAGCTTGGGTACAACCCTTCCGGAAGCTTCCGTTTCGGTTCTTGCCGCAATGTCGGGTAACCCTGATATTGCTTTGGGCAATGCGGTTGGTTCGATCATTTGTGATACCGGTTTAATTCTTGGTATAACCATTTTAATATCCCCTCCCAAAATCGACCGTGAATTAGTGAACAAGCAGGGATTGCTTCAGTTCGGTGCGGGGATATTACTGGTAGCATCAACTCTTCCCTACTCTAGAATTTCTACCGTTTTCGAACAGGGGGGAAGCCTTCCCCAAGGAATGGGACTGATCTTTCTTCTCCTACTGGGAATCTATCTTTATACATCGATCAGATGGGCTAAAAAAGGTAATACCAAATCAGGATCGATTGAGAGCGATACAAACGATGATGATGTTGAGTCTACAGATGAAAATGCTCCCCAGTGGGTGATTTATCTAAAGCTAATCCTGGGCATTGTTCTTGTTATCGCATCATCCAAGGTTTTGATTCCTTCTGTTGAGGAAATTGCTCTTCGATTTGAAATACCTCAATCTATCATCAGTGCTACCTTGGTTGCCTTTGGAACTTCCCTTCCGGAGTTGGTGACTGCAATCACAGCGGCAAGAAAAGGACATGGAGAACTTGCGCTGGGTAATATAATTGGTGCGGACATATTGAACGTATTGTTTGTTGCCGGAGCCGCCGCTTCCGTAACACCCGGTGGATTGTTAGCTGATGAAAGCTTTTTCATCTTCTTCTTTCCGGCAATGCTTTTCGTATTGATTGTATTTAGAATTTCAGTAGTTTTCTCAAAAGAAAGAATTGGCAGACCCTTTGGATTTCTTTTACTAGGAGCCTATATACTGGTAACGGTTCTAAGTTATTTTCAAAAGATGACGTAGTATCCGTCACCCAATCTCTCTGCAAGTCCTTGCTGTTCTTTTTCTTTCCAATCAGCAAGGGCTTGGATGATTGAATTTTCACCATTGTCTCCGGGTGAATCCAATCGATCATTAATATGAATTACTTTTCCATTAATACCCAAATCCTCCAATCCAAAACCGGTAGCTCCCATTTCAATCAATAGTCTTCCACCCTCATTTCTGGATTGATGCGTATGATCGAATATTAATAAATCTTTGTTTTGGTCGATTGCAGAATTCGCTGAAGACATTGCACCGCTCTTTATGGGAGCCTCCATAACAAATACTTTTTCAGCTATGCCTGTTATGATGCGATTTCTCATGGGAAAGGTCCACTTCGAATAATTCTCGTAAGGTAGATATTCTGAAACCAAAGCAGCGTTATCTGAATATTTCATGCGTTTATATAGATTTTTATTGGCTGATGGGTATTCTTTGGTTACAGAAGTTCCCAATACTCCCAAAGTCGAAAATCCCATATCCAAGGAGACACTCGTGGCTTCACGATCAATTCCCAATGCCATGCCCGATACAACTCCCATTTGTTCCTCGGTTTCCCCTTCATCCAAGAGAAATCCCACATCCTTATGAAAACCCTTAACCAGATTTCTTGTTCCATATAATGATATGGGTGAAGCCTTTCTGGTCCCTACAACGGCAACCCATTTTTGATTGAGGATAGCAGGATTTCCCAAAACAAATAAAACCAAAGGAGGATCATAGATTTCTCTGAGCAATGGAGGATAGTGAGTCGAGAAAAAGTCTACGAATTCTACGGACTGTGATTTATAAACTTGGTCGCATTTCTGTGCCTCTTCCAACCACTCAGCATAAGAATTTTGATCTACATATTTTAAGAACCTATTTCCTAGATCCTCCAGAGATTTAGCACGCCTGTGAATGGAATTTCTATAAATAAATTTCCGAACAGCCGAAATGGCAAACAATGAAAAAGGAAATTGACTGGAAGAATTTGATGGCAAATCTTAATTCACTCCTTTAGCTTCAATTTCCTGAATATTGCGAAGGACATTTTGATAAGAACGATTGTTTTTTAATTTTCCCCTCAACTCTCCTCTTTTGTCAATGTCTTCAATTGTATTTTTAATCATTACATATTCATTGTAGGCTTCTCTCGTCTTTCCCAATTGATAGAGAAAATTCGCCTTGGCAAAACGTGTCGGAACATTCTCCGGCTCTACCTTCAAAATTTCATTTAACAGATTAAATGCGTCATCAATCTGTCTATATCCTTCTTGGATTGCCCAAGTGCCGCTGGATATGGAAGAATCAAAATATATCAATGCCAATTGAAAGGGAAAACGAGTATCTTTTGTATCCAACCTGGAAAGATTTATAAAAATATCCACTGCCCTTCTTCTTCGCTCCGGTTCCCATCCCATATCTCGAGAAGCATTGGCATAGGCAAGCCCCATTTCGAATAACAGTTCTTTGTCGATTTTTCTATAAACAGTACTTTTTTCAAAATAAGGAAGGCTGGAATCCCAGAACGCCATTCGTCCTCCACTGCCTGAATTGGAATTTGGATTGGTATCCGAATTGCCCCTACCCGCCTGTTCATCAGCCGCTCTTTGGTAGTATCTTGCCCCCATTTCAAAATTACTTGCCTTCATATAGGCTTGGGCAATTCGCCAAGATAAAGCACCTGTTTGTGCAGTGCGACCCACCATGTTTTGAATATTTTTGTCCAATGCCTTCAACTCGGCTTCATTGATAGCCAAAGATTCTTTCCATTTGTCCACTTCCTTGGAATCCGCAGAGTGCATCCTATCATGCTTTTTCTCCCAATTCTTTCTCGCAATTTCATCCAATTTCTCACAGGAAAAGAAAATGATAGAAAGGCAAATGATAGAAAATAGTTGAAATGGTGATAGCTTCATAAAAGAATTTTGCCTGAAATTGAAATTTGGGCAAACTATTTTTTCTTTGCATATCTCGCAAAATACCGGATTTTGGTATTAAATTACCTAAAATGTCAATAATATTTTTAGACAAGGGAGATCTCCAATACAAGGACGAATTGTTAAGATTGGAAATGCTCTGCTTTCCTGATGATCCTTGGTCGGAATTCTCCCTCACTAGCCACCTCAACTCTCATCCTTCACTATTGATGCACTCCGACCAAAATTTGATAGGATACTGTTTGTATTCTGTAAATCCTTGGGATTTGGAAATCTATAGAATAGCTGTAGATCCAATGTATCGAAGACAGAGGCGTGGCGATGAAATCATGGAATCTTTGCAAAAATATTACGGGAATTTGACATTTTTCTTGGAAGTGAATTCCACCAACACAGCGGCAATTGCACTCTATAGAAAATGGAAGTTCCAGTTACTGGACAAACGAAAGGGATACTACCAAGATGGTAATGACGCAATGATATTTAAATGGGAACAACTTTACATATGAGAAAAAAAGCATATATCACAGGTGCATCTTCCGGCATCGGAAAAGAATTCGCCCTCCAATTGAAAGAAAGCCACGATCTGGTTTTGATTGCCAGAAATCAGGTCTCTTTGGATGATCTAAAGTTGGAAATCGAATCTAAAGTTTCCGGAATCAACGTAGAAGCACTTTCTTTAGATCTAACTAAAGATAAAGATTGCAAGAAACTTTACAAGAAATTAATAGATGACAAGGATTTGGATTTATTGGTCAATAATGCAGGCTTCGGAACTGTGGGAGAATTCGCAGAGATTCCCATTGAAGAAGAATTGAAAGAAATCCAACTCAATGTAAGCAGTTTGGTTGAGCTCACCCATGCGGGACTCATCAATCTTAAAAAGAAGAAATCAGGTGGAATCATCAATGTTGCTTCTTTAGCCGCCTATCTTCCGGCACCCTATAGCGCAACCTATGCGGCAACCAAGGCATTTGTAAATAGTTTCACTGAATCCATACATGAAGAGGCAATTTCTCATGGAGTGGTGGTTCAATCTCTCTGTCCCGGCTTGACTCATTCGGATTTTCACCAAAGAGCAGGAATAGAGAAATCCAATTTTCCGAATTTTCTATGGATGGACTCTGTTGCCGTAGTAAAGGAATCTTTAAAATCTCTAAAGAAGAAACATGCAGTTTGTATTCCCGGTGGAGTAAACCAAACAGCTATTGGACTAACGAACATAGTTCCGAATTTTTTCAGTAGAAAACTTGCCGGAAAATTAATGAAACAATGACAGTAACAAGTATAGACAATTGGTATAGAAGATTTTTGGTAGTAGCCACTCTCATATTGGGGTCGGTAGATTACTATATAGTGGAACCGCACCCCATACTCCATGCATTCTTTGTGGTCTCCATGGCAGGGGTTGTTGGGTATTTTACAAACTTTCTTGCCATCAAAATGCTATTCCAACCAAAACAAGGAAAAGTTCTCGGCTGGGAAGGATTGGTTCCCAAGAATAAGCAAAAAATTGCTGTTAGCTTAGGAAATTCCATTCAGAACAGATTGCTCCACCCAGAAATTTTAATGAGCTATATCTACGAGAAAAATTTGGTGGAAGTAGGACTCCAGAAACTTGCCGTTCAGGTGGATGAGGCAATTAGAAATGATGAGATCCGAGGAAAGATTACTTCCAAAATTGTTGGAATTTTAAAAGAAAAAGGACCGGAGATAATCACTCAATTATTTGATTTGTCTGAGGATGCGATTAAAAGTTTTGCCCAGAGTCCCGAAGAAGTCAAGAAGATCTGGAACTACTTGAGAGTTCGAATATTTGAATATATAAAAAGCCAGGAAAATCGACAAAAGCTAGCCGAGAATGTAAGAGTAATAATAATGGAAGAGATTCCAAGATTATCCACTGCACTCAATGATGGATTGGAAAGTTATCTCTCGGCTAAAAAAGCAATTGGATCTTTTGGTATGGGTGTTAAAAAATTAGTTTCGTTCAATGACGAAGCAATTGCTACCCTTTTGGAAAAGTTCATCCAAGATCCCGAAACCTCCGATCAATTCATGAATATGATGGATCAGATTATGGATGGCTTCCAAGAAAAACTCAATGCACCTGACACACAAGAAGCCATTTTGGAAAAGCTGGATGAATGGCTGCTCCAACTTGCAGACTACGCCAGACAGAATATACTTCCCAAAGGGATTGAAAGACTCCAGGCATATTTAGATGATGAAGACAATTGGCACGAGATCGACCGATATTTCTTCCGAATGATCAATTGGATTAAGACGCGTTTAATGGAATTTATGAATTCCGAAGAGGGAAAGGAATATGTTAAAGTCAATATCGGTAAGATGATCCACCAGATCAATGTTACTCGACTTGTGGAACAGCAGGTGATGAAACTGGATACAGATGACCTGGAGAAAATGATTCTCGACAATACGGGTGGAAACCTAGTAGTCATTCAAGTACTAGGCGGAATCCTCGGAATGATAGCCGGTATGATTCAAGTGAATGTTATATTTGCCGCGCCCGTCGGAGTTCTCATGCTGATCGTCCTCTGGGCACATAAACGAAATGCGAAAAAATACGAAACCTAGTCTTCGATAACACTCATAGAATATTCAGATATAGCTTCTCTTCTTTTGTCGGCAAGGTCTTTATGAAACCAAAGATCTTGTTTGGCTTTGGCATTCTTTCGAGTAGTTAGAGTAATCTTCACCATACACTCATTCACTGCAAACTTCATTGCTGCAAGTCCGGTTTCTCCGAGTCCTTTGTTTCGTTTTTTTCTGGTAATCTCAGAGCCCTCTCTTTTTACCTTGGCAACCAATTTATCATAGTCGCTGTCATCGATGCAAAAGATAGTTTCCTTCTTTCCGTCTTTAGATTTAACATCCACCTCGAATAGTGGTGCACCTGAAATATGAATCAATCCCAACTCGAAAAGCTCTGGCCAATACTCATAGAAAAATGAAAGCATGAGCGACCGAATCGCATAACCGTCAAAATCCGCATCAGTTATAATACTAACCTTATCGTAATTGAGCTGATCCAAGGAAGTCACTTTTTCATTCAAAGGAAGTCCGAGTATGGCAACAATGTTCTTGATTTCTTCATTGGCAAGTGCCTTAGCTAGACTCATCCCCTTACAATTCAGAGGTTTCCCCCTGAGAGGAAATAGACCATGGTATTTAGGATTTCTTGCCGGACGAAGACCCGCGATTGCTGAATCCCCTTCCGCTACAAATAGAATTCGACCTTCATCGGTTGGTTTACCTGTAGGTGGAATCAACTTGGGAATGTTGGTTCGGGTCGCTTTACGAAGACCTTTCTGAGCATCTTCCAGAGCTTTCATCTGGGTTCTTTTTTCCATCTGAAGCTTGATTTCTTCGATCAATCCGGTTTTCTTCAGCATTTTATCCAAATGCTTATCCACTGCATTTCTCATATCTTCATTTAGATCATTGATGAGATAGGACTTGTCTTGGGATTTAAATCTGGGATTTAAGATTCGTAGGTTCGTATACATATGGAAACAATTTCTAACATCATTTCTTGTACATTGCGTCTTGAGTTTTTTCTCCAGTGATAGAATGGCGCTCTTTTTTCGAACTTCATCACAGATTCTATTTTCCAAATACTCAATCGCTGATCCACCTAGCGGTGCATGAATAGAGTTCACCCAACTTAGAGTTTTATTCTGACCAACTACAATAAAATTATCCATGGTTATCTGTGAAGCCGCATTCTTATCTGAATAATCCATTTTGTAATAGACAAGTTCGGACTGAGTAAATATCTCATCCAAGCCTTTCTTAAATTTAAACTTTTCTTTGGCTTGCTTGGTATGAAATTGTACTTCCAATCCCGGATTGGTCATGGCAATATCTTGCAAGTATTGTCTAACCAAATCTACATTAAAACTAACATCGAGACCATTAAAATACTGAGGATCCAATTCGAATTCGACTGTAGTTCCATGCTCTTCCGGTTTGGTCTTTTGTCTGGTTTCTATGAGGTTACTTTTTTCCATCATAGGTTTTAGTTTGGATAATTGATCCGGAGTTAATAAAGGCGCCTCATTAAAATGACCATGTTCATCAAAATACAAATAGATTCTTTCTATCTCATCCTTGGAGAATTTAAAAGCTCGTATAGCTTTTTTAATTTCTTCTGTTAATGTAAATTGCTTTCTGTATAGAGTTCCTTTGTTGACAGTCTTCACACGAAAGAAGGTGGATACCATTCTTACCAATGATATACCAACACCATTCTGACCGGCGACATGGTCTTCTTTTACTTTGTCATCGAAGTTCTCACCGTACATTAAATGAAGATAAACTCCTTCGGCATTGTCGGCAGGAATCCCACGACCATTATCAGTTATAGTAATACGCTTTCGATCGGTTGATAGTGCAACTATCAACTTATTCATCTTTTCTTTTTCGGGAACCGTTTTATCATAAAGATTTTTTCGATATTCATCAACTGCATTCATACATGCTTCATCCAAGCATTTTATTTTTGCAGGAATATCTTGAATTTCTTCATGAAATATCTCATATATTCCGTCTTTGTTTTTACGAAAAAAATGTTGCTGAAAATCAGAAAGCGAATTCTGACCCAACCACATTCCTGTTCTCATACGAACATGTTCTACATTGGATAATTTTTTAAAATTACGCTCAGATGTTGGAGTAGCCTTTTTCTTTACTGCGGATCCCATTTCTTCTTAAGCTCCTCTAATTCTACATTCATAAATGCTGTTAGTTTTTTATCTTCTTTAGCAAGGGAGGTGTATTCTGTGTATTTTGTCTTAGCTTCCACAATTGCCTCTTCGCATTTTTCAACTTCGTCCAAGGTCATTCTGTACACCGGTATAGTTGTAAGCCATTCGTAGTAAACGAATTTTGCTTTTTGTAGTTTTTCTTCGAATTCTTTCTTGGACTTAATTCCGGTTACTTTCTCATTCCATCTTTCCTTGATGAATCGGATAAGTTCGGAATTTCTCTCGATTTTTTCTTTCTCCAATCCGGCAAGTCGCTTAAATCTTCTGATCAAATGCGTCTTACGAAAGTCACAAAACCTTTTTATAATTTCTTCAGGCGAATGATTGCGGAGTTTTCCTTCATGAGTAATGACATTGTATGCAAGTGTTTCATTGTTTTCTTTTGAAAGTAGTTCCATGATCTGAGCATCATTGGGCTCTTCTCCCTTCTTGGGAACCAATTCTATACGAAAGGTCTGTGACGAATAATCTACATATTCTTTCAACCAACTATCTTTTCGTTCCAGAATATCATCCAATAGGGTTACAACTTTCTCTCTATTCCAATTCATTGGGGCACCGGTTAGATAGATCGTTCCTTCCTCTCTCGTAAATGCGAAAGTAGTAGTCATGATCTGAGATCCGTTGTCGTTTGTGTACAACTTAATCTCGCCTTTATAATCTTTGTACCAAGGAGTTAACTTCTTGGGTTTACCCGTTTTTAAATAAGCGATTTGAGAATCAATAATATCCGACAACTTATGAGCCGGTATGAAACAACGAAATCCTGTTGCTATACCTTGTATATTATTAAGAAGAACTACAGGAACTTTCCCTACAAAATGTATTGGCTCTTCTTCTGTTTCATCATAATTTTTTACGTAATCTATGTCCGGCAATGATTCAAAAAATCCCAAATCTTTTACGAAATCACTCAATTTTACTTCCGTATAACGAGGGCTTGCAATTGCTGATGGATCCAACACGTCACCGAAAGTTCCTTCTCCGGATACAAGAGGGACGTTATTGGCAAATGTGAAATTCTGAGCCATTTGAGACAATGCATCTTGGATGGATTTATCACCATGAGGATGGTAACCCATTGCAAGACCTGCAACTTTTACTGTCTTAGTGTAGCGATTTCTTGCATCGCTATTCCACATAGCCCATAAAATTCTTCTCTGAACGGGCTTCAACCCATCTATTTCTTGTGGTATGGCACGCGAATCACACACATAACGAGAGTATTTCCTCTGGTCATCGTGGACTTGGTCTTCAAATGTTCTTGTTGGAAAATTATCGCGTGGAGTTGAGCTTGAATTTTTATTCTTCATGACCTTGGGGTCAGAAAAGAATACGTAAAAGTCTTGTCAATCATTTTTCTTCTCTCATAATGGCGATAGACATCTGAGATGTCTTGTAAAAATCATGAAAATTGCATCTACAGGGCTAATAGTCTTTATTTTTTCCATTTCAATCAACTGTTCTCCCCTTGATTTTTTTCGTCAAAAATCCATTTCGAGAGGCAATACCCTAGCCAGCTACTACACTTCTCCCAGCTTTAGGGACTTCAATCCACAGTTCTATTCCGAGGAATCTATTTTCAAAATTTTCATGAATATCCGCCAAACTTCTCAAGATAGTAGAGTGGATAAAACTGAGATCACAATTATTAAATACAATCCGGAGTTTCGGATTGCTATAGAAAAGCATTTTCCGGAAGGAGCCTATCCCTCTTATCGAATCGAAACAAAAATCATAACCGGTCAGATGGTGGGCAACCCGGGACCTACGGGATTTGAAGTTTTATACACAACAGAAAGAATTCGTGCAGGAGAAGGCGCTAGCCTTGACTCGGCATGGAATAATTTTAATAAATCCGCTTATACAAGAACCAATATCAAAAGGTCAGAAAAATGGGAAACAATCAAAGACGGGCTTTGGCTCTCTGAAGAGGCGGAAAATTTTGACATTGGTTCATTGGTTTGGAAACACAAACCCGGTAGTTTGGATTTCTTCCACCCGATCACTGAATTTAAATCGAACAATAATATTTCTGCTTCTCTCTATTATGATTACAACTTGAATCGTTACGAGAAACTTAGTATTGAAAAAAAACCTGATTCCTCCAATCTGGTCTTTGAGGGCGAGAATGCCAGTCTGTATTTTGTAGACGGTCAACTCACCATTAGATACAACCAATAATCATGAAAGTACGTACAAGATTTGCCCCATCCCCCACAGGTTTCCTCCATGTCGGAGGAGCAAGAACCGCTTTATTTAACTATCTTTATGCTAAGGCAAAAGGTGGAGATTTCATCCTTCGAGTAGAAGATACAGATCAAGAGAGATCTACTGAAGATTCTTTTAAAATTATCTTAGAGTCCATGAAATGGCTGGGAATGAATTGGGATGAAGGGCCTGGAGTGGGTGGAGATTACGGTCCCTATACACAGTCGGAGAGATTGGATATATACAAAAAATACACAGATCAATTATTGGCTGAAAATAAAGCTTATCGTTGTTTTGCGACTCAGGAAGAGTTGGAAGCCAAGAAAAAACAATCCGAAGCTATGGGCATACCCTATATCTATGACGGAATGTACGCCAATCTCACAGAGAAAGAAATCCAAGAAAAACTGGATGCCGGCATCCCTTATGCCATTCGATTTCGAACTCCGGCAAAAGAACTCATCATTGAAGATGAGATCCAAGGCAAAGTTAAATTCGACACCAAATTAATAGGTGACTTTATTATTGTTAAGAGTGATGGGTTTCCTTCGTATAACTATGCTGTTGTGATTGATGATTTTCTCATGAAAATCACTCATATCATTCGAGGGGTGGGACATCTTTCCAATACTCCAAGACAGGTTTTGATCGGAGAGGCATTTGGTTTTCCTATTCCTAATTGGGCTCATGTTTCGGAAATTGTAGGAAGTGATGGAAAGAAATTATCCAAAAGAGCAGGAGCCACTTCTATTCTCGCCTTTCGCGATTTAGGTTATCAATCTGAAGCTCTGGTTAACTATATGGCACTTCTTGGTTGGACTCCTGCGGATGGGAGAGAATACCTTCCCGGTGAATTGGATAAAATTTTCGATATTGCAAGGTGCGGGAAATCCCCGGCAATGTTCGATGTCTTCAAGAAGCTCAAGCCCGAAGAAAAAGAAGCCGTTGACTTCGTGAAACTAACAACTAACGAACTCGCTGAATATCTAAACCCCAAGTCCAAGTTGAATTGGATATCCAATCGCTATATTAGAGAATCACCTATTGAGGATTTAACTAAACTCATCATTCCTTTTATCCAAGACAATCCCAAGATACCGAACGAGATCAAAGATCCCAAGAATGAGACTCTTCAATCTATATTGGATTCTATTCGAGTTTATCTAGACAGATTGTCCCAAGCTCCGGGTTACATTGAAGAATTTTTCCAAAATGAACTTCAATATGAAAATGAAGAAGCCAAGGCTATGGCTCATGATGGTAATGGTCCTCAAGTAATTTCTTCATTTAAAAAGATTTTGGAAGAAGCCAAGCCGAAAACTTCCGAGGAATTCAAGAATGCAATGGGAGAAGTGGGTAAGACAACCGGCGAGAAAGGAAAGACTCTATTCATGCCAATCCGAGTCGCTACCACCGGAAAGTTGCATGGACTTGAATTGCCGGTGCTATTCGAATTGTTGGGTACAGAAAAACTGATAAAGAGAATGGAATCTTTGGGTTAGACTCTAACCCAATCTAGCCGATACCCGATCCAGAACAATCTGCCCATCTTTTTCCAACCTACCGAAACTCAACACATCCGTAGGGCAGTTCACAACACATGCAGAACAACGAACACACTCCGGGTCTTCCATAGGGAGACCCTTGTTTGCAAAACTCATAATATCTATTCCCTGATGACATACTGACGTACAAACATTACAAGAGATACATTTCTTTTTGTCACTGAAGATTCTAAACTCGGTAAATCTCGCATAGATATGCATGAGTGCCGCTAAAGGACAGGCAAACCTACACCAAGTTCTCCCGGAGAAGTGAAAATACAATCCAACCCCCAAAATTCCGGCAAGCCATACATCTACGATATAATAATAGCTCAACGGAAACCAACCGGAGAGGAGCGCATTGAAAAAATAATTCAAGGGCATAGCAACCACTCCGGGAAGAAACCAAGATCCTATTCGAGCAATCAAAAGAATAAATGCAAGAAGTAAGATGACCTGACCCAATATGTTCAGTTTGTTCCAACCCGGACCATGAGGCATTTTTTTTCGATGATCGTCACCCAAGGTTTCAGCTAGGGCACCACAACTACATACCCAACCACAGTAGGCACCCTTACCCCATCGCCAAACTATGATCGGTATGATAACGAAGGTCTGAATGAAACTGACAGCAAGCCAGCCCCACATCGGTCCTCCTGAGAAGACATTCCAAATAAATAGGGGCCAAGCCAATATCAGTCCGAATGCTCGCCAATACTCACGGCCTAAACCATAATCCACCTTAGGGAAGAATTCATTTCCAATCCAAGAACCTATTCCACTATCCCATACTCCCCAATGACCCATCATAGGAAGCATGAAAAATGGAATCACAAATAATGGAAAAAACTGAAACAAAAATAAGGTGAGAGTCTGCCTTTTTATATAGGGAGTCGGTCTCTTAACGACACGGCGAATTCCAAAGATTCCTATCAAAGAAGTATAGACTAGAGTGTAGTAAAAAGATGGACTAACTAAATTTGTGGCAAGAATATAAAGTATACCTTGTTGGGGATGGAATCCCGCACGCCAACTTTCCAGTGAAAATGGAAATAGACCATTGGACTTGAACAACTCCGAAAACCAAGATCCATCCATCTTCCAATGATATAGTCCCACACAAAATAATACAACAGCAGCCAATGTTGCAAACCTGGAAACAGACCACTCACCTTGTATAGCGATCCCTGATTTTCGAAAAAAACCAAGAGGGGGATTCCGACCTATCATAGAAAATACTATATCATTTTTTAAAACTTGAGATCTTCCGTCTTTGCTTTCTATTGAGATAGAATTCTCTTTAATTTCCCTAACTTGCGAATTAGGATAGAACTCTGCTTGGTTTGCAGCAACCATCTCTTCCCATTCATTTATATTCTCCCATTTTGCTTTCGCAAAACTATCCCCTCTATGAATCAATGAAACTTTTGCATTGCTCTTTGTGAGTGCAATAGCAGACTCCAACGCAGAATCCCCCCCGCCGACTACGGCAACTCTTTTATCCGCATATTCCTTAGGATCATGAAGACGATTGAAGACCTTTGGCAAATCTTCTCCGGGGATTCCCATTTTCCGGAAGTCACCGGATTTTCCGATGGCTATCAATACAGTTTTTGAAGAAGCGATTGTTTTTCCAGACTCATCCAATATTTCAAAAATTTTGTTGGATGCGCGAAAATTTGATACTGTCTTAAAATGAACTTTATTCTTAATGATGGATTGAATCTCATTTCCATTTACTAAATTACCCAAGAGCTCTTCTTTTGTATCTCCTGCCAAGGCTAACTTCGATTCAACCTGATATTCCTTAGGATATAAAAATATAGGTTTCCCTTTGGGGAAATCATGAATTGTATAAAATGGTCTATTCGATTCAAATATTTTATAGTTCAGTCCCTTCGATTCCGCTTCCAAGGCGGCAGATAATCCAGATACTCCCGCACCGAGAATGATAAGATCATATGTTTCTTTAGAGATTGAAGAATCTTGGACTTGATTCAGATAGGATGAGATGGAATCTATGGCTTTTTTTCCGGAATCTACCGAATACTTCAGGAGTGGTATTCCCGTTAAATCACCGGATAACCAAACTCCCGCGATATTGGTCTTTCCTTCTTCATGAAGGGGTAATTTTTCCACCAACCCGGCAGGCCATTGCAAATGCAACCAATGGAGGTAATTCTTAATTTGTTTTATCATTTTTTACTCCGTTGGTAAAAGATATTTTTCACAAATATTTATCATCTCTATCTTATCGATCGGTTTGGTTATATAGTCGTTCATTCCAAATTGAATGCTTCGATTGAGTTCCTCTCGAGTAGCACCTGCCGTTAATGCAATGATAGGAATATTCGTCTTGTAGGGATTTTCTTTTTCCAGATTTCTTATTTTTTCCGTAGCAGTTAAACCATCCATGATGGGCATCTGCACATCCATGAATATTAAATCCAAGTCTTCTTCCTTTTGAAATATTTCAACAGCATCTTTTCCGTTCAGAGCTTCCAAAAGAATACAATTCGGGATTAATTTCTTAAGGATTTTCTTAACCAAAATCATATTCAATTCCACATCTTCTACAATGAGAATTTTAGATTTAATATGATCAAATTTATTCTCGTGAGATAGAAGAATACTTTCATTTCCTGATTCTAATTCTACTTTAGGGATACTGGAACTATCATTGTAATATTCCAATTTTATTGCAAAAGAAAACTCGGAACCTTTTCCCAACTCAGAGACCAAGTCAATCTTACTGCCAAATAACTTCAAGATACTATTGGAGATAACCAAACCTAATCCACTTCCTCCGTATTTTCTGGTAATGGATGAATCTGCTTGGGAAAATGCATTGAATATTTTATTCTTCTGAATGCTTGATATTCCTATTCCTGTATCTGAAATTGAGAAGCGAAACAAACCATTATTATCTCCCAAATCTTCAAATCTTAATTTAATCGTTATCTCTCCTATCTGAGTAAATTTAATTGCATTACTAATTAAATTAACTAATACTTGTCTGATTCTATTTGAATCTATGGAAACAATTTTAGGAACATTTGGTTGGATAATTACATTTGATGTCAAACCCTTCGACTTTATAGAATACTGATGGATACTCACTGAGTCCATTAGAAGACGATGAATATCAATTATATCAGATTCCAATTCCAATTTACCGGATTCAATTTTAGAAAGATCCAAGATATTCGATATTATTTCCAATAGTGTCTTAGCGGAAACACTGACGTTTTTAAGATAATCCTTCTGCGTTGGATCCAATCTTGTATCCAAAAGTAAATCAGTAAAGCCTATCACACCATTAAGTGGAGTTCTAATCTCGTGACTCATATTCGCCAAGAATGTGGATTTAGCCCGATTCGCAAGGTCTGACTCTTCTCGAGCTCTCTGTAAATTTACATAGATTCTTCTTCTAACCAGCACATTGGCAAACAACTCAGCTATCAGTTGAATAGAAAGCAATCGATCTTTATCAAAAATATCTTCATTTTCCATGGATTCAAAAGCGAGAGAACCAAGTAATTCATTTTGATAACTAACCGGAACACCAAGGAAGCACTTTACATTCCTTCTTGAAAACTCCTCCCTTTCTTTCTTGGAGGATTCGTTATAATCATCTTGGTTTTTTATATAGAAATATTGATTATTGTGCAATTTCTGATTAAGTAGCGGTAAATCTTCGAGGATCTCTCCAATCATTCGATCGGATAGTGGATCCACATCTTTTCCGGTAACCACTTCCGACAATTTCATATCATCGTTTTGATTCGTATATTTAACAAACGAAACCCTATCCAATTTATATTTCGCGCATATACCTTCCAAGACACTTCTAATCAAACCAATGAAATCGTCCGAGGCAATATTGATAAAATTTCTTGAAATATTCAATGCAAATTCCATCTGATCCAATTGATTTTTGAATTTAAGTTCGTAATTTTTAATATCCGTTATGTCTATAACAACACCTTTAATTATATTGGGGGAATCATTCTGAAAAAACGGAACCATATACATTCTACACCAACGAATTTCTTGAGAAGTCGAGAGATAACGGACTTCAATATCTTTCGGTTTTCGATTTCGTTTAACATCATCTTCAGCTTGCTTAACGATTTTCAGGTCATCTGGATATATCGTTTGTAAAAACAAAGAATGGGAAGGGGTAATGGAACCTTGCTTAAATCCAAGCATATTATAATAATTTTTGGACCAAATAGTTTTATGATCCAAAAGATTGTATTCCCAGCTTCCAATCTTTCCAATTTCTTGTGCATATTCCAAAGAATTTTGAATAGTAATAAGATTACTCTCCACTTTCTTTCGTTGAACTATATTTCGCATCAGATAGAAAATAATAAGAATTAAAAAAGCTGTAATAAAAACCAAGAAGATATTGAATACCATCTGATCTCTTCTTTCTTCATTGGTAACATCATGTATGATCGAAAACAATAGAGAATTTCCATCAAACTCAACCGGATAGGAATACACTTTAACAGACTTAATAGATCCATTCTTCATTCTATGCTTAAAGTTAAAATAATTTCTATTCTGAACCAACGCATTTTGCATTTCTTCCGCAATTTTGTCTTGGGTCAAAACATTGATCTCATTAATATTTCTTCCATTTAACGGTTTATAACCATAGAATTCTCTAGCCGCACGATTAGCCTTGAGAATCATCCCACTTGCAGGATCAATGATTAGCATAATCGTTCCATGGGATTCCAAAAGATCAATATCAATGGAAAAATCATCCGGAAGGAGTTCGTGTTTAAAATCTTTTTCTTGTGCCGACAAATGCAAAAAGGAAAAAAATACCAATAATACAATAATTAAAAAAAATGAGATTTTCCGAAAAGACATATCAATACTTTAGCTTTTAGGATGATCAGAATTCAAGAAGTTTTAATCTCCTCCAAAGATAAAATTCTTTTGTGGGTAGGGTTATAATATATCCTTAGGGTGGGAATGGATTTAAAATCGTTTTCCAAGGAACCGGGAATATGAAAAGGTATGACAGATTCATTGGAATAGAGAGTTTCGGATCTGTCCAAATTTTCAATCGGTTCCATATCCTTCAGATCATAAGTGAGTACAGTTGAAGAATCCCATAGATCTTTTAGTAGAACTTTTCGCACTGCATAAAAAACAAATGCAACTCCGAGGCAACCTATAGCAATTTCTCGAATCATTTCCGGGGAGTTGATAAATAACCACACGAGTAGAATTACAGTAGAAAGTAAAATCAGTGCTGAAGGAAAAATAATTGCAATATAAAACAAATCTCGAACCGCACTTGATGTCTCTTCTTTTAACATTTTTTTCTGCCTTGCAGAAATCTTTCCCAATCGATTCAATTCTATGTCTTCATCATCGAAAGAAAGTACTTGTTTGCATTTTTCTATATCCATTTTCCAATCCTGTAGAATCCTATCAGCTTAAATAAAGGTGAAACAGTCAACACTATTTCAGTAATTACGGACAATAGACGAACGCTGTTCACGGTGCACCGCAACATAAACAAGGCTAAACTAAGATATTTTTTCTTTTTTTATAAAAAATGCTTGTAAAGAAACAAATATATACTAGAATTTTCACAGACATCTACGGATGAATTGTCTAAAGAAACAAATAAATTTACGAGAGTGGAGAATTTAAGAATGTTAAATAACACCAAGAGAGTATTGTCCCTAGGTGGAATACTAGTCCTATCCTTAGTTATGGCAACGAATTGTGGATCCAGCAGAGATGTTGTGTATTCCGATACTTACATCCCAAGAGTTGCAAAGCCGACTCCTCTTCCTGCTGATTTAAAAAAGCAATGGGATAACAGACATGAGAAGGATGATCTAGCAGCGGCGATCAAAGGTCTGGAGGATTTGAACAGTGAAAATCCCGGAGACTATGATATCATGTTGAGACTCTGCACAGGAAATTACCTGATGGCAGACGGTCACTTGCATCTAGAATCGAACGATGATAATTCCAAGAAAATCAAGAAAGAGCAAGAAAAATACTTCGATCAAGCTGTAAAATGGTGTGAGAGAGCTATGGCTACCAATGAGAAGTTCTACAAAGCTGTTACAACCGGTACTCCTTTCGTAGATGCTCTTCCAACATTAACTAAAAATGAAATCGATGCACTATATTGGAAATATGCTTCCTTGGCGAAATGGTCTAGATTGAAAGGTCTGATGACACTATTGGAAAATAAAGCTACTTTTACTGCGATTAACAACCGAGTTGAGCAGTTGGATCCAAAGTTTTTTCATGCTGCTGTTCTTAGATACAAAGGTGCCGCCAACTTCGCATCTCCGACTGGAAATAAAAAAGAAGGACATGAGCAGTTTACTCAAGCAATCAAAATTGCTCCTAACTATTTTGGTGCAAAAGTATTGTATGTTGACCTCGGACTGAGAGGGGACGAAGAGAAGGCTATTAAACTTTTAAAAGAAGTTATCAATGGTAATCCAAACTCTATTCCAGCAATTAGATCTGAACAGATAATGGAACAAAGAAAAGCGAAGAAACTTCTAGAAGAAGATTTCGAGTAAGAAAAAGATTCACGGAAAATGAAAGGAATCGGAGGAATTCGGTTCCTTTCTGTATTTTAGAGCAAGGAGAGAACAATGAAAAAGACATTACTCACAATATTAATCGGAATGATTGCTTTTACAGTTGAAGTAAATGCAAAAGCAACTCGCGTTAAACTAGCATCGGTAGCTCCTGCAGGAACTCCATGGGCAGATGTTATGTACAGAATACAGAAGAAAATTAACAAAGAAAGCAATGGTGCTTATAATGTTAAAGTATATCCCGGTGGACAACTCGGTGGTGAAAATGAAATTCTTTCCGGCGTTCGTGGTGGAAGAATTGAATTCGCAGGTTTAACTACAGGTGCTGTAGCAAACGTTGTGCCTGAAATGAATGTTTTAGAAATGCCATATTTATTTGATAATATCAAACAAGCTGATTGCGTATTGGACAATCATTTGATAGATCCTGTTGGAAAGCTACTTAGCGGCAAAGGATTGGTATTTATTTCTTGGGCGGAGAATGGATTTCGTTCAATCGGCGTAAAAGGAAAAGCGATTAAAGTTCCTGCCGATATCAAAGGAATCAAAGTAAGATCTCAAGAAGCAAAAACTCATATTGCTTTCTGGAAGAGTGTAGGTGCCAGTCCGGTTCCTATCGCAATCCCTGAAGTGTTACCTGCTCTTCAGACAGGAGTTGTTAATGGATTTGACAACACCCCATTATTTACAATGGCGGCTGAATGGCAAACTACTATCGACAACTTTACTTTTACAAAGCATATCTACCAACCGGCTGTTATCGTAGCTAGTAAAAAGTTCTACGATGCACAACCGGAAGATGGAAAAAAAGTAATCATGGGTGACGGAAACGGTCTTGCCGGAGAAGTTCGAAAAGGTGTTCGTGCACTTGATGGAAGATTGGTTGCCACTCTTAAAAAAACCGGTGTAGCGATTCACAATCCTTCTGCCGCAGAACTTGCACAGTGGAAGAAAGCATCTGCCGGACAAGAGAAGACTGTGTTAGGTAGCCTTGGTGGTCAATCCAAAGCTATATACAATGCAGTTCAGAAAGGAAAACAAGCCTGTAGATAATAACTTGGAAGGAAAGCAGTGATTGAAATAACAAAAAAAATAATCAACAGTATCACTATAGTTGAGAAAGTTGTGGGGGGATCGGCATTTGCCATCCTCACTGTTTTCATGGCTATGGATGTATTCGCTAGGGAAGCCACAGGGGAAGGATATGATTGGGCACAAAAAGGCTCAATCATTCTTATGATCTGGGGTGGAATCATTGGTGCAGCCTTAACAACTGCAAAGGGTGGTCACCTTAGACCGGAGATTGCCGACAAACTCTGGCCCGAGAAGATAAAACCTTTTTTGAAAGTTGTAGAGCATTTGATTGTCACTGCTTTCTGTTTGTTTATGTTCTATCTTTCTTTGGAACATATCGTAGAAAATAAAGCCATGGGAGATATTCATCCGGTAATTCCTGATCTTCCTCTCTGGACAATAAAATTGGTTTTTCCTTACG
This sequence comes from Leptospira sp., assembly GCA_020831715.1. Classification (GTDB taxonomy): domain Bacteria; phylum Spirochaetota; class Leptospiria; order Leptospirales; family Leptospiraceae. Next base: position 17,929 of record JAFIGA010000056.1, on the reverse strand, counting down.
TATTTGTCTCAATGGCAGTTCGACATTTTATATTTGCCATTTCTCCGGATATGAGACCGGACGATTATGGTGAAATATCACATGTATTGGAAGAATTTGAAAAAGAAGAGGTGGGTTACTAATGGAAATTTTAGGATTAGTTGTACTATTAGTTTTATTGGTTTTACTTGGCCAACCTCTTTTTGTTATCATGGGATCGGTAACAGCATATTGTTTTATGTTCTTGGGAGAAGGAACTTTTTCCGGAATGATAGAGGATATGTATTATGCCGCTGACAAAGAAATTCTCTTAGCTATTCCTTTGTTTATTCTTGCCGGTAATATTATGACCTATGGTAGTATTGCCCAAAGATTGATTAATATGGGTAAGGCTTACACTGCCGCTATTCCATCAGGTCTTGCTATATCAGGGGTTTTCGCCTGTGCGATTTTCGCCGCTATTTCAGGATCCAGTCCTGTAACTCTGATTGCGATTGGTGGTATCATGTACCCGGCACTCAGAAAGGCGAATTATCCGAAAAGTTTCAGCATGGGTCTTCTTGCTTCGGGTGGAACTTTGGGTATTATCATTCCTCCGAGTATCCCTATGATCATCTATGCCATTATGGTAGGTGTTTCGGTTACGGATCTATTCAAGGCAGGAATTGGACCGGGGATTTTATTGGTAACTCTCCTAATAATCTATTCTATGTATAAGGGATGGAATATGCCACGCGAGAAATTCAGCGTTAAGGAAGTACTGGTATCAACCCGAAAGGGAATTCTTGCCCTCTTAATGCCGATCATCATCTTAGGTGGTATCTATTCCGGATTTTTTACTGCTACAGAATCTGCCGCGGTAGCTGTGGTTTATGCACTTTTGGTAGAATTGGCAATTCACAGAGAATTAAAATTTGGCAAACTACCAACAATTTTTGTTGAAAGTGCAGAAATGTTAGGATCACTACTCTTGATTCTACTTCTAGCTGTGAGCTTAAATAAATTCCTTACTATTGAACAAGTTCCTCAAAATATGGTTGAGTGGATGACAGGATTTATTTCCAGTCCAATCACATTTATCATTGGGGTTAACATACTTCTGTTGATTGTTGGATTTTTCATGGATATCATGTCTGCAATTTTGGTATTAGCACCACTTCTTGCTCCGATGGCAGCAAGTTACGGGATCAATCCAATCCACTTTGGTATCATCATGATTGTAAACCTAGAAATTGGATATATCACTCCACCTGTAGGAATCAATCTTTTCGTCGCTCAAGGAATCTTTAAAGAGTCACTTGCTGATGTTATCAAGTCGGTAATTCCTATCATTGGAATCTTCCTTGTAGCACTGATGCTGATCTCTTTCATTCCTCAGATTGCTCTCTTCCCTCTTTCTGAAGATGCTATTGAATCTGCTCTTCCGGAAGATACAGGGACGGATGTAGAAAAGGATGGTGATCCGGGAGGAAGTTTTCTGGATAAATTTGAAGAAGATTGACCTTCAAATGATTAAATTTCTCTAGAGACGATAAAGAGCAGGTATGAAAACCTGCTCTTTTTTTTGAAATTGACATAATTATGTAATATTTAAATCAATAATAAGTTGCAATTTATTTACCGAATTCCTCATAGTTTCCATATGGAAACATTTCATTTGAGGAAATTCGGACATTCTCTATTAGTCATTGGATTTGTCGCAATTTTCTTATTTGTCAATTGCTCCCTGAGAGATTTAGGGCTAGGTTCAGAACCGGAATCGAATGATGAACTTTTTATAGCATTGGCTCTATACACAGCGGTTTCCAATCAGCCGGATGCTATTGTCGAAGGGAATGTAATTGTATTTCGAGGAGCAAATAATACAAATCCTATTGGTGCGGGTTCCTTGTCATTTCGACCGGGAACACTAACCCCTTCCGGTTCTCAAAAGAATTCACCCGCGCTAGAAGAAATCCCTAACAATTCATTAGAAATAAATTTGCAATTAGGTCAAAATACCAGAGTGACTCCCGATTCCCAAGGTTTCTTCTCAACAGGAATCAAGTATGGTAGCTGGATTGTATCAGTTTCAGACAGAGAAGGAGTTCAGCGAGGAGAATTCGGATTCAACATTAGGAATGTAAATGGAGCACCCTCAATTTCCAACCGCGTAACCAATGGCTCAATTCGCGCTACATATTCGGCAAAAGCGGTTGGATCGGGAAATATAACCAGCCAAGATGAAGAGACCGAGGACGGTGATGGTGAACCAACACCGGAACAGAATGTGTAAAATCATGAGTTTAGTCTATTATAAGTTAATAAAATATTTATCTGATTGTAATTATTTTGCAATGTTCTTGAGTAAAATTGATATTAGGAACCGGGAATTCTCATGCTTCTTACCATGCACGAAATCAATAGATACATCAGCTTTTTAGCAATTTGTTCTGCACTCTTCTCATTTGGGAATTGCAGAAACTTTGATGATGCACTTGACCAGGGCGTACTTTCAGGTCTTCTAGGTGGGGACGAACTAATTAGAGACCAAGGCTATGTAAAATTCGACAGTCTGGGTAATATACAAGTTGAATTCAACAACACTCATTTCAAAAGAAATCCTCTATTCACTGAGGCTTCCTATATAGGAGTTTTTGTTTTTCAACGTGGAGCAGATGTTAACTTAAATTGCTGTACAGGTAATGCTACTGTTTGTGGCAGTGCTTCTAGAGCTTGTTTAAGAGGGGTTGGGTTTTCTCAAGATCTAGGTTTTTTAGGAAGTCGCTACATCTTCAGAGAACCACCCCAAGCTTTTAATACAAATGCTGATAAATATTATATGAATGTGAAAGTTTCCGACAATGCCGGAGTTCCCAGAGATTACCTAGGTGATTACACTCCATTTTCCGGACCGACAAATCCTGTCGGTGATAGAGAATTATACGATCTTTATGTCGGGATTTATTACAATTTGTTCGGTGAATCAGGAAGACTCAGACCTATCAATGTAGAAGCCGCAATCGGAACGCAGACATATTTTACACGAGTTGCACCGGATATTTTATCTCCTAAGATTGAAATTGAGTCTAGATTTTTTGCCCAGACAAGAGAGGATAAACCGGGCAATTGGTACCGTATTCCATCAGTCGTCCAATGGAGACAATCCCCTCCATTGGATACAGAGCTTGACAAAAGAGGAAGAATTCGTATTAACGAGATTGGAAATGCTGTCGATTCTGTTACGCAAAATGACTTTATAGAAATATACAATCCCACTGATCTGGAAATCTCACTTGATGATGTCTTTATACAAAGATATACATCCAATGCTTGCTCTACTCTAACCAGTGCAACTCAAAAAGAAGATCTAACCGGACTATCTATTGCTCCTCGTGGATTCATTACCCTTGCCAGAAATGGAAATAGCCTTCCCAATATTGATCGAAATTTTAAGTCCTCCGGTGGGATTACAATCAGCAATGATGACTGCATTGCTCTTACAAAAGGAACAGCCCGAATTCAATCTCCATTTGAAAACCGAGTGATTGACTTTGTTGGAATGACAGATAATAATAGCCAGAACAATTTCCGTGGATCACCAACTATACCTTTGTTTGATGACTCAGCGATTTCCAGATGTCCGGATGGAGCCGACTCCAGAAACAACGGTCAAGATTTCTTTATTGAGTCAGCTTCACCCGGTAGAGCAAATGAATGTCAATTTGCCCCGCAGGCGGAACCAATCATTAATGCACAAGCCGGGGATATCTTAATTTCGGAAGTTTTGATTTCCGCCAACGATGGATTAGGCTTTGAGGGGGGATTCTCCGGAGAAAATTGTTTGTCAACTGCAGGTGATAACTTTGTTGAGATTGTAAATAATAGCAATCAGATCTACAATCTAGGAGGAGCTAGACTTCATACCGTAAATGCAAGCGGTAACCTATCTATTTATTATACCTTTCCTTCTATTAATCTAGCTCCGGGAGAATATTTAGCTGTAATCTCTCAGGACAAAGGCTGCTATTCCAGAACATCTATGGAAAATGCCGGTCGAAAGGCATTATTCAGATCTGCTGATTTTGTTGCTAACCCAAGACAGTTCTTCCAATCGAACTCAATGGTTTTAACTAAAACAACTCAAGCTCCTCCTGATGGACAAGGTGATCCAACACCGGGAGCCCTTACACCGGGAGATGCGCTAGTGTTGGATTATTTAGGATGGGAGGCTAGTTCCAGAGCTTTTCAAGGTGCTAGAGCACCTAACTGTGTTGGTGTGAATCAAGCTATCCGAAGAGTGAATAATACTCAAAACACGGGAAATAACTCAGTAGATTTTTCATGTGGGACAGTGAATGGAACGCCGGGAAGGGGTGAATAAAATGCATTTTATATATATATATTTTTCTACCAATCAAATAAAAAATGGGATCTTCAATGAAACTTCGCTCAATGATTAAATTCAAATATCTCTTATTATTGTTAACGATAGCACTTATTTATGGTATTGTTCCTATTTTTTCAATCGATCAAAGAATAGATCAGATCACAGGTTCTGAAGGTGGTGGTCCAAAAGAAAGAGATGAAGTAGAGAAAGAAAATAAAAGGAGAGTCGAACTCCAAAAACAATCCCAATCTTCTGATCCTGAAATCCAACAAATGAGAGACGAGATAGAGTTGTTAAAACAGGAAATGAGGGCACTTCGAGCAGGAAAACCTCTATCGGAAGAAGAGAAAAAGAAAAGGGAATCAGAAAAACCTACAGGCTCTCCAGTGAACACTTTGTTTTTTGGTGATGAAGATATGACTCCACAAGACGTAGAAGACAGCCAAAGATATGGAGGATTTTCCAGAGAACTATTCATGCAAGTTCAGTCTCCCGATTTCAAGAAAGGAATAGCAGAACGATACCAATGGCAATTATTATATTGGACTCATGGAAATTATTTCAATAATGGAAATCTTCGCAGACTAGATGAGACCAACCAAACTTCTATAGAAAGAACTGATGATAGGGTACAATTCATCGCAGGTGGAATTCAGTTCGATAGTTTCTTTCCGGTTCATCCAAGATTAGACTTAAGATTCGATGTGTGGCGCTTCGGATTCTGGGGACAAGACCAATTAGCCGGTAGGGATACGAATAACGATATTCGAGTAACACAAAATGGAGCCAATACTCTAAACTTCGGACAGTTGTATTTCGACTGGCATTTTAAATTAAACCCAAGACAAAACGATCGCGTTAGCTTAAGAGTTGGAAGACAAGATTTTCGATTAGGTGGTCGAATTTTCAGGGATTTTCACCAGGATGATATTTTGGATGCTATTGTATTCAAATGGCATGATCCAAAGTGGGGTAAATTGGATCTATTGTTAGTGGATGTGTTTTCCAACGCTCCCGACACCCGAGATGTTAACTTCATACGTTTTTTAAGTTTTTCATCTCCGACTGTCAACAACTTTGATGGACGAGCAGATACATTGCGACATGGGTTCAAATACCGTTATTCAGTTTATGGCGATTCTGATTTTGTAGGAAGCCATTTAGAAATAGCTCCTTTTTACTTTATCGCTCATTACAGTGGATCGAATCAGCCATTCGGAGGTGCTGATAGATCTTTCTTGGGTACGGCAGGCAATTTTATTGATAATGATTATGTTGTTATGCGTGGGGCAAGGCTAAATTATGGAATTGGAAGATGGTTCCGTTCTGCATTTACCTATGCGGAGTCATTTGGTGTAGATAGAAAAGTTCCATCTTTATTATTTGAAAGTCGGGATGTGGATACAAATGGAAAATCTTATCACCTGGAGATGGAATTTTCAGCATTCAGGAGAAGATTGAGATTTCAACCAAGTTATTTTTTCTCTGATGGTGGCCGCTACTATGCCAATGGTCAGCAATATTCAACAGGATTTGTATCCTTTAAAGGAGACCAAGTGGGCGGAATCTTAACTGACCTTTATTGGGGTGTCCACCCTACGGCTTACACTTCTCACCAGGGAACGGTAGACGAATTGTACAGACAAGATCGTAAAACAGGAACCCAATTTAAACATCTAGGATTCTATTTTGGTATATTAAGTAATTTATTTTTAAAGTTGGATTGGTGGAGAATGGAAGATACCAATCAATTTTCTTTCTTGGGCAATAGACAGCGAGCGAATCCGAACTTTTTATTGAGAAACAATTCCGGTATAAACACTGAAATTCAAAACTTTGTATTCGAACAGGTTGCCGGATTCTATCCGGACAACAATGCTGTTATATTGGCGGCTCGGAGAATGGGAGCTCCTCTTGGTGAAGAATACAATGTTGGATTGGATTGGAATGTATTTAGAGGTTTTAAAGTCTGGGCGACTTGGGGGGTGCTAATTCCTATGAGATTTTATGCAACTCAAGGATTGATTCAGGATGCACCACAGGGGAATGCAAGATTTACAGGTTTTCAGTTGGGAACCAGTTTGATATTTTAGGATAGGAGTTAGAAAAATGAAAAAATTAACTTTTTTAATATTTCTAATATCACTCGTTAACTGCAATCGTGGTGATGGGGACAAATTGTTCAGTGACCCGGGATTTATCTTTGGGGCTAATGCTTTATTTAGAGTTTTTTGGTCCGATCCAGGAATATCCAGAGAGACAGCGGTCGATAAAGGGATCGATTACGAGTGGGTAAAGTTCATAAACGAAGCTGAAGATACCCTTGATATTGCGGTTTATAATCTTGGTAGAGAAGTAATCATTGATGCAATCATTAATGCTAGAGCAAAAGGTGTTAAAATTCGAATGGTAGGTGATGTTGATGAGGCAATGACTCGAGGCTATCAAACGATTTTAAGAACAGATATTCCTTTTTCTTTGGGTAACCCGTCGGGTATTCAACATAATAAATTTGCAGTTAGAGACGGAAAATATACTATAATTGGAACAGGAAATCTAACTGATACTGATTTAATGTTAAATAATAACAATTATGCGATAATGGAAAGTAGATCAATTGCAGAATCCTATAAAGATGAATTCGAGCAGATGTTTTTTGGAAGATTTGCCAAGAGAAAAGAACCTAAAACCAGCAATCGATTTCATACACTAAATGGGATTCAGATGGAACTTTTCTTTTCTCCTTATAATGGTGTTGATGCCATGAATCGACTGATTGAGCTTGTCGATAGTGCAAAGTCTGAAATTCATTTTATGATATTCGCCATGACTCATGATGAGTTAACAACAGCTTTAATTCGAGCGGCGAACAGAGGTGTTAAAGTTCAGGGAATTCATGATTTTACATTCATTCGTGGAACGGCAATGGTTGGCTCAAGAATCTACCAAGCCGGTCGTTTCAATCCGAACGGTCCGTTCAATAAAGAAGACGGAAATGAAAATACTAAAGTTCCCGGTCTAAGGACTTCGGGAGGTAAACTCCACTGCAAAACTATGATCATTGATCGAAGGATTGTTTCAACCGGCTCATTCAATTGGTCGAATAATGCAGTTAATAATAATGATGAGAACATGTTAATCATTGACTCACCCTGGGTTGCGGCAGAGCTGATGGAACAGTGGGATGGTATTTGGAACGTAGGTAGACCGATAACAAATCAAATAACTATGAATACAGGAGACCAAGCTCAACCGGGAGACGTAGTTTTCTCAGAAGTTCTTTGGGCAGGTTCATATCGAAGTGGAGCTACGGGAGGATCCCCCGCAAGAACAGATTCTTGGTTTGAATTGTACAACACAACAGATCGTCCGATTGATATATCGAACTGGGTGATAACTTGGGATCCGGATGAGATTGTTCATTTTCAAATTCCCGATAGATTTAGTTGGTTTGAACCGGGAGTTCATAAGCTTCACAGAAGAGGAAGGATGATTATTGATCCAAAGGGATATTTCCTGATTAAGAATTCCAATAACTCCCTTCCGGTCTTCAATCCTACAGCATTTGACAATGATGCTGCCGATTTAAGAATATCCGGAACTAAGAATTTTCGACTCAGTTCTTCCTTTATGGATTTAAAATTATACGATTTGTCCATGAATCTCATTGACCGAGCCGGGAATGGAGAACCACCGGCGGCAGGAGTATCAAACCCCGAAGATAGAAGAACTCATTCAATGGAACGATTTTTCTATCCCAACGGAAGAGCCCTACCCGGTGAAGGTAGTTCCTCTTGGTATACATCTAACGGAAACAATAGAACGGGAAGTGGAAATGATGCTTTAAGGGCAACAGGGAGAATGGGAGACGATCACGCTATTTGTACGACTAGTGGAGACAATCTAAATAAAGGATGTACGATTGGTACGCCTACTTCTGCGATCAGAAATAATTTTCCGGCGAATCCATCGATTGCAAGAGATGGTATTGTCAATCAGACCAATGTTCCTATCGATGCCTATTCAATTAATGGTAATACTGCGGCTGTAAGAATGAGATGGGCGATGACCAATCCTCCTTCGATTACAGGCGCATCCTCAATTCAGATAGATTCCAATGATCCCGGGCTTTTAATCATAGGGCGCAATCAAAATCCCGGTGAGCTAATTACTTTAGATGTTCATGGAAATGGTCTGGATATTACAAATAGTACTGCTGAAGGTGGAAATATTAGCTTTACCGGCTTTGGTTTACCTAAAGCAGAAGGCTATATTAAAGAGGTTTGGCCGGGACAATCCGGATCAAGAGATAAGGTAGTAGTTGAAATTACCCAAGGCGGTTCAGCAAAAGGAATGGGTATCTATTATTATGATTCCACAACACTAGCTACCCCTTCAATGGTTTATACAGTTGGAGACATTCAAGTTCAAGCAGGTGATCTATTAAGAATTCAGATGAATACTACAAATATTCTTTCTGATGATAAAAGAATCGGAGAGAATCCAACTATAAATAAAACCGCAGGCTCCACTCCTGATTGGGATTTTTTCTCGGATAATCCCGGAATTCCATCTACAGATGCCATAGTCCTATTGGGATATGGGGCGAATGCAAGACCAATAGACGTTATGTGTTATTCGAATAGAAATGGAAGCATTGCCGTCAATTTAGTTGAATGGGGTTTTCGATATCTACACAACAATCCGGATCTATATCAATTGGACAATATCTTTCCTGTTAAGGATTTCAATGATTTTGAAATTCAGGACAGATGTGCGGATTATAGGGATGGGGGGAACAATCGCTACCTAACCAGAGTAGCAAGAAACAGAAATGGGAATGACTTCAATTATGGAAACTAATCTCTCAAAACTCTATATACATCCATATCATCTTCGTACTTATCGTACTGTTTCTTCCTTTCTTCAGATTCTTCCATCTCAGGATTCTTGGCTGTTTTCTCTTCACCAACACCCCGAAAATCATCCCACCACCACTGAGCCTTTTCTTGGATGGTTTGGCATTGTAGAGAAAATATCAAAGAAAACAAGGTTAGAATTTTTCCTAAGTTGTTCATGCAATCACTCCTTAAAACTAATTATAAATTCCACTAATACTCTATTCATTAGACTACCAAAAATTTTAAAAGAATTTTTCTTGAGGAAAGGGAATTACTTTATGACAACCGGATTAAAATTTTTAAAATATTTCAAAAATATTAATAAAGTCATTAAAATTGTTAAAATAATTCTATCAGTATCATTAATATTAAGTTTTGCAAACTGTAGGAGTACAAAAGAGGAAGTTAACCCATTATTGCAACTATTCGATGGTTTATCCAGCCAATTTATGTACAATCTTTCCGGACCCGGAGATCGAGGGGCATCCAATGCAGCGATTGATCAACTTCTACTTGTTCTAAATTTTACTCAGGATAAAGCCTATTGTGTATTTCAAGATATAGACAACCCCAGAGTCATCAATAAATTATGGGAGCTTCATAATATTGGACGAGATGTTCGAGTTGGAATGGATGAAGATAATCGAACCTATATGGGATACAAACAACTAAACACCTTTCTGCCATCTATAGGTAGGAACAGAAAATTATGGATAGGGAATAAAGGAGCCGGAGAAGTTTATTTGAATTTCTGTGTTGTTGATGAAAGAAGAGCATTTTTCTCGACTGCTCCACCGACAGAAATCGGTCTTAATTCCAGTCCTTTTATGTATGGGATGTTACAAAGCCATGAAGATGGGATTGTTAGAAAATTATCCGGCGCAACTGATCTAATTTTGAACGGATCATTTGGAGCATCCAAACAAAGATTAAATCAAAGAAATCATTGGTTGATAGGGGACACAGATATTGGAATCTATATGGCTCCGGAAGAGAATCCGGTTAACTTTATGGCTAAAAGGATCCCCGGAGCCAAGTCCTCTATCCAGTTATTCTCCACAGAGTTTTTCTCCAATAGAAGAGTTACGGCAACACAACAGAGGACTTTGGAAGATATTGCATTTGAAATCGACCAGTCTGGAGTACCCGTAAAGTCTGTTATTGGTTCTTGGAAGAACGACACGGAATTGGATCCCAATGCTTTAGGAAACTGCTCATTCAATGAATATTTGGGATTGGATTGCAATTCTTTCGCCAATTCAGGGACAACAGGAACCGCACCTAGGCGAGTGAATTCCATGCATTATTTAAGGGAAAAAGGAATCGAGCCAAGAATTTATGCAGATGCAAAGCCATCAAACAGCTTAAATATGTTAGTCCTAGATACCGGACAACCAACCGGTATGGCATTTGTTGCATCTCACTCACTCAGCAGCCGTGGGGATTCCAGTCATGATGGATTGATGTTTGTATTTGAAGATCGACTCAATGTTGATAGAGTAAGTTCATTCTTGGGATCATTGAGATCTAAAACCTTAGAATCCAATTCTAAAACAGGAAAAACAGATGCAGGATTCTTATCTGTTGTCATCTCCGAACTCAACTGGATGGGTGGTGGTAATTCTGTAGGCTCAGATACCTCCTCAGAATGGATTGAATTATACAATAATACTGACGCCCCAATTAATGTATCAGATTGGATATTTCAATGTGGAACAAGTGGATCATTTGCCACAGTATTTCGATTCCCACAGAGAACAATCATTGGTTCCAAACAATATTTTCTAGTTGAACACGATCGGAATACACAACTTCGAGAAGTTCATCTAAGAATTAATTTTGGAGCTGATAATGCTATCAATGATTCCAGAACGGATCAGTGCAGAATTTTAGATTCATTGGGAAGAGTAATAGACATTGCCGGAAACCAAGGTGTACCTTTTATTAGTCGATCAGATACGTTTGGAAAGATTGATGTAGATAGAAGGCACTTCCGTACGATGGAAAGAATACGTACTGATCTCCCCGGTGAAAACATTTCCAATTGGAAAACCAATACCAATTCCGATCCTAATAGAAATTTTAATTTCGATCCTGACTTTTATGAAAAAACTTTCGGTACACCGGGTTATGCAAGCATGACATCAGGAAACTTGCCACCTGATATTGATAATCCGGCGAGATCATTGGTGATCAATGAAGTTGTTTTTGCAACAGCTAGTGATACATTTGTTGAAATCTTCAACCCCACAGATCAAAGCATTCAATTCAATTCCACTAATCAACAGATTTCATTATTCAGATCCAATAATTGCAATATATCAGGAGGAAGCTACACTCAAAAAATTGATATCAGTGGTTCCATTCCTCCTCAAGGATATTATGTTCTAGCTAGACCGGGGCTTCATGATGCTGTTGCGAATGACATATCCCTTGGAACACTAGGAACAGGATACTGCTTAGGCTTAATACTTTCAGATAATGTTACGGGATTAAATCATCCCGGATTGATTGATTTTGTAAATTTGGAAAATAATGCGATCTCTATATTAGGAGGTTCATTTGTTCCCACGAGTAGTAGTAACCGAAGGTCTCAACGTTGCCCCAATGGATTTAAAACAGATGTATTTAGCAACTCGACGGATTTTACCGAAGTCCCAGCCGGCAATATTACCCCCGGAGGAGCCAATAATTGTAACTAAATTTTAATATGGAAAGAAATTATTTTAAAAAATTTGAATTGAATGTAGAATGAGATGTTATATAATATAGGGAGGAGTAAAATAATGAGAAGCATAATGAAAACTACAATCTTAAAATATAAGATTATAGTGAGTCTTTTATTGATTTCTATTTTTTTTATGTCTTCTTGCGGTATCATTCCGGGAACTACTTCCTCGGATGATGATAATTTCTTTCTACTTCTATTAGGTTTAGGGGGTGGAGGTTCAGAAACTGCTTCCGCACCTGAATTTCGAGTGAATGGATTCTTAAGAGATAAGAATAACCAAGCCCTCCGAAGACATGGATTGGAAAAAGATGGCATAATCCACTTAACCAATTCATCAGGATTTTTCTCGCTCTATCTCAATGCGGGTAGACATACAGTTCAGGTTACCAATGTGGATCGCGAAAATTTAGGAAGCTTTTCATTCGAAATTGTGGATGTAAATACTACTCCAACGGTTGAATATTCGGGTGAGGTGGATTTTATAATTGTATGGGAAGATGTGATTCAGCTTCCATTGAATACAATCGATCTCAGTTTGGGTCAAGCGGAGGTTGTTATTAATGAGGTTGCGCCTAGAGCAACATCGGGACCTAAAGTTGAGCTATTTGTTGTTAGTGGTGGAAATTTGCGTTCGGCTCAGATATGTGCCCGTAATAGTTGTTCAGAACTTCCCGAAGTAAGAGTTCGCTCGGGAGAATACATTCTTCTACATGAGGGAGATGGGATAAACGACTCAATCATATCCGATGGTGACATCTCAAATGCTTGGGAATTTTATGGATTACCCGGTTTGGTTAGTACAGATAGTATTGTATATGTTCGATCAGCCGGCAATCCTTATGAGTCGGTTGTAATTTACGCAGACAATGGTGGAACTTGGAACGGTTGCAATGGATCCTCGGGGGTCGCCTCCTGTATTCCACCTATATTAAGTGCGGGGCAATGGACACAAGAAGGCGAAACCTGGGAAGAATCCGATGCCATAATCAGAACAGCTCCAACCGGAACATTCTTCAATAATAGTGATACAATTAAAAGATGCCCCAATGGCTCTAGATCTACAGGTAAATCCGCCTTTGTTTATTCATATGATGTTGCGGATAGGAATCTAGGTGGACTAAATGTCACCTGCCCCGGATTCAATTTAATTGCTGCATCAGCAACTTCATCTACGTCCTTGACTGCTACATTCAGTGTAAATCCCACAAGTGGAGGAAATACTCTTTCCAATTATAAAATCTTCGAAGGCTCTTCTTGTTCAGGAACTGAATTGGACATAACGAATGTTTCACTTTCCGGTGCAACTGCTACTCTTACAACATCGACTCAAAACCAAGGTGGAAACTATATTCTTTGCGTGGAAAATATGATAGGAACAGGAGACCTTCCATTGGGTGGTAGTTCTGTTGTATTCTCCGGATTCGCACCTACGGCACTTTTAGCAATCAACGAATTGGCTCCGGGTCTGCCTGCAGCAACAGATTTTGTAGAATTTTTTGTAATCACAGGCGGATCGATAGGAAATCTCGATTATTGCTACAGGGCATTTTCCGGTACCGGTTGTAGAAAATTTCCTGATCGCATAGTCGAAGCAGGTGATTATATAGTATGGTATAGCAATACGGATGATTCAAATAATCAGAACAAATCTGAAGGCAATCCGAATTATTGGGAATTCTATGGAATAGACAATCCAGCCGGAACCGACGGAGTGATGATAGTAAAAAATGGGCCAAACATACAATCAGCTATAGCCTATGCAAATGGTGATGGTAGTTGGACAGGATGTGCCGGAACTTCAGGTAATACAAATTGTATAGACCCGGTTGTAACGGCTAACGCATGGCCCCAAGCCGGTGGTTCTTGGGCTGAATCGGATGCGGTAAGAAAGAATCCACCTTCAGGTTTTGGAAGTAGCGACACAATTGCAAAGATCCCAAATGGTACAGGCTCAGATAGTTTATCCACTTGGAGAGTTTATACCAATACTGCACTACGTACAATTGGCTCGGCAAATATTGAGCCCGTATCCGTTGGTAGAGGACAGATTGTGATCAATGAGGTGAGGAGAGAGTCCTCAAATCACTGGGTTGAATTTTATAATCGAACAAGTCAATCAATCAATCTTGCGGAAGCAGGTCTGCGATTTAGAAGAGTAGGAACTTGCGATGCAGGTTGGGCTAATAATTCAACTAACACAGTAGCTCTAACCGGAACAATCCCTGCAAATGGATACTATGTACTTGCTGTAAATGCAGGATTCCCTGGAAATGAAGATCAAGTTGGAAATTTCAGTGCTTTCACAGATAATAATTGCATATTTCTCGTGAAAGGTACGAATCCGACAACAATATCTGATGATACAATTATTGATTTTGTAGGATGGGGTTCAGCTTCTGCTTTCCAAGGATCAGCGACAACCAACTTAGCCAATAACGGAATTCTCCAAAGAGTTCCCAATGGCAATTATTCTGCAGGAGAGTCCCATGCCGATGCCTTTGGATTTGTGGCAAGTTGCCCCGGGACTCCTAAAGCTGCCAACCCGGGAACTAATATATGTTTTGATGGAACACCCCCAACAGTGGCATCCACCACCCCTGCGAACTCGGCAACCGGAGTAGCATTAACTTCCACTATCGCAATCACTTTCAGCAAGGCAATGAACACCTCTACTATAACCACTCACAATAGCACAACTTGTTCTGGAACATTGCAGGTTTCAACTGATAGTGGTTTTAGTTCCTGCATTGCGATGACTAATGCAACTCCTAGTGTCGGTGGGAACACTTATACAGTCACTCCATCCTCAGACCTACCCGCATCCACGACCATCTATGTCCGAATTACGACGGGAGTTCAAGATAGTTTTGGTATAAATTTAGAAAGTGCCTTTAATAGCAGCTTCGGAACGGGGGATGGGAGCGAACCTGCATTGCTTGGATTGATCAATCCAAGCTTTGAGGATGATACGAATAATTGTCCTCAAAGTGCAAACGGTGTAGGTTGTCCCAATGGATGGACTATGGCTGGATCAACCGCTGGAGCAGAGCTTCAGGCTATTTTAGCATCAAGCATTGGAATCACAGCACAAAATGGGAACAACATTTCAAGATTTAGTAATCTGACTACTAATATTGCAGCTAGAGAATTCCTGTCAAATTGCTTTGCTTTAGATGGTAGCCAAAGCCTTACTGTAAATGGATATTTCTACACTCCAGACCCAGTGGTCGATTCTGAAGTAAGACTGGGATCTAGATACTATACTGACTCTGATTGCAGTAATCAGATCACATTTTCCGGGTCTACGATATCCAATATTGCATCTCAATCAACATGGGATCTAAAGTCAAATACTAGAGGAGCCAATGCAACTGCTACTCATGCAAGAATTAGTGTTTCCTCCAGAAGAATCCCAGCATCCGCATCAGTATTTTTTGATAACTTTTCCGTTAGTCAGCCTTAGATTTATAATTTTGAGTCTGTCCCAAAACCCTTATACTCCAGAGATATTTCAAGGTAACAGGATATTTACTCGCTTAAGAGGCTCACAAATAACGTGCCTCAGAACTAAGTAGTGCCGGGGTCATTCCGACTTCAAGGTTATAACCTGGAACTTGCTAAAGCAATTTCGAAAAGTCTCAGGATTCGAGAATACTATTTCAAGCGTTTTGAAACTCAGAGAGAAAAGATAAAAAGGTCTGGGTTAAAAAGTTTAAGAAAATCAACATTAAAAGCTAGGTATCGAATAAAAAAATACACATCTCAACTTATATTCGCCGCCATTAATAAGACGGCGAATATCCTGTTGCCCTCTGACTTCAAAAAAGTAGAGAGTATCTTGTTTCTAAAAAGAGGTTTTTGGAAATCTATTAAGAAGAAATCCAAATTTTCTATTCCTATTTTTATAAAACGTTCTATAAAATTTTCCTATTTCCCCTCCCAATCAACACCACAAGCACTCCCACCACGATCCGTTTCCACCCCAATCCCCTAAATCCTCATTGGAATTCGATCATAACATCCCGATTGGAATATGATATTGAGACCCATTTTATTAGGGATGTTTTCTCGAATCCAGCGACTCGCTTTACTCACCTATGTTCGTTTGCGGTCACAATCTCGCAGTCGGGATGCACCCAGCATCCCTTTGTGCTGCGATTTCCCTCGCCATTCTTCTTAAGATAATTCCGGTGATAAAGAGGATTTCCCCCCTCGGTCGCCCGGATTTTGGGGGAAGCTAGTCTTAGCGATAAAGTCTATTGTGATGAATTTCTGTTCTTCATGTCGTAACGTAATTAAAAAACAAATTCCACTTAAACCTACCAAGAAGAAATCCAAATTTTCTACTCCTATTTTTATAAAACGTTCTAGATAATTATCTTATTTTCCATCCCAATCAACACAACTACCTCTCCCACCACGATCCGTTTCCACCCCAATCCCCTAAATCCTCTTCATCCCCGGAAGTCTTTCCAAACTGATATTAGGGAAACAAAGAATTATCTTGAACAAATACACAATTTGTTCACCTAGCGAGTGAACAATCATCAATTCTGTTCTTACATTATGTGAACTATTTTTATTATTGTTCATGAATTATACGAATAATATCATATAATGTTCGTTTATTAGATATAAATAGCTATTAATTCATTATTTTATATACTTCTATTTATTTTTTTATATATTTCATAAAATAGTAAAAATATATTGCAAATTATTTAATTGATAGATGTTTATATATTCATGAAAGAATTAACACGTAAATTTAAACTTTTCATGATCCTTGGATTATTTTCCATGGGTCTCAATTTTTGTTTCGATACTTCATCTGATAACGATGATTCCGATCTTATAACCGGTCTTCTATTGCTAAGCCAAAGAAGTGGTGACGGTGGAGGAGTCGTAACTTGTGATAATGATTGTAGAATCTTCCTTACCGAAGCTACCTATGATGGGAATCTAGGTGGAATAACAGGTGCTGATGAAAAATGTATGTCAGATAGCAATAAACCAACAAATCGCAACTCAGTCTATAAGGCAATGATCTTCTCGGGTGATGATAGGAAGCTTCTATTCGATGGAACGAAAATTGAAGATAATGGAGATAAAGACTGGGTTTTCAAAGCTAGCACAAAGTATGTTAGAATTGATGGGAGTGATTTTGGGACTACGAATGAGTTTAAATTGTTTTCTAATGCAAATGGATTCTTAGGAAGTATTGATGTTCTGCTTCCAGTAAAAGAAGTTACTGAAAATCTATGGTTTTTTACAGGGTTTAGTACAGGTGGATCAGAAAAGGAAATTTTTGAAACTACATCCAGACAATGTCGTCCGCCTTCAGGAGGATCTAGTTTAAGAAATACAACAAACACTAGTTGGACGAGTGATAACTCCGCTTCGGGAGGCAACTGGGGATATGTTGCACCTAGTACGTCGAGAACAATCCTTTTTCCAAATCAATCTTTGGCTAGTAATCAAAGTGAATTTAATTGCTCAGGAAAATTTCACCTTGTCTGTGTAGAACAGTAGAAATTCTATCCTCCCGGTTGCAAGGATCCGGTTGCCGCAATTTTTCATTGGTGACCGTTTCGGGATCGGTGGGGATTTTCTTAGCCACATGCTTAAGCAGCTCTAGCGTGTGGCTAAGGTAACAATTGATATAGATAATTTTCCCAAGATCCCTGTCAAGTTTTATTTCCAAAAAATTCAAAAATTATGAACTTTTATGCTGTTTTGCGGTAGAATTGCAAAACGGATCTGCCCCAGTGGTTTTACCTTCTTTCCATAGAAAAACATCCGCGTGCATCAGCGTTTATCTGTGGCTAATTTTCTTCCATCCGGGTGCCCTAGGGAGGAAATCTGGCGGTACCATAAGGGCGGATATCCCTCTCCAAAAAAGAATATCCACAGTAGGATTATAATTTTTTAAAAAAAGAATTGCGGGGG